>JBBIUF010000029.1:0-41682 GCA_037440365.1 Chloroflexota bacterium
GCATCATCGGCACAGCAAAAAATGTCGGCAAGACTGGCGTGGAGATGGAAGCGTTGGTCGCTGTAACCACTGCCGCGCTGACCATCTACGATATGGCCAAAGCCGTGGATCGCGGTATGCATATTGAAAATGTGCGGCTCGTACTAAAACGCGGCGGCAAGAGCGGCGAGGTTCGACTCGAATCGTGATACGGCTCAATAAAACCGAACTGGGTTATTTTGCGATTCTGTTTGTGATCCTTGCCGCGATCTTTATACTGAACTGGGCGGCGCCAAGTTCGATCACCAGCCCGAGACACCTAGCGGTTGATCTTTCAGCTCCACCCGACCAGCCACAAGCCTGGTCAGTCCAATATTGGATTCCGACAAAGTATCGCGCGCTCTATCGCTGGATTGTGCAAGGCACGTTCGCGCTGTTGTTTGCGCCAAACGATGCGTTTGGCTTTTATCTCACTTTTATTTTTTGGGGCTATGCCTTTTTCTGTTGCACGCTGGTAGCCTTTTATTATTTTTTGCGCGCGCTCGATTTTAACGCCCAGATGGCATTCGTGGGCTGTTTGGCTTTTCTGGCATCGCCGCCGGTGACGCTCGCGTACAAATATCCCGTCTTTACGCGCGAAGACCCACTCGCCTATTTTCTGGTTCTGCTCGGTTTACTTGGCGTATTCAAACGCAAGCCAGTGTGGGTCAGTGTAATTGCCGTACTGGCCGCCCTTACCCGCGAAACCACACTCATCATCCCGCTGACTTACCTGCTGGCCGCGCGCGATTCGTGGCACAACAAAATCCTGGTCTGCCTCCCACCCGTGATCGCGGCAATCGGCATCCGATTTCTGCTGGGCTATGCGTCCTACAATCCATTCGAAGGTTCGATCTATAATTTTGAAACGCCCTGGCAAAGTCTCGCATTCATTTTTTGCATCTTTGGCGCACTGTGGTTACCCTTTGCGGCGCAACTGCGCGCACAGTGGCATACACGTCAAACGGCTGGCGAAGCCTGGCGGATCATTATTTCCACCGCGCCGATCGTTTTCTTGATCGTGTTTGGCACGCACATCGTCTTTGCGCGGGCGCGCGAAATTCGCATTTCGTTTTTGATGTTTCCGTGGATTATTTCGCTCGCGCTCGCCTGGTTCGACACCAAGCGCGCGCGCTTGACCTTGCTTTTCTCAAAACCAATGTCCTGGGTTTGGCTGAGCGGCGTACTAGGATCGTTGTTCGCCCTGACACTGTTCGCCAGTCTGGCAATCCCGGACACATTAAAACTATACTTGGCTGATTTCAAAAACGGGTATTGGCTTGGAATTAGCAACCTCCATCTCTGGATCACGCTTGCCGTTGTTTTGCCCATCCTAGTAATCCAACGCCGTGAGCAAGCCACGCAACTTGGACGTTGAATGAGTGTTATAGAAACATGACAGAAGCAAAAAAAATCCGACTCACAGACTATGCCGCGTGCGCGGGCTGAGCGTCAAAAATCGGCGCGGCCGAACTGGCGCAAGTTTTGCGCCCACTCCAAAATAAATTTCACGCGCAGGATTTTCCCGCGTTGCTGGTTGGTCTCGGCGCACCGGACGATGCCGCCGTCTACCGCATCAATGCGACCACCGCGATCATTCAAACGATAGATTTCTTTCCGCCGGTGGTGGACGATGCGTATGCGTTCGGTGCCATCACGGCGGCAAACGCCATGAGCGATGTGTATGCCATGGGCGGCGAGGTGACCTTCGCCTTGAATATCGCGGCGTGGCGCGACGATTTGCCGCTCGAATTGCTCAGCGAAATTTTTCGCGGCGGCGCGGACAAGGTCGCCGAAGCTGGCGCGGTTATCGCCGGCGGTCACACCGTCATCGATCAAGAACCCAAGTACGGCTTGGCGGTCACCGGCATCGTCCACCCCGACCACATCACAACCAAAGGCGGCGCGCGCGTCGGCGATCAACTCGTGCTAACCAAACCGCTCGGCTCGGGCTTGATCACCACAGCCGGTAAAAACCAGGTCGCCGCGGACACGCATTTGCAAAACACAATTGAATGGATGTCCCGCCTGAACCGCGGCGCGGCGCAAGCAATGCAAGCCGTTGGCGTAAAATGCGCCACCGATATTACGGGCTATGGCTTGCTCGGTCACGCGCATGAAATCGCGCAAGCCTCCAACGTGGCATTGCGCTTTTTCGCCAACGCACTGCCCATTCTCGACGGCGCGTTAGAGTACGCGCGCCAACATCAAATTCCAGGCGGCGCGGGACGCAACAAATTATATCTCGATGGCCAAGTTGAATTTACGCGCCCGCTCGCGGACGATCTCACTGAAATTTTTTTCGATCCGCAAACGTCCGGCGGTTTGCTCATCGCCGTGCCAGCCGCGCAGTACGATGCACTGACGCACGCGCTGGAAACGTATCACACCTCGCATTGGTTGATTGGCGAAGCCATTGAAAAAACAGACGCAACCTGGATCGCGGTCGTCTAAATACAAATTCCTGCAAGGAGGCTTGAGATAATGTCAGAGCATTCTCGGCGCGTCGTCGTTACCGGCATGGGCGCCATCTCACCGCTCGGCAATTCGGTCGAAGCTCTGTGGGCGAACCTGCTCGCTGGTCAATGTGCCATTCATCGGATCACGCGCTTTGACTCGACTCAATTCGCCGTGCAAATCGCGGCAGAGATTCTCGATTTCAACGTCGAGGATTACGCTGATTATATTGATCGCAAAGAAGCGCGGCGCATTGACCTGTTCATTCAATACACCATCGCCGCAACCGCGCAGGCACTCAAGCAAGCCCACTTGAAAATTGACGAATCGAACGCGGACACTATCGGCTCAGTCATTGGTTCAGGCATCGGCGGTCTCAGCACGATGGAAGCAAGCATGCGCACATTGATTGATAAAGGGCCGATGCGCGTCAGCCCGTTCACCGGACCCTATATGATTCCCAACATGGCGCCCGGCGCAGTGGCGATCACATTCGGCGCGCGTGGGCCCAACTTTTCGATTGCATCGGCGTGCGCAACCGGGACGAACGCAATTGGCGAAGCATACGAAATTGTCAAGCGTGGCGATGCCGACGCGATGATCACCGGCGGCACGGAAGCGTCACTCACCGATTTCGGTGTTTCGGCATTTCATCGCACGCAAGCCATGTGCACTTCGCGCAACGACGATCCGCAACATGCTTCGCGCCCGTTCGACGCCAAACGCGATGGCTTTGTCTTTGGCGAAGGCGCCGGCATTTTGATTTTTGAATCGCTCGAGAGCGCGCAAGCGCGCGGCGCGCACATTATCGCCGAAGTGGTTGGCTATGGCGCAACCGACGACGCCTATCATATCAGCGCGCCCGTCGCGGGCGGCGCTGGCGCGGCAAAAGCGATGCAACGCGCGCTCAAAAAAGCCGGTCTGCAACCAGCCGCGGTGGATTACATCAACGCGCATGGCACATCCACGCAACTCAACGACGCCGCCGAAACTGCCGCGATCAAAACCGTGTTCGGCGAACACGCCTATCAGATTCCGATCAGCTCAACCAAATCCATGCTCGGACATTTGCTGGGCGCGGCCGGCGCAATCGAAGCCATCGCCGCGATCAAAACCATTGAAACCGGGATGATTCACCCCACGATCAATTACGAATATCCCGATCCGGTGTGCGACCTGGATTACGTACCGAACGTCGCGCGCCAAAAAAATGTGCGCGTGGCAATGTCGGATTCGTTTGGCTTTGGCGGGCATAATGCAATTATTATTTTCCAGCGCTACGACCAAGGATGACCCAACCCCAACACAATGGAAACCAATCTGGACACCTGCGAAACCAAACTCGGGTATGCCTTTCATAACAAGGCGTTATTGACGCGCGCGCTCACGCACCGCTCCTACCTTAACGAAAATCCCGATTTGCCATACCTCGATAACGAACGCTTGGAATTTCTTGGCGATGCGGTTTTAGATTTCGTCACGGCAGAATTTCTGTATCAACGTTTTCCTGAAATGAACGAAGGCGATCTGACGTCGTTACGCTCTGCGCTCGTCAAAGGCGAAACGCTCGCGCGCTTTGCCGCCGACCTGGGTCTGCCGCCATTTGTGCTCATGTCGCGTGGCGAAGAAACCGCGCACGGCCGCGAACGCGCACCCCTGCTTGCGGGCGTCTTTGAGGCGATTATCGGCGCGCTGTTTCTCGACCAGGGACTAGACGCGGCGCGGCGTTTCATCTTACGCTTTGTCGCCGCCGAGTCCGAGCGCGTCCATGATCAACGGCTCGACCGCGACGCGAAAAGCATGTTGCAAGAATTGAGCCAGGGCGAATTTCAAGTGACACCGTTGTACCGCATCGTCGACACCAGCGGACCGGACCACGCCAAAGTTTTTACCGTCGTCGTCATGCTCCGCGAGCAAGAATACGGACGCGGCATCGGGCGCAGTAAACAGATCGCCGAACAAGAAGCCGCGCGCGTGGCGCTCGAAACACTGCAAGCCCAAGTCGCGCGCAAGAACCAAGCCGCGCTGATCGCGCTCAAGGGCCAAGTTAACTAGTCAAAATTAACGCGGCGACTGACTAACGACAATCCAACGAGAACCCGATGCGATTATTGATCACCGGCGCAAGCGGCTATGTTGGCGCGGCAATCTTGAAACGCGCGCCACACACTTGGCACAGCGCGGCAACGTATTTCGCGCATCCGATTTCGCGCGATGACGTTGCCGCTTTTCGCGTGGACGTGCGCGACACGGACGCGGTGCATCGTTTATTTCAAGCGCTGGACCCCGATGTGGTAATCCACACCGCCGCACTGATGACTGGCGACATGATGCCGACGAACGCGCAAGGCACACAGAACATCGCACACGCGGCGGCAGAGCATCGCGCGCGCCTGATCCATTTATCGTCCGATGTCATCTTCGACGGCGAACACGCCCCCTACGCTGAAACCGCATCACCCAACCCAATCACCCCCTATGCCAAATCGAAAGCACACGCGGAAACGATCGTGCGCGCAGAGTTATCCAACGCCGTGATCGTCCGAACTTCGCTTGTCTATGGATTTGAGCCCATGGACCCACGGACGCGGCAAACACTGGATGGCGCAATGCCACAGTTGTTCACCGACGAATATCGCTGTCCGATTTTCGTGGACGATCTCGCGGATGCACTGATCGAGTTGGCGCAAAACGATTACACGGGCATCATCAACTTGGCGGGCGCGCAACGCGTGAGCCGCTACGCGTTTGGCATAAAGCTTGCCGCCGCGTTTCACCGCGCGCCCAAATTTGCGCCCGCGCTCAGCGCCGCGTCGCCCGCGCCGCGTCCGCGCGATTGCACACTCGACATTGCGCGCGCGCAGAAAATTTTGCAAACGCAATTGCGCGGCGTCGATCAAATAATAGCACCGCGCGCATAGCTCTCACTGCTCGTTTGTTTTCTCGCCCCTCTTGTTGTATACTCCGCCCTGTCATCCGCGCCGCAAAACAGCGCAACGACCATCCAAAATCCATGCATCTAAAACATCTCGAACTCCACGGTTTCAAGACGTTCGCCAATCGCACCAATTTTATTTTCGATCTGGGCGTCACCGCGATTGTTGGACCGAATGGCTCCGGCAAATCAAATATCGCCGATGCGGTGCGCTGGGTCATGGGCGAGCAATCGTACAGCGAAATGCGCGTCAAGAAAACCGAAGACGTGATTTTTTCCGGGAGTAGCACGCGCCCGCGCATGGGCATGGCGGAAGTATCGCTGACGTTTGAGAACCCCAATCCCTGGTTGCCCTCGCTGACAGAAACCGCCGAACCAACTCTAGTCAAATTGGACGATGCGCCACGCGCCGCACGACCCGACCCAGTGGCAGAACTCTTGCGTAGCAATCCATCCGAAGTAACCATCGGCCGCCGCGCGTTTCGCGATGGCGGCAACGAATATTTTCTCAACGGTTCGCGCGTGCGGCTACGCGATGTGTTCGAGTTGCTGTCACGGTACGGACTGGCGCGCAACACATATGCCGTCGTTGGGCAAGGGCTGATCGATCAAGCGCTATCACTCCGTCCCGAAGAACGGCGCGCGCTGTTTGAAGAAGCCGCTGGCATCGGCTTGTATCAATCGAAACGCCAGAACGCGCTTGATAAACTTGCCGAGACGCAACAAAATTTATTGCGCGTCAACGACATCGTCAACGAAATTTCGCCGCGCCTGCCGTCGCTCGCGCGCCAAGCCGAACGCGCGAAAAGTTATGATGGCGTCGTCGGTAACCTCGACGATAAATTGCGGATGTGGTATGCGTTCAGCTGGGCGCAGACTCAAACGACGGCGCAAGAAAATAGCGCGCGCGAAAAAGCCACGCGTGAAATACTGAACGCGCGTAAATCCGGCGTGCAAGACCTCGCCGCGCAACTCGCGCAATTGCGCCGCCAGGGACAAGAATTGCGCGCGCAACTTGCCGATGCGCGCCGCGCGCGCGTGCAACTGGAACAACGCCATGCCACGCACACGCGTGAGCTGGCTGTTCTCGCCGAACGTTTGCGCTCGACGAGCGAACAGTCCGAAGATATCTTTAGCGAGATCGCCGCGCTCGAAGCATCGAAACGCGCGCAGGAACAACATATCGCCGAAACGACGAGCGTGCGCCAAGCGAAAGAACAAGAACGCAATGCGCTTGCCGAGCGCTTGAATCAAACCGAAAAAGAGTTGCGCGATTTGGAACGCCGCGCCGCGCACGCCGAAGCGCAACTCGAAGAAAGCGAGCCTCAGGTTCGCGAACTCGCAAAAAAATTAGCGGCATTGAAATCGCAACTCGGCGTGTATGAAGATGGCTTGCGGCTCGCGGCATCGCTCAGCGTCCAAGCCGATGCACTCAACTCGTTTGAAACCAAACGCGCGCAAGCGCAAAGTGCCGTTGATCTCACGCGCACCCAGATCGTTGAATTGCGCGCCGCGCTCACAATTGCCGAACGCGATGTCGCGGGTGCGCGCGCGGATGAGCAAGCGGCGCGCGCGGCAATGGCGCAATGGGATGCGCAAATCGCCAGCAAAGCCCGCCGCGCCGAAACACTCTCGCGCGAAGTGCAAACACTCACCACGCAACGCAACCAACTGCAAACCCGCGCCGACGAATCGGCGCGCGCGCTCACCGAGAACGACGAAAGCGTTGCCCCCGCCGAAGCCGCCCTCGCCCAAGCCGAACACGCGCAAGCCGAATTGGAAGAACAAGAATCGTCCGAACGCGCGCGGCTGGCGGAATTTGAAGACGCGCACAATGCCGCGGTGCTGGATGCTGAACGCGGACGTTCGGAAATCGCGCGCATCGTCACCGAAATCGAAGACGACTTGACGAGCGGGCGCATCGTCTCTGAAAATAAATTGGACGATGAAGCCAACGGCACGACGCGCGAAACAATCCTCGCGCCGGATGCGGCACATCCCACACAATTGCGTTTTCGGATCGGTGAAGACTATGTGGCCCTGCCGATTGTGACCGACGTGCCGGAAGGGCTAGAAAAAGAAATTCGCCGTCTGCGCAATCAATTGAAATATATGGGGTCGATCAACCCGAACGCGCCGGAAGAATACGACGAGTTGAAAAAGCGGCACACGTTTCTCACAGAGCAAATCGCCGACGCGCAACACGCCATCGAAAGTTTGAATAAAGCCGTGGCAGAACTCGACGACATTATGCGGCAAAAATTTCAAGAGACGTTCAAAGCGGTCAACGTCGAATTTATGAAATTCTTTACGTTGTTGTTCAACGGCGGCACCGCGCGTTTGGAGATGACAAACCCGGAAGACATTACGCAAACCGGCATTGACGTGATCGCCAAGCCGCCCGGTAAACGCGCGGCGCATTTGGCAATGCTTTCCGGCGGCGAACGCGCGCTGACCGCGACCGCGTTGTTGTTCGCGATCCTTAAGGTTTCGCCGACGCCGTTCTGCGTGTTGGACGAAGTAGACGCCGCGCTCGACGAAGCAAACGTGGGACGCTTCCGCGATGCGCTCCGTACACTCGCGTCAGAAACCCAGTTCATCGTCATCACGCACAATCGCGCGACGATGGAAAGCGCGGATGCGGTCTATGGCATCACGATGAGCGATGATAGCGTGTCGCAAGCAATTTCCCTGCGGCTGGACACAGCGGAGAAAGCGGAAGCGGTTGGAGCCAAGTAATCATGAAACGCACCGTTATTTTCCTCCTCATCTTTCTCGCCGTGATCGCGATTGCCTCGGGCTTGAAATTCTGGTCCACAGCCAGCGAAGGCAATACAATTATCATGCGGAATGTCCCGTCCTCGGCAACGCTGGGCGGCAAACCGGCGGTTGAGGTTGAAGTCACCAGCCAGCGCACGTTCCCGGCAAATGATCCGAACGCGATTTTGCAAATTGGCAAAGACTTGTTCCACGTGAGCCAATTCAAAAATGGCGATCCGCATACGCTCATCTTTACGCTGACTCCAACAGAATTCGACAAGACGCGCAACGAATCGCCGATCATCGTGCGCTACGCGTCCGACGCGGCGGGACGCTGGGATTTTGGCTTTCTCGAAAAAAAGTGGATTACGAATAGCCGTTAATTCGGCAAAGGCAATTGGCAATCCCGTTTACATTTTTTCCGGCACAGGGTTGTGGCGTGACAAAAAAGAAAAATGGCAACAGCAAACAAATTAAATTGCACGAAGAGCGCGGCAGAACATCGGTGTTCATCAACGCCGAGATCACGCACGATGGCGGGCTGGTTGTGGCAGGGCAGGAGATTGGCGACGCGCCGCGCAAACGCTGGGGCAACGAGCGCTACGAATACCAGGTGAGCATCCCGGCGAATCAAAAAGATCACGTGTTGCTCGCACTCCTGCAAGCGCTCTACACCGACAATCCAGCGGCAGTCACCGAGTTTAACGAATTTCTGCAAACCCAGGAGATTGAGCATCGGTTCGATAGTTGGACGTGAGCGCATCCGTCAGCGCGTAACAAGCCAGAACGCGATCACGTGAATTCGTGTTCATGCGCGGATTATTTTCAGAGGAGAGCAACATGAAATTGGCAGGCGTATTTCCACCCATTCCCACTCCGTTCGACGCGGATGGCAATTTGCTATTGGACAAGGTAAAAACCAACATTGCCTTGTGGAATCAGACCGGCTTGCACGGTTACGTCGTCCTGGGTTCAAATGGCGAAGCCGTCATGCTCACCGAAGACGAAAAAATTGCGTTGTGGCACGCCGCGCGCGAAGCCATTCCGTCCGACAAATTATTTCTGGTCGGCGCGGGCGTCGAATCTACGCGGCAATGTATCGCGCTGGCGAAACGCGCGGCAGAGTGCGGGGCTGATGCCGCGATGTTTGTCACACCCAGCTATTACAAAGCCGAAATGAAATCAGCGACGCTCATCAACCATTATCGCGTGATTGCCGACGCCTCACCAATTCCGACGATTGTGTACAACATGCCCGCCGCCACTGGCATTGACATTGACGCCGCGACCGTCATCGCGCTCGCCGAACATCCCAACATCATCGGCATCAAAGACAGCAGTGGCAACGTCGCGAAATTCGCTGACATTATCCGCGCCGTGCGACCTAATTTTTCGGTGATCGCCGGATCGGGCGGCTATTTCTATCCGGCGTTGTGCATTGGCGCGCAAGGCACAGTGGCCGCGCTCGCCAATGTTGCGCCGCGCGAATGTGTCGCGGTGTATGATGCGTTTAACGCGGGTCAGCACGCGCAAGCCCGCGCGATGCAATTCAAACTCGTGCAACTCAACCAAGCTGTCACCACGCGCTGGAACATTCCGGGTCTCAAAGCCGCGCTCGAAGAATTGAATCGCGGATTTTACGGCGGACCGCCGCGCTTGCCCTTGCGCCCGCTCGCCGAGAGTGATCGAGCGGCATTGCGCCAAGTCATGCGCGACGCGGGCGTGATCTAACATTCGGGGTTTATGCGTGATCGTCGAGCGCACTGCGTTGCGCCGAATGATCACGCATCCATTGAAAAGCGAAACCATGTCGTTCGATCAACTGCTCTATCAATTAGAACACGCCACATCCGTTTCCGCTAAAGATCGTTTGGTGCGCGAGTTTGCCGCCACGCACACGTCGCCGCTGATCGAAGATACCCGCGCAATTTTTTTTCACATCAGTTCAGAGGCGGAATCGGTAACACTGGAAGGCGATTGGACGCATTGGCAACCCACTGCGCCGATGCGCTATCTGCCGGACACGCCCTTGTGGTATCGCATTGAGCGTTTCCCGCGCGCGGCGCGGCTCGAATACAAAATCGCGGTCAATGGACATTCGCGTCCCGATCCGCACAATCCGCGCACCGCGCCGAGCGGCATGGGGCCGCATTCCGAATTCGCCATGCCGGATTACCGCGCGCCGCGTGAGATCACGGATGACACGCCGATTGCGCGCGGCGTGGTCGAACCGCACTGGATGCGGAGCCAAGCGATGGCTGATCGGCGCACCTTTTGGGTGTGCCTGCCGCCGGGATACGATGCGCATCGCCAATATCCCGTGGCATATTTGAACGATGGCGGCGATTATTTGCATTACGCGGATTTTCCGCGCCTCGCGGATTATCTGATCGAAGCAGGGTTGGTCAAACCGTTTATCGCGGTGCTGGTCAAGCCGAATGATCGCCGCGTCGAGTATGCGCGGAACAATCATTACGCGCGTTTTCTGGTAGACGAGTTGGTGCCATGGATCGATAGCAATTACGCTACCCGCGCGATTGCATCGGCGCGCGCAATCATCGGCTCATCCTTTGGCGGGTTGATCGCGGCGCATGTGGCGCGGCGGCGACCCCAAGTGTTTGGCTTGGTCGCCGGACAATCGGGATACTATAGTTTTCAAAACGACGCGCTCATCCGCGATTATAGCGCCGCGCAAAATCTCGGCATCAAGTTTCATTTGGTCGTCGGAGAATTTGAAACGGACTTGGACGGCGCTGGCAAACCTGATCGCGATTTCGTCGCGGCACAACGGCGGTTCGTCGAAATGTTACGCGCCAAGCAATACGTGTTCGCCGCCACCGAATATCCCGAAGGTCATCAGTGGAATTTTTGGCGCGCGCATCTGGGCGAGGCATTCAAGTTTTTCTGGGGCAATTAAATTGGCGCGCACACCATGGAAACAAAAACTCCGAAGGAATCATCCTTCGGAGTTTTCTATTTCAAATAACTTGCGCTTCCCAGGGTTGCCAGGAACGGCTCGACAAATCCTTGCGGAAAAATCCCCGGCAGAACGGCAAGCACCACCAAGACGAGCACGACCACCGTACACAAGTACGGCACAATTTTTAATTCGCCGGTAAATTCATCTTCCGTCGGTAACTGTTTCAGCACATCCCAGACCGCGTGCATCGTCGTGAGCAAGACCGCCGCGTTCGCGACCAATAGCACGAGCAACATCGGCGCATTCGCCGCCGCAAGATCATGATAAATCGGCACGCGCATGGTCAAACCCAGCGCAGGCGGAATGCCAGCCAACGCAAGCCCGCCGAACAAGACCGCAAAGGCACCTAACATTTGCCAGCGGCGTTCGGGATGATACCGCACAAAACTGACTCCCCCGGCAATCAGCCCAATCCCCACCGCGCGATTGATCAGCGTCAGCATCACCCCCGTCAGCGCCAGTTGCGTGCCCAGGCTCAAGCCGATCAAGGCATGCCCCAATGGCACGAGCGACAGGTACACCAGCCACCGCCCGTCGCGGCGTTCCGAAAGCGCAAGTAATGCGCCCACTGCGGCGGTCAACACTCCGCCGTACAGCAACACCGTCAGCAATGGTGATTTGGCGGTGAGCCACGGCACTTGGCCCAAGCGTTGCATCAAGAGCCAGATACCAACGGGTTGAGCGACGCCGACCAGAAACGCCATGCCCAGCACCGGCATTTCGTCGGCAAGCGGGCCAAGCCAAATGTGCAGTGGCACAACCGCAAGTAACAAGCCCATCCCCAGCGCGAGAAACACCACCGTGTTGCGAATGAGATCAAGATTTTCCGGCGTTAGCGGGTACAGATCGAAAAAGCGATTGGAGAGCAAGAGACAGGCGACGGCGATCACGGTCAGCAAGAGGAATTGCGCCGCACCGCCCACGCGCCCTTCGCGCGCAGGTTGCGCGAGCAACATCAAGACAATCAGCCCAATGGCCCACGCGAACACGGCCAATGGAAAACTATCGATCACAATCGCAAGCGTTAGCGGCGCGAGACTGAAAAAGAAAAATGCGCCCTGCGAATTGGCAATGACGGCCGAAGGCGCATTGCTCGCGCGCCCAAAGGTGAGCGGGCCGAACAAGGCAAGCGCCGCCGCCATTGTCATGGAGAGACCCAGGAAAGCGCGCGCCGCGGCATCCAGCGTAAGCGTGCGTCCGAGAAAATCGCCGGGCGCGTCGGTGGCTGTTGCCAGCAAAACTGCCAGCCCAAGCGCGCCGATCAAAGTTGCCACAAAGACCAGGCGCGGCAAACGGCGCAACAAGCGAATGGCCAAACCGGTGGCAAGACAAACGAGCACCATCAGCCCAACGCTTACGGTCGCCATCATCGCAGTTCTCCGTGCCGCCGCCGGGCACCCGTCGCATCAGGCGGCAATGCCGCGAGGTTTGCAATTGCCAAAGCGAGCAATAAATCAAAAATATTTAGCAAGCCGTAGAGCAAGAGACTGCCTTCCGTGGCGGTTTCCAAAACGCAAAAGCCGCCCGTAAAGAGAAGAATACCCAAGCCCAGCCGCAACACATCGCGCGAAATAATTGCCACCAGCACGCCGGTCGCAATCAACCACAAGCCGCTGAACAACACATCGGGCGCAAGACCCAGGAAGGTCATGGAAGACGCCACGCCGATAATGCCCACCGCGACGAGCGCGAGCGCGAAAAAGCGAAAGGGTAGTCCAACAATAAAGGCTTGCAAATGATAGAGGCGATCAATCACCGCGAGCGAGGCGACATCGTCGGCTTCAGCGCGCGCATTCCGATATTCATCCGCGGCGCGGCGAAACGTTAAATAGAGGATTGCGGTGGCGAGCGCGCCGGAGATGGCGCGCACAAGCGCGAGCTGGGTCGGCACAAACTCAATCAGCAGTACACTGAGCAACACATACTGCGCGATCAGCGCGAACAACGCCATGCGCCAATCGGCGATTAGCACAATGACAGAGGCGGTGATAATCAAGCCGATGAGAATGTCGGCGGCGGAGACAAGTTGCAAGTCTGGGAGGGGAAACACGCGGCTATTCTAGCAGAGGGCAGAATGAATGTCAAACGAATCCACCCCCACCTCAATTTATGTGCTGGGAACGACGCGGTTGCGCCCGGCTTGCTTGGCGCGATAATGCGCCCGATCGGCTTGTTGAATCAATTCTGCTAAATCATTCGTCTGCTCAGTGAATGGTGCCACACCAAGACTGATCGTAATGCTGATCGCGCCTTGCGCGGTTGGCACACGCATCGCTTCGATCGCGGCGCGCAAGCGTTCTGCCGCTTGGAGTCCACAGGGGAGCGTGGTTTCGGGCAGTAATAGCACAAATTCTTCGCCGCCGTATCGGCCGGCAATGTCTACGGCGCGGATGTTGTAGCGGCAACAATCCGCCAGAGCAACCAGGACGAGATCACCGGCCGCATGTCCATAAGTATCGTTGATGGACTTGAAATGATCAATGTCGAGCAGAATCGCCGTGAGTGGATGCTGAAAACGTTTCGTCCGTTCAAATTCGCTTGTCCCGACCTGAAACAATCCGCGCCGATTCAACAAGTTGGTCAGTCCATCTGTGATCGCGAGTTGTTGGACTTGGGCATACAAACGCGCATTTTCGATTGCCGTGGCGGCTTGATCGGCAAAAGTTTTGAGGCGTTCTGCCTGTGGCTGAGAAAAAAAGTTGGGCGTTCCACTGGTCAAGGTCAGGAAACCAATGGTCTGCTGGCGCGTCACGATCGGCACGCCAGCATAGGAACGGATCCAGCGCGTGACTGGAAGATCAACCCAATCCGCGTCCATCGCCGTATCCGGGATCACACACGGCACGCCCAATTCCAACATTTGGCGCAGGTTGGGTAAATCGGCAATGCGGATGCGCAGACCCAGCACCGCATCGTTCCCGGTAGTCGTCGGCGATTGGCTACGAACGACGCGCACGGTGTCACCTTCGAGCAACATGAGATTGACCATCTCATAGCGCATCACACGCCCGATGTGTTTGAGAATTTCATCCAGGAGTTGGTTCAGTTCGAGAGTGCCGTTCAACGCGGCGGCAATATCGCGGAAAGCTTCCGCCAAAACCCGTTGTTCATGCTCCGCTTCTTCGGCGCGTTGCCGCTCCCGCGCTTGGGCAAGCGCCTGATCGCGCAGACCGCGGTATTCTTGCAAACGCCGCGTCATGTCGGTGACATCTTCGATCACGAGCAACGCATAGAATTCATCGGCGACGGGTGAGGCAAGGGCGGTTACCGTGGTGTGTTGGGTGCGAAATTGTCCATCCGGCAATGCGATGGGAATCACATACTGATGGAGTTGCGCAGAAAAAATGACGGGCGCGCCGCCGCTGAAAACGCCTTGCAACCGAGCTTGGTAGATTGGACGTCCCAGGTTGGGAAAACGCTGGGTGATGCACGTGCCGACAATTTGATCGCGCGGCACGCCAGTCCATTCTTCTAATTGCAAGTTCCAAAATACAACGGTGTGATCGCGCGCCAGGACAAGCGCGCCCACCGGCAAATGATCGAGCAACTCGAATGGCTCGAGAGCTGGGCTATCCACCACGTGCGCTAGACTCCCATCTGTTGATCGAGCGCTTGCACGAGCAAATCGAGCGAGCCGACTTCAAACAGCAAAATCACATCGCCGGTGATTTGTTGCTTGACGACCGTAAAACTGGTTTGCACCCAGACCACTGAAAAACCAGGGGCTTGCGAATTCGCCGCCATCAGAATATCAGCGGGGTTTTCAAGGTAACTGGGCACGGAATAGTATAGGTGTAATTTCAGCTCGTTCCCAATCGCGCCCATAATTCCATTCAACACGATATTCCCAACTTCGGTCAACGCCCCAATCCGAATCGAATCCAGATCGAGCGTCGAGTTATCGTCGCCCGTCAGCATGATCACCAGTTTCGCCGCGCTTTCAGGCAGAAAGATCAGCGACGCATTGCCGCTGAACGGACCCTTGAACCCCAAGCGGACGGCGGAAATATGTTCGTGTTTCATGCTTTGAATACGCTGACGCAATTCCGCGCCGGTCAACACTTCGACGATTGGCACGCGCAATTCAACATGCGATGCCAGCATGGCGTTTAACACGCCCGCCGCTTGCCCCACGCCAATGTTGACCATTTCGCGCAAGGCATCGAGTTGCGGAGCATTTAATTTCATTGTCCGCTCTCCGTCGAAGTTGGCGTGGCGAGCGCTCGGGTAATCGCCTCCAATAACTCGGGGTCGCGCGCGGGTTTGTTTACAAAGCCCGCCGCGCCCAAACGCAAACACTCGGCGCGCGTGGTGTTCTGAATATCCGCCGTGTGGACAATGACTGGCACTGCAATATGCTTGTCATGCAACGCGCGCAAAACCTCAATGCCGTTCATCCCAGGCATGACTAGATCCAACAGAATGCAATCCGGTTCGCTCGTCGCCGCGGTCAGCAAACCCTCGTTGCCGTCGCTCGCCTGCAAGACTTGGTGCCCATTCATTTCCAACAACCGGCTCAGCTTGGTGCGTTGGTATATCGAATCTTCGATCACCAAAATCCGTGCCATGCTTTTCCTCCCAGGTCAAATTAAATTTTCACTTGCCGATAGCTCCGCAGAACTTCGGCAACGCTCCACGCTTGCGCGAAACAACCGACCGCGCGGTAGGGTGGATCGGCTTCGAAAATTTCGCTGATCGTGCCCAGCCCCGCTTCGGATAAATGCGGCTGAAAACCGGCGAGCGCGGCAAGCGCGGTCGCGCGATCACCAGTCACGCGAATCACGGCATCCACATACGCGCCGATCAGCCACGCCCACACAATCCCTTGATGATACGTCGCATCGCGCGCTACGCGGTCACCGCGATACAAGGCGTGATAATTCGGATCGTGCGGCGCGAGGGTGCGCAAGCCGAGTGGCGTCAACAAATTATCCGCGACCCGAGTCAACACGGATTGGGCTTGGGCATTGGTCACCAGATCATCCGCCAACGCAAGCGCGAACAATTGATTGGGACGCAAAGAAGTGTCCGCGCCGTGCGGCGTATCAATCACATCGTAAAGATAACCGCCTTCGGCGTACCAAAAGCGGCGAAACGATTCGCGCACCCGCGCGGCAAGCGTGGCATACGCGGTTGACCCTTGACCCAACTGCGCCGCCCATTGCGCCATCAATCGCAACGCGCGATACCACAGCGCATTGATTTCAACCGGCTTGCCAATACGCGGCGTCACCACCCAATCACCCGCCTTGGCATCCATCCAGGTCAATTGCACGCCCGGCTCACCGGCATACAGCAATGCATCGGCGGGATCAACGTGAATGTGATACCGCGTGCCTTGAAGATGCCATTCCACAATGGATGCAAGCGCGGGGAATACTTGGTGGAGCAGATCAGTGTCTTGCGTCACGGCGAGATAACGCTCCAGCGCATGAAAGTACCACAGCGTTGCATCCACCGTATTATATTCCACTGGCTCGGCGTCAATCCCCGCATCCGGGAAACGGTTCGGCAACATGCCGCGATCAATGTACTGCGCAAACGCGCGCAAAATTTTCCGCGCCTCGGCGTGCCGCCCCGTGATCAGCGTCAAGCCTTCCAACGAAATCATCGTGTCCCTGCCCCAATCGCTGAACCAGGGATATCCGGCAATCACGGTGGACAGCGGCTCGCCCGCCACCGTGCGCGCGACAATAAATTGATCCGCCGCGCTAAACAATTGCCGCTCAAAATCGTCGCGTGCGCCCTGGGTCAACGCCGCTTGGCGCGCGCGTTCACGTTGCCATGCCGCGTCACCCGCGCAATCCACCGTCGCTGGGTCTTCCGTCGTCACCCCAAACGTCAAGGTCTCGCCAGGTTGCAACGTCACATGCCATTGACCGGGCAAATACAAATCCTCGATGCAATCCAAACCGCGTTCCGCCTCAACGCGATGTTTGAAACGCCAGTACCACAAATCCAGCGACACGAAATTTGCTGTGGACGGCATGAGCAAGTGATAGGGTGCGGCTTGCGGAAACGCTTGGATGCTCACCACACCCTCCGCGACACGCACGCCAAAATGCGTTTCCAGCGAACCGCGCGCCTCAGCGTGAAAATCACGAAAAGTGCACAGTGGCAAGAGCGTCATCCGCACCGACGGCGAATCGGGCGCGAGCGCATAGCGGACGAACGTGGTATTGCGTCCGTATTCCATCCACACCGTTTTCGTCAACGCGAAATTCGCGGCGCGGTAATAAAAGGTTGGCCGCGCGCCATCAAGTTCGACATGGTCTAGGAATAAATAGCCTTCCGGATAGATCGTGCCGCTTTCGTACTCGTTCGTGCCAAGCCGATATGTGACGCCGTTCACCTCAATCTCTTCGTCGAGTTTTGCCAGCGTCATGGTGCGCGCGGCCGGCGGCTTGAGCGCGGCGACGAGCAAACCATGATAGCGGCGCGTATTGGCGCCCGTCAGCGTGCTAGCGGCAAAACCCCCAATGCCATTGGTCACGATCCATTCGCGAGTCAGCGCTTGTTCCAGATCACAACAAATTTCACGTGGTATAGTTAGCATGACAAAAGTATACAACAAAACCAAGTAAAAGAAAAATAACCTAGCGATCACCGATCACGCGGCGCGTTTTTCAGTTCACGTGATCCGTGCTACAATCGCGGTATGGCAACCGTGTATCTCGCACTTGGCGGGAACCTGGGCGACCGCGCGCAAAATTTGCAAACCGCGCTCACCCGGCTCACCGCATTCGCGCGCATCGAAAAATTATCAGCGCTCTACGAAACCGAACCCTGGGGCGTGCGCGAGCAACCGTGGTTTCTCAATCAAGTCTGCCAAGCCACGACCGCGCTCAGCCCGCTGGATTTACTGCGCGCGGTCAAACAGCTCGAAAAAGAAATGGGACGCGCCACCGGTATTCGTTTCGGTCCGCGTCCCATTGACATTGATATTTTGTTTTTCGCGCGCCTGATCGTTCAATCGCCCACGTTGACGATTCCGCACCCGCGTTTAACCGAGCGCGCGTTCGTCCTCGTCCCGCTTGCCGAGATCGCGCCCGATCTCGTGCATCCCCAACTCGGCGTCACCATCCGCGAATTACGTGACCGCTTGCCAACGCCGGGCATTGTGCGACCTTATTTGCCGCTGTCCGCATAGTACTTGAGCCACGACGCAAAATCCGCCACTGTATAACTGCCCCGCACGCGAATCCGCCGCAGTTCATACATCGCGTCACTCGCTTGGCGCATCCCCGTGATCTCGGTCGTCGCCGCCAAGTAACCGATGGACTTGAGCGCATCAATCGTATGCGCGTCGTATTTCCCGGAGGGATAGCAAAACGATTTGACGGTAATCCCCAAGCGCGCTTCGATCATCACTTTGGAGCCAGCCAGTTCCGTGTTCAGATACGCGCGAGGTTTGTTTCGCAAATCCACATGATCCCCCGTATGCGAACCAATCTCCATCCCGGCTTGGCTCAATTCGCCGAGTTGCGCCCACGTCATATACCCTGCCCGTTGTTCATCCACCCAATTCGTAATGACGAAAAAGGTTGCGGGGAAATGGTACTGTTTCAAAATTGGAAACACGTTCTGATAATTATCCAGATAGCCATCGTCAAACGTCAGGACAATCGGCTTGCTCGGCAACGGCGCGCCCGTCAGCAAATGATCCGTCAAGTCCATCACACGAATCGGATGGTAGCCTGCGCTCGCCAAATAGTCCATCTGCGCTTGAAAATTTGCTGGCGTCACCGAAAGGTCCAGCCGATATTTATCTGCGTCAGGGGGCGGCACGCTGATATAGTGATACATCAGAATTGGGACACGCGCGACGCGCAGGTTGGGATCGCGCGTCGCAGTCGGAAGCGGCGTGCGCGTCGGTGGCAGTGGCGTCAGTGTCGGCAACACCGTTGCGGTTGGCATCGGCGGATCAGTAACGGTTGGAGTCGGCGACGGAACCGGGGTGAGCGTGATGTTTGGAGTAAGTGAAGGATTCAGTCCGTTAGCGCTAGGTGTAATCGAGGATTGTGAACCGGGAGCAATCGCGAATGCGGCAATCAGCAAAATCAGCGTAATCGGCACAGCAAAATAAATGCGTTTGAATTTCATCGTGTAGCGAGTATATCATAAAGTGGACGAAAATCAAACGGGCTTGCGCGGCGCGTGAGTCAGGTTGGGTGTATGCCCATTGCCATTGCTCGGCATCAAAACCAGGTGCGGAATTTCCGCGTGCGCCGGATGCGCTTGAACGACAACCTGCGCGCCGAAAACCTCGCGCACGCGTTCCGCCGATAATACCTCGCGCGGCGATCCGTGCGCCACAATACGCCCTTGCTTGAGCAAGACCAAGCGATCAAAATACAACGAGGCCAGGTTCAAATCGTGCATGGTTGCCAGCACTGTCAATCCGCGTTCGCGATTTAGTTTGCGAACTAGTTCCAGCACTTCGACTTGATGGTTAATGTCCAGATGCACAGTCGGCTCGTCGAGCAACAGGACGCGCGACTCTTGCGCGAGCGCCATCGCAATGACGACGCGCTGACGCTCGCCGCCGGACAGCTCGCCAAACACGCGCGCCGCGAGCGCTTGGGTGTCCGTCAATGCCAACGCGCGCTGAATCGCTTGGGTATCCCGCGCCGATTCGCCAAACAGCGGACGAATGTGCGGCGTACGTCCGAGCAAAACCATTTCCCACACGGTAAACGCAAACGGCACATTCAGCTCTTGCGGCACCAGCGCGATCTGCCGCGCCACCTCACGGCGATTCAGCGTGGCAAGATTGCCGCCCGCGTAGACCACGCGACCAACCCGCGGACGCAAAATGCCCGCCAGGATTTTCAATAGCGTCGTCTTGCCTGAGCCATTCGGACCGAGTAACGCCACCAGTCCGCCGTGTGCCAACGCCAGATCAACACCGTGCAAGACTGGAACATCGTTATAGGCAAATTCAATTTGTTGAGCCGAAAGAAATGGATCCATCAATTTCGATTCTAGCGCCCAATCTCATCCACGAATAACACGAATCATCACAATTTTTTTGATCCATTTGGGTTATTCACAAATTGCTTTGGCAATTTAGAGACCGGATTCTATCGCAAGCCAGATTTAGATCGCGGTTTGCCGTGGGTTGAAATCAAAACGTATAGTCGCGTTTGGTGCGCCGCAACAGGTAAATAAAAAATGGCGCGCCGATGAGCGCGGTGACGACCCCCAACGGCAACTCGGATGGCGCGATCACACTGCGCGCGAGCAAATCTGCCAGCACGAGAAAAATCGCGCCGCTAAGAAACGAGGCGGGCAAGAGCACGCGATGCTCGGGACCCAGGACGAGGCGAACCACATGCGGCACGATCAGCCCCACAAAGCCCACGAGTCCAGAGAGCGCGACTGCCGCGCCGGTAAGCAATGCGCCAATCGTCAGCACCAAGAACTTTTGCCGCTCCACCGCCACACCGAGCGCGGCGGCTTGTTCTTCGCCGAGCAAGAACGCGTTGAGATCGTTCGTCAACGCATACGCCGCAAGCGCACCAATAAAAATCAATGGCGCGGCGATGCCCAGCGCACTCCAGCCGCTCGCGCTAATGCCGCCCATCGTCCATAATACCACTCGTTGCAACGCACTCTGGTTCATCAGCATCAAGAACGACATGACCGATGCCATCATCGAACTGGCGGCAAAACCAGCCAGCAACAAAGTTGTGATCGGCGTGCGCGCGCCCACCCGCGCAATCTGATAGACGAGCAGAACCGCGCCTAACGCGCCCGCAAATGCGGCAACCGGGACGAGCGCAAAGCCAAACGCGCCAAACGATACCGGGACGAGAAGCGCAATCGTCGCCGCGAGCGCCGCGCCGCCGGACGTGCCAAGCAAGTACGGGTCTGCCATCGGATTGCGAAGCAAACCTTGAAACAAGACGCCCGCCGTCGCCAGCGCCGCGCCCACCAGCGCCGCGCCCAACACGCGCGGCACGCGCAATTGCCACACGATCGCCTCTTGCGTTTCAGTCCACGTTGCGCCGAATGAAACACCCAACGCGCGTTTGAGTGTGATCGCCGCAATGTCGCCTAACGGAATCGCAACCGTGCCGAGCGAGGCGGCAACCAACAATGCCAGCACCAGCACGACAATCAAAATCGCAATTACCAACCAGGAATTGTAACGCATCATTGGTGACGACCTGGCAGGTTTGAGCAAACCTACCAGGTCTGCCCAAACTTTACTTGAACAATTCAGGGTGAATCAATTTCGCGGCGGCTTCGAGTCCATCCGCAATCCGCGGACCGGGGCGGCTCACCAGGTTATCGTCAATCGGAAACACCTGGTTCTTTTTCACGGCGTTGATCGCCGACCAGCCCGGGCGCGCTTGCACCGAGGCGGGCGCAACGCCATACGCGGCATCGCTCAAGATGATCACATCCGGATTTGCCGCCACTACTTCTTCGGCGTTGATCTGGGCGAACGGCGATTTTGCATTCACTGTGACATTCACGCCGCCCGCGAGTGTAATGAGATCGTTGATGAACGAGCCGGGACCGGGCGCATACGGCTTGGCCGGATCGGTCGCATCGAGTTCCCAATAGACTTTGGGTTTACCCGTACCAGCCGCAAGCTTGGCTTTGATCACGTTCACTTTTTGTTGCATCGCATCGGTCACCGTTTTGGCTTGCGCATCCGTGCCAGTCGCTTTGCCCATGAGCGCAAGATCCGCCGCGACGCCATCGAACGTGGTGTCAAACGAGCCGACCACCAGCACAACCAATTTCAAGTCGGCTAGTTTTTTAATATCGTCAGAGTTGGTGATGCCAGCGGCAAGTACCAGATCGGGTTTGAGCGCGACGACTTGTTCGAGGTTCAACGGGCTGGTATTGATCTTGGGCAGACTTTTCACGTCCGCTGGAAAATCCGAAAATGTGTCTACCGCAATGACGCGGCTGTTCAAGCCCAGCGCAAACGCGATTTCGGTGGTGCTGGGCGCAAGCGAGACAATGCGTTGCGGCGGCGCGCTGATCGTCACCGTACGTTTCGCGTCATCCGTCACCGTGACCGGCGCAGGCGCAGTCGTCGGGGCGACGGTTGGCGCCGGCACGCTAGTTGGGACTAGGGTTGGTGTTGGCGCGGGCGCACACGCCGCCAACGCGGCAAACAACAAGGTCAAGGCAATCAGCCCGACAATGATTTTTCGTAGGTTCATGTTCGTATGGCTCCTATTTGAGTTTGAATTCTGATCATACCTGTTGCAAAATAAAACATCCCCTTGTCAAAAACGACAAGGGGATTATGGTGCGTGTGCCATCATCTTGCCCCCTTTCGCGCGAAGGTTGCGTAAATGCAAACGCAATTGTCCTGCATTGCGTTCGCCCACAGAGGCAGGTAGTCTGACTTGACAAGTCAATCGTCCAAGTTCGTCTGACCAGAGACTTGTTTTACAGTTGCGGGACAGCGCCGGTTTTGCACCGGCTTCCCCTGCATCACTCTGCGACCGCGTCAATCATTACTCACGCGGTTTTTTATTTGGCTATCAAGGTACGCTTTGGATTATAGCACAAACGACTGTCTTGTCCACTCCAACGCAATCACTCAATCACCTTGAATCAACACAAAGAAAGTTGAGGTTGCCATATCGCTACCGCTTTGCCCTGACACGCCCATTGCCTTGATCGGCTTGAGCCATGGCTGGACATCCCGTTGATAGGTGCTGAACGTCCGCGCATCCGTCGTGCGTATAAAATCGCTATACAATTGTTCCAACCCTGCAACATTCACATAAACGAGACCATTACTTTTTGCCGCCAGCACACTCTGCACCGTTTGGAATCGAGCATCTTTCGCCAACGCGTTATTGGGCGCATCCACAACATTGCCCAGCGCGTCCAGCGGACCACCCACGACCATCCAATTGTTAATCATCCCCAAGCCAAATGCCGGCGCATTGGGATCAGTTGCCGAACCGAACGACGCGGTTTTCATCGTCACGTTTTTGATTTTTTGATCCTTGAACGTCATACCTTGTTTGCTCAATGCCGCGCTTAGGTTGTTCATTTTCGAATTAACCAGAGTTTGATCTTTGGCTTCGGCAAGAAAAATAACTCCCATGCCAGGTACTGAGGTTGCAATGGGTTTGCCTGGCGTCACTGCCAAGGCAAAGTCGCCGGTCATCCAACTGATTACATCCGCTTCGACATCCACACCCAGCTTTTTGAGTTGCGTGAACGAGCTTTGCATTTGCGTTTGCGTTGTCGCGTCCATTTGCGTCATGGCGCAATCCCACACGCCTTTGAAATTAGAGGACGCAAACAGCGCATACGTATTCGCCGGCACGGCATTCAACGCACGATTCGTGCTTCCCGCTTGTTGAAACAATTGCTGATAACATGGCGCGAGTTTCGTCTTGTCGAACATCGCTACTGTATCCACGCGCGCGCCATTTTCGGTAAACGCGAGCGAGCCACCCACCGCTTGATACGCTTGCAATTGATCCAGCGCCTGCGGCTGAACGCCCGTCGCCAGCTTGCGGTATGCGTCAAGAAACGCGGCGGGTTGCATGTAAAACGTTGCAACCCGGCTCGCTGGAAGTTGCGCGGCGAGTTTTTGATAGCTCGGATTTTGTGCGAGCGTCTGCGTGCCGCCCGCCACCGTCGCATCCACCACCGCGTGCAACGCCGTGCCCGTAGTGGCAAGCATCACATAATTGCCAACAATCGCAAGCGCGCCGTTGGGATCATACAAGTTGATCTTGATATTCTTGTAGGTTTCCGTTGAAACCGGCTTTTGTTTCGCCGAACATTTCTGGATCGCCGCTTGCGCTTTGGCTTGATCGCGCGTGCCAACCGCAAACACAAGGTTCGCCGTCGCCGAGCTGGAGGACGGGGTCAAACTCTGGGCATCCGTCAAGAAAATGCCCGCATCCGGTCCCCACCACGCCGCAATGTCTTGATCGAAATCGCAACCCGTTGAATCTTTGAACTGGGTTTTGAAATCGCTCATACTCGTTTGGGTTTTCGCCGCGTTCTGGTAAATGCTCCAGATTTTTTGAAAGTTCGCCGCTTGCTGGAGATCAAGATCCATCGCCACGAACATGGGCGCGCCCGCCGGAACATTCGCCGCAACATTTGCTTTGCCTGCCAAACCCAGCAAGGCAAGCAAAGGTTGCGCCGCACCGGTCACATACAAACCGAGCGCGGCAATGCCGCAACACAACACAAGCAACACGGGAATCGCGCAACCCACCAACACCCACGTCAGCGTGTTCGCTTTACGCGCCGGTTGAAGCGGAACCGTTTGAGCCATTCTACCCTCCCCTGAGAATCGGTTTGAATTACCACCAGCTGTGCACCGCGCGCGTCAACGGCGCGCGGGAACGCCGCAAAAAAATTGCCGGGATTAACGCAATCAGACACAAACCAGCGGCGAGCGCAAAAATTTCATCCATCACTTGCGCCGAAATGCGCGCGATCACATCCGCCGTCGTCGCGCTCAACGGGACCACGCGCGCCAATTCATCAAAGCGCGTCACCCCCAATGTGGTCAGCACTGCCAAGCCAAGCGTCATGCCGATCAAACGCAAAATTAAAACCAGGGCGGATGCCGTGCCGCGTTGTTCCTCCGCCGCCGAGTTGATTACCGCCGTGGCAATCGGCGCGATCACCAAACCCAAACCCGCACCGCACACGATGAGATCGCGGACTTGGGTGACATCATCGAGTGTTGTATGCCATTGGCTCAACAAACCGAAACCCAGCAGGGCAAGCAACAAGCCGCCGAATGTTGGCGCACGATAACCCAGCCGTTCGGTTAGCGTGCCGCCCAGCACTGCCGCAACAACCATCGCCAAAGTTAGCCCCGCCAGAATCGCGCCGCTTTGCCAGTCCGCCTGCGCCGCCGAAAATCCGCGCGTGAGCAACATGACCGTGTTCACAAACAATGGCACGTCCACGATGCCGGTGATCAACGCGCCACCAACCAACAAGTTGACCAGGCACGCCGCGCTCAACGTCACATTCCGAAAAATTCCCAGATCAATCAACGGGCTGGGTGTATGACGCTCACGCCACCAAAACAGAATCGCGGCAACGCTAAACAGCACAACATAGATCGGCGCATACGGCGAAAATCCACCGCCCGCTTGCGTACTCGCCACCGCAAAATTGGATTCCCCGGTAGATGAATTGCCGGTGAGCGCAAGACTCAATGCCGCCAATGCTACACTCAACAAAATCGCTCCGGCATAATCCATCGTCGCGGGTGCGCGCGGGTGATCCACATCGCGCAATGCGACAAATAAAAGTAACGCGGCAATCAAGCCCAACGGCACGTTAATGAAAAAAATCCAGCGCCATTCAAATTGCGTGACCATCAACGCGCCATACAATGGGCCAGCGACCCAGCCCGCCGTGTCCACCGCGCCGAGAACACCTAGCGCGAACGCGCGCCGCTCCGGCGGGAAAACATCACCGATGACTGCCATCGAAACGGGGACGAGCGCGCCCGCGCCCAACGCTTGCAGAACGCGTCCGGCGATCATGACGGGTAGCGCATTAGCAACGCCCACGACGATCGATCCGACGACAAACAACACGAGGCAAGCGAGATACACGCGGTGGCGACCATACAAATCGGAGAGCCGTCCCATAATCGGCATCGTCACGGTATAGGCAAGCAAATAACCTGTGACAATCCAGGCCGCTTGATTCAAGCCGCTGGGAAATGGAATTTCGAGATCGAAGATAACTTGGCGCAAGATCGTCGAAACGACGGTGAGATCAAGCGCGCCAAGAAACACGCTAAAGGAAATCAGGACGAGGATCACAGGTGGCGGGAAGAACGTGCGCGAGCGTAACGTCATGGCGCACTCCACAGAAAATGAAAGGGCGCTGGCGCGCTACCCTTCGGGGCTGGGATCACAGTTGGGGTGGATCGATTTTCACTGGCACATCAAACTGACTGAAATCCATGTTCCATTGCGCAGGCGGCATTGGCGTACCAGGCATTGTTGGCGCAGTCGGTGATTCATCCACGAGCCGGATGCGACGCAGATAGCCATCGTTTGCGCCGACCCAGGTTTCAAAGCGCACCACACCCGTGCCAACCAGCCAGCCGGTCAAGGGCGCAATTTTTTCACCGGCGATCTGTCCACGCACATGATAGTGCCGTTGATTGTCAATGGTTTCATCCGGCATCGCCGCGAGGTTTTGCGCGTCGCCGATCAGCGCGCCCAACCCGGTTTTCGCATCGAACAAGAGCGCGGGATTGAAACCCCATTCCGTCGGAATCTTTTGCCATTGTCCATTGAGCGGGTTGGTTGCAAATTGATCTGCACCAATGCCGATGGCTTGCATCAACACATACGCGCCCGGCAATGCGGCTTTGAGGTTTGCACGCATTCGGTCAGGTCGTTGAATATCGCCTTCGACGCGGCGTAACGCGAGCGTGCGCGCCGTATCGAGGTACGTCGGCGCACCGGAAAACTCGACGACAAAGTGGAGCGATTGGACGCGGAGGAATTTTTGCGTCGCTTGCGCGATCATTTGATCGGGCGGCGGCGCGGGCGGCGGCGCGGCGCACGCCGTCACCAACAAAACCAAACCCACGCCCACCCATCGAATCGCGCACCGAACTGTTTTCATCGTGGCGCTATTGTAACATTGGGATGCACGAGTGTCAACGATAAAAAATACAACCTGGCGAAACATTGACCAGGTTGAAACAGCCCCTATTTGAAACCCAACGTCACTCCGTCGGGCGCGACGCTGAGGTTGATCAATTTCAAAGTCAATCCTTGTAACGCGCGTGTGACCAGCCGATTCAATTGATCTTCCATCTGCGCGCGCAAACGCTCAACCGTTTGCGTTGCAAACGTGACCGGCAGAGTCATGCCGCCCGCATCAATTTTTTCGATGGTCAGGACGATGCGCCCGTTTTGCGCCGCGACGCGCATCGTGACCGTCGCGTCCACCGACAACGCTTTGCCCGCCACCGTAACATCCGTCGTCAAGGCGACACGCACAATGTTTGGCGCGGCAAGCGATACGTTTGCCTGCCGCGCAAGGTTGCTTTGGCGCACCGCTTGTTGCAATTGTGTGTTGACAAACGCCGCCGTGACATTCACCGTCACATCAGGTAGACGCGGATCGGGTGTCGGTATCGCCATGGACGACGCACCTAGATTCAAAAACGCAGTCGCGCTCAACACTAGGATCACACCAACGATCAAACCCAGGATCATCCCCGCACAACCAATGGCAAATTGTTTCATTCGTCGTCAGTCGCGCGCGACATGCTTTCCGGCGCGCGCACGCCCATCAGGTTCAGCGTTCGCGCGAGCGTTTGTTTCGCGGCGGCAACGAGTTTCAAGCGCGCGCGCCCAATCGCGGCATCCGCCGGATCAGATGAAACGACGCGGCATTGGCGATAAAACGAATGAAAAATACCGGCGAGTTCAATTGCGTAATGCGGCAAGTGATGCGGCTCGAGTTTCGTCGCCGCGAGTTCGACGACCTCCGGCAAGCGTAACATGGCGCGAACAAGTTCTTGCTCGGCGGGATGCGTGAGTAACGTGACATCGCCACCGTCCGCCACCACACCCGCTTCCGCCGCTTTTTTCAAAATGCTCGCAATCCGTGCATGCGCGTACTGCACGTAATACACCGGGTTCTCGTCCGATTGCTTGACTGCGAGATCAAGATCGAAATCCATCGTCGTGTTCGCCGATTGCGCGATCAGCATAAAGCGCACCGCATCGGGACCCACTTCGTCGATCAATTCATCGAGCGTAACAAAATCGCCGGTGCGTTTGCTCATTTTGACGAGTTCGCCGCCGCGTTTCAAGTTGACGAATTGGTAGAGCAAAATTGAAACGCGATTGGGATCGAGTCCAAGCGCGCGCGCCGCCGCCAGCACACGCGGCACATCGCCGTGATGATCCGCGCCCCAGATATAGATCGCGCGATCAAATTTGCGCACCGCGAGTTTGTTCCACACATATGCAACATCGGACGCAAGGTACGTCGGGCGCGCCAACGGATCAGCAATCACTTGAGGCGAACGGATCAGCACCGCGTCTTTATCTTCGCCGAGCGCTTGCGCCGCAAACCAGACCGCGTCGTCTTTTTCAAACACCAGTCCCTTGTCTTGCAACAAAGCCAAGACCTGAGCAAACGCGCCGCTCTCGTGTAATGACCGTTCCGAAAACCAGGTGTCAAAACGAATGCCGATATGTTCGAGCGTTTCCGCTAATTGTGCGCGCACTTGATCCATGCCGAGTTGACCCAGTTCGCGGACGGCTTGCGCGCGCGGCAGGTGCAAAAATTGATCGCCATGCGCCTGCGCGAATTGCTTGCCCATCTCAATTACATACGCGCCCTGGTAGCCATCGGCAGGGAATGGCTCGGCTTGACCCAACGCCTGCGCGTACCGCACGAACACACTTTCGCCCAAGTGCCGCACTTGCGAACCGTTATCGTTAATGTAAAACTCGCGCTGAACATCCTGCCCTGCGGCTTCCAGCACATTCGCGAGTGTGTCGCCGATTGCGCCGTTGCGCCCACTGCCCACGTGCATCGGCCCCGTCGGATTGACGCTGACATATTCCACTTGCACGCGCTCGCGTTTCGCCGGAACGACATTGCCAAAGCGTGCGCCTTCTGCCAAAATCGTTTCCACTTGGCGCGCGACCCAGGTTGGGTTCAAGGTGAAATTCACAAAGCCAGGCGCGCTAGTCGTTACGCGCGCGACCGCTTCGTCCGCAGGCAGATGCGCGCGAATCGCCTCGGCAATCTGGATCGGCGGGCGCTTGGCTTCGCGCGCCAATTTCAGCGCCAGCGATGTGGAAAAATCGCCCCACTCTTTTTTATCCTGCGTTTCGACAAATACGGGCGGCAGATCGAATAGCGGCAATGCGCCCGCCGTTTGCGCGGCGCGCACCGCTTGTTCAACGAGTCTTGCGAGGTAATTTTTGATCAACATTTTTCACTTTCCGAAAATCGTTTTTAGGTG
Organism: Chloroflexota bacterium; assembly: GCA_037440365.1. Taxonomy (GTDB): domain Bacteria; phylum Chloroflexota; class Anaerolineae; order UBA4142; family UBA4142; genus JBBIUF01. The sequence goes on from JBBIUF010000029.1 coordinate 29,137, forward strand.
ACCAACTGAGAAATGCGTAAATCGGATACAATTGTTCGATCCGCGCCATGATTTCATCTGCGATATGATCGGCGCGCAAACGTTTGTCATCGGGCTTGTAATACACGCCGAGCCGTAAATCATGTCCGCCGGGTTTATACTTGTCCATCGTCGCATTCAGCACCCCGACATTGACCAAGCGGCTGGCTTTGGCGCGCAACACTTCTTCATAACGCGTGTACCCTTCTTCAGTGCGAACAAATTGCGCGAGACGCAACGTGTGTTCGCCGCCCAGTTCCGCCAGCAACGTGCGAAAATGTCCGCGTTGGTTCGCGCTCTCTTGCAAACGATTTTTGAAATTTTGCGCATCCACCCACGCCTTGTCACTGACAAACAATTCAATCGCAAAGCCATCCTTGTCAATGCGCGCCGCCAGCATCGCATTGGCGTAGAAATGTCCAAAGTCGTCAATCAATTCTTTCTTCATCAATTTGATCGTCGTCTCGGGCTTGCTATAGCGCAACGTCATAAAATCAATGCGCGGCGTGGCAGGCGAAATGCGCGACGCGCTGATGAGCCATTGCGCCATCCAGTGCGGATGCAAATCCAATTTATTGCGGCGAATGGTCGGATAGATTTCGCGGTGAAGCGTCGCGAGTTTATCTTTGATGCGCTCGCGCTCGCCATCATAATCCGCGCTACTGCCGAGGCGGTTGTCGAACACCGCATAATCGGCAGGCGAAAAAAACATTTCAGCTTTGGGCATGTCTCGCTCATCGTTCAAGGAATGGACTCGCACCGCCCCACTTGCCAGAGGCGCGTTTGCAAAACAAATTGAGGTTGCGCGCACGGCACCGCGTCCGCTTTGGCAAGTACAAATATAAAGCGGTTTACTGAAGCGGGTAACTGAGCCGCGCCAAAATAAAAGCGTCCGAGCGATTGCACCTGGATCGCGTCAGGGCCAATTGTCGCGCGGAGGTCACGCGCATAGTCAGCCGGTGGATAACTTGCATAGAACGCCGTCAGGAATTCTGGTAACAGAATGTGATTCGTTACCACGATCGCATCTACCGGTTGCGCCGCCGCCAAACCTTTTTGCATCGCGCGATCCAAGCCCTTGTAAAACGCCAGCTCGGCATCAGGAAGCGTTGGGTAAACAAAAAAATAATCGGCGATAAACGCAACAGCTTGGAGCGCGATCAATGCGCTGATCCCGACGGCGAAAATCCGACGCGCGCGCGGCTGGCGCAACGCAGTCTCCATGACACGCCCACCGGCAACCCCGACGACGATTAGCGGAATGAACAGCGCATTGATGCGATTAACCGCTAGGTTCCAGGGAAACAGCAAGGGGACGCACGCCATCAGCCATAACGTAAATACATCGAACTGGCGCGCGCGGATTGCGTTGACTAGGCCGATGATCGCCAGCGGGATCAACACGCCAAAGATCGGCGGAATACCAGGGAGCGCGTTGCGAATTTCGCCATCTTGAAATCCGCTCAGGGCGATCAAAAAATTATTGATCAAACGATCAGGCAACGATTGCGACGAGACCTGCGCGATCCGGCTCACCGGCAGTAACGGAATACTAAACGGCAAATAATTTTCGATGCCGAGCGCGGCATGCACGCCAAAATTTTTCAGCACGAATAACGCAATCGGCAAAGCCAACAGCGCGAACAAGGCACTCGCGCCGAGCCACGCGCGCCAATGCCGCGCCAGCACCGCGCGATAACACCATGCGGTCAAGGCCAGCCAGATCGGCACAACCAGGTATGCCAGCGCATATGCATACAGCGCCAGCGCAAACGGCACGAGGGCAAGCCCGATCACCGCGCGGGAATGGCTCGCGAGCGCGCGCGACAACGTGTATGCACCCAGCAACAAAACCAGCGGCAACAAGTTGGCATCCAATGCCCAGCGCGAGATCATGATATGCCAAGGCATTAGCGCGAGTAACGCGGTTGCCATCAGCGCGCCGCGCGCGCCCAACACTCGTTTCGCCGTAACGTACATCAGCGGCAACGTGACAACCCCGGCGACCCAACTCAACAAGCGTGTCGCAAAAATCGTCAAACCAAACGTCGCAATGAACGGTTGCGTCAGATAGGAATACAAGACGCTTTGCCCTGATCCCCAGCTAATAAAATACACCGGCAGAGTCAGACCCCAGCGATCAGCGCCTGTGCGCCAGAGCGCAAACGCTTCATAGCCAACGCCCGCTTCGTCCGCGTACAACCCCGGCGGGATATTCAGAAATTGAAATGTCCGTAAAAAAATTCCTAACGCGAGAACACCGTACAACCATCCGACGTTTGGTATCCGTTTCACGGCAGACGCATATTCCATTTGAAACCCAGGAATGGAAATTGATTATACCGCAACAATTGGAACGGCGGCGGCACGAAATGCCACGCGCCGCTTGCCGCGCCTTGCAGAGACGAGAACGCCGACAACGCAAATGCCGGAACGAACACGAGCCACGCCCAGTTTTTCCAGGTAGCGGTGTTGAGCGGCGGCGCGTAAAAAATAAACGCGAATATCAGCGGGAGCGCGGCGACAAACCAACGCTCGCCATACGCTTCGCCGCCAAGATTGCCGGTTTGCGTGGCAAGATAAAGGCACAAGCATAAAAATCCAACCGTGACACAGACCGCTTCACGCCAAAGCGGATGCCGGCGATTCAACGCCGCTCCGACGACGCCGACGAGCGCGAACAACAATAATGGATTAAAGACAAACAATCCTTGCGCGCCGAGAAACATCCGAAAAGCATACACCACGTAATCGTCCGGCGTGCCATTGCCGCCAAGCGTCGCGGGAAACGCCGAGCCAGGATAATCATAACCGCCCGTGATCATGTACGCGGGCAGGATCGTCCCCGCAATTTGGTAATCCAACAGAAACGTTACGACAATCGGTACCGCGCCGCCCAGCGCAAACCAAAAAATATCGCGGCGCCAACGCCAGAGCGCCAGCGCCCCAAGCGTCACCGCCAGGATACCCGTTAGCACATCGAACGACACCGCAAGCGCGGCGAAAAACCCAGCGGCGATCAGCGCGCGCCGATTGTCCGGCGGGCGCGTCGTCAGAAAATAAAAACTAGCGAACAAACTCGCGGCGGCGGGCGCGTGATGATTCAACACAAGCGCATATGGAAACAGCATCGTACCGATACCGAGTGCCACCGTGCCAATCACAGCAATCGCGACACCGTGTTTTTGTCGCCGCGCAAAATCGAAAAAAAGCCAGAGCAATAACGCGGCTGGCAAACCGTCGAGCAACACCGTGAGCCAGTGATACGCGCAGACAGAACAATTCGACGCAAGCGTCGCGCCAAACGCCACATGCAATCCGGAATAAACACTTGCGCCGATCAAGGTTAGCACCGGCATCTTGTCTGAGTAGAATTTCCCGTTGAGCAAAACCTTGTCTTGGGTCGCGTCGAACCACATCGAGTCGTCAATCGCCCAGGTGCCGCGCTCGACGAGCGATTCAATTGCCGCGGTGCGCGCTATATCATTCCACGAGATGGGTTGGTTCTGCGTCAGCGCAAGACAGACGCAGAAAAAAATTACCGCGAGGATCGCGCCGAAATAATTGGCAAGGCGCGTCACTAGCCAACCTTTTCCATCGCGTCCCAGTTTTGCCCGATTTCGACATCCACTTCAAGTTTCGCGTCGAGCGCATACGCATGTTCCATTACCTCGCGCACGAGCGGCGCGACCACATCCACTTCGGCCGTTGGCACTTCCAACACCAGCTCGTCGTGGACTTGAAGTAAAATTTTACTGGACAGTTTGCGCGCGTGCAATTCGTCGTGCAGGCGAATCATCGCCACCTTGATAATATCCGCCGCGCTTCCCTGGATCGGATGGTTGATCGCTTCACGCTCGGACGCATTCCGCGCGGCGGGATTTCGCGTGGTGCCGTGCAGTTCAGGAAAATAGCGGCGGCGGCCCAAGAGCGTTTGCACATAACCCTGCTCATGCGCCAAGTGTTTCGTCTGATCAAGGTATGCCTTGACGCCGGCGTATTGCGCGAAATATTGATCGATCAATTGCCGCGCCTCGGCTTGCGACAAATCGGTGCGCGCGGCAACACCATAATCGGTGATGCCATAGACAATGCCAAAGTTCAGCGTCTTGCCATGTCGCCGCATCGTCGCGGTGACTTGGTCAAGCGGAACATTAAACAAACGCGCCGCTGTCGCCGCGTGAATATCTTCGCCACGCGCAAACGCTTCCAACATCCCGGTATCGTGCGCGACGTGCGCCAGAATCCGCAACTCAACCTGGGAATAGTCCGCGCTGATCAGTTGACTGCCGCGCGGTGCGATGAACGCGCGGCGCACCTTGCGTCCCAACTCGGTGCGAATCGGAATGTTTTGCAAATTCGGATTCGACGAGGATAGCCGCCCAGTGACCACAGCAGTCTGGTTGTAATCGGTATGCACGCGCCCAGTGCGCGGATGCACCAACGCGGGCAACGCATCCACATACGTGCCTTTAAGTTTGGACAGTTCGCGATGTTCAAGAATCAGCGGAATGATCGGATGCGCGCCACGCAACGATTCAAGCACATCGGCGGCGGTGGAAATTTTGCCACCTTTAGTCTTGGGTAACCCTTTCGTCGGCAAACCCAGTTTGCCAAAAAGCGCGTCCGCCAATTGAATCGGCGAGGCAATGTTGAGCGCCACGCCCACGTGCGCTTGAATTTGTTTTTCAAGTTCTTGCAAGCGCGTCGCCAACTCGCCGGACATGTGCGCGAGAAAATCGAGATCGAGCAACACGCCCGTGCGTTCCATTTCCATCAGCACCGACACAAGCGGCATCTCGACATCATAAAACAATTTTTCGACGCCGCGCTCCGCGAGTTGCGGGCGATAGTATTCAAACAACCGAAACGTAAAATCGGCGTCAGCGCACGCATACGGCGCAACGTGCGCCACCGGCACATCCGCCATCGTGATCTGGTTTTTGCCTTTGCCGATCAACGATTCGATCTCGGTCATCGTCACGCCGAACTTTTCGCGTGTCAGGTTTTTCAAGCCGATGCCAAACCCGGTCGGCTCGATCAAACTCGCGGCAATCATCGTGTCAAATGAAAGCGGCGTCACCGCGATCCCAGCTTCGCCGATCACCGTCGCATCATATTTGACGTTGTGCGCGTATTTCGCGATCCGCGCGTCGGTCAGCACAGACTTGAGTTTAGCCAGAACATGATCACGTTCAAGCGGCGGACGACCAGGCGCAGATATCGGAGCTTGAGTATCAAACCCAAGCTGTCCCGTTGTCTCTACTTTGATAACTGAATTCGGACTAGTCGCGACCGGGATATAGTACGCCTCACCATCGCCCACGCCAATCGAAATGCCAACCAACTGCGCGCGCATCGCATCCGTACCGGTTGTTTCCACGTCAAACGCAAACGCCGATAATTTTTTCAAGCGCGCGACGAGCGCGTCTAACGCGGCGTCCGTATCTACCGTGTGATATTTCTCGGACGCGGGCGCGCTGGGTTCGATGGTCCCTGAGGCGTTCGTTGCGCCTTGGGTCACCACTGCGGGCAAACGCTCAATGAGCGATTTAAAGCCCAGATCGCGGAACAAAGTCGTCGCGCGCTCACGGTCGTAAACTTCGACGCGGCATTTTTCCAAATCAAGCTGGATCGGCGCATCGGTCACAATCGTCACCAGTTTTTTGCTTTGGAACGCGGCGTCCTTGCCGGCGATCAATTTGGCGCGTGTGCGTTCGTCAACGGCATCGAGATGCGCGTAGATATTTTCGACGCTCCCGAATGCCTGCACTAATTTGGTCGCGGTCTTTTCGCCAATGCCCGCAACGCCGGGAATGTTATCGGACGGATCGCCTTTTAACGCTTTGAAATCAATCAGTTGTGCGGGCGTGAGTTGGTAGCGTTCTTGCACCGCGGCTTGATCATATACCACCGTCTCGCCGAATTGCCGCGCGAACGTCAAGACGCGCACGCGCGGATTGATCAACTGGAACGTATCACTATCGCCGGTGACAATGAGCGTGTCCACGTCGCCGCGCGCGCTCGCTTGCCGCGCGAGCGTGCCGAGCAAATCGTCCGCCTCGTATCCGACCATACCAAACGTGGGAATGCCCAACGCTTCCGCGACCTCGCGCGAGCGCGACAACTGCCCGCGCAAATCATCCGGCGGTGGCGGGCGATGCGCTTTGTACGCGGCGAAGAGATCGTCGCGAAAACTCCGCCCCACGTCGAACGTCGCGGCAACCAGGTCGGGTTTTTCATCGCTCAACACTTTGAGAATGGTTGAAGCAAAACCGAAGGTCGCGTTGGTCAGTTCGCCCGTGGGGCTAGTGAGCGTGGACGGAATCGCGTGGTAGGCGCGATGGATCAGCGCGTGCGAATCGAGAAGCACAAGTTTCATTTTTGAAATCAGCCAATGCGCCAAATGCCACTCTGCGCGCAAACAGCGCGCATTTGCGATTCCACTGACTCATTGGCAAGTTTTATTTATTCAGCCGTTCGAGTTCGGCAACCCCAGCGGCTTGTAATTCGGCAAAGCGGGCGTCCGCGTTTTTCGCGCGCCACTCAACCACAACGCCGTTATTTTCTTTGTACGCCGCCAGCGCCTTGTGGTGCAGAACATTTTCAAATGCCAGAAGCAAATCTTGGTTCGGCGCAGGCATTTTCAGCCGCACATAATTTTGGGGTTCCCATTCCAGCGCAAATTCTGCGTCGCCCCATTCACCGGTGCAGGCAAACGGCGCGGTATCTTGCACGCACACGAAAAACATTTTGCCGTAACCGGCTTTCCAGAACGACAGGCGCACATCATTTTCGATCACGGAACGCGAGGGTGGAAATTTGGTAAAGAACCAACTGTTCACGCTCATGCTCAATTTCTCCTTTGAAAAATAAAAAATGCGGGCACGGCGACATTGTAGCACAAGAGAGAAAGCGGGTCAAAGACTTGCGCCCAGTTGCCTTATTTCGGTGATAGTTTCGGCAACGCGCGGCTGGGCTTGACGCCAAACGTTGGCAATTGCGGCGGATTATCTGCCAGCATTTTTTCGATCTCGGCAAGCGCGCATTCCAGTTGCGCGTCCACGCCGCGCGCGCAATCTTGCGGTGTGTTGTCCACCTCGATATCTGGATCAGTTCCATAATTTTCCACGCCCCAGCCCACATCGCTAAACCAAAACGAAAATTCCGGTTGCGTCGTGACGGTGCCATCCACGAGTGCGTGTCGTGGAAAGATGCCGACCACACCGCCCCACGTGCGTTTGCCGACGAGCGGACCCAGCTTCATCAACTTGAACCCGTGCGAAAAAATATCGCCGTCCGACCCGGCATTTTCATTGGTCAACGCGACCATAGGACCCAGCACCGATTCCGGCGGGTACGGTTGCGGTTGTTGACCCCAGCGCGAAGTGTCATAGCCCACGCGCCGCCGCGCCAACTTTTCGAGAATCAACGCGGACACATTGCCGCCTTGATTGAAACGCACATCCACAATCAAGCCCTCGCGATCCACTTCGGCGAGATAGCCGCGATGAAATTCCGCATAGCCGCGCGGTTGCATATCGGGAATATGCACATAGCCCACGCGCCCGTGCGTCGCCGCGTGAACGCGCGCGCGATTCGCCTCGACCCATTCGCGATAACGACTCGCCAATTCGCCATCCAGCGTTTTCACGGTGACAGTGCGTGGCGATTCGTCCGCGGATTGAATGGTCAACGTCACTTCTTCCCCGGCGAAATTGACCAGGCACATGGCGGGCGATAACGCGCGCGACAGTTTGCGCCCATTGATCGCGATCACGTGATCGCCGACCGAGACATGCACACCCACGCCATTGAGCGGCGAATCGGCATGGTCATTCCACGGATCGCCTTGCACAATGTGCGCGATGCGCCAACGCTCCGCCACCGCATCAAACTCGAAATCTGCGCCGAGATAGCCCTGCGAATAATGCGGCCGCCGCCGATAATCACCGCCAAGTTCATACGCGTGCGACGTGCCAAGTTCGCCTTGCATCTCCCACAGCAAATCGGAAAACTCGATGCGACTGCTCACACGATTCACGAGCGGCGCATATCGTTCATAGACCGCAAGCCAATCAATCTGCGCCATGTCCGCCGTCCAAAATTGATCGCGCTGTAATCGCCACGCCTCGCGGAACATTTGCTTCCATTCCGCGCCTGGGTTCACCGCAAGGTTGACGCGATCCAAATCAAGCCAGCCGGTTTTGCGGTTTGCCGAGTGACTCGGTTCTTTGTCGGGCTTGTCCGTCGCTTTGAACACACGCAAATTATTTCCCGCGCGATAGATAACGGTCATCGCATCTTGCGCCAGATCGAAATCACTGATGCCCATCATCAAGGTCTCTTCTTTTTCATCTTCAAAGGAATACATCAGCAACGCGCCTTTTGCCGCTGGTTCGCTGGCTTGAGCCCACGAATCACCCAGCGCGCCTTCGACCGGATAATCGGAATAGATCACCTTGCCATCGCGCAAGCCGCGAATACTGCCGTACAAACCTTCATTCACCGGGAACGCCAGCACCCGTGACGCGATGCCATCCAGATCGATCTGCAACGGCTTGGCTTCAGGCTCATCGTCTTGCTCATCCGCCGTGTCATCTGTTTCCGATTTTTCTTTTTCGCCATCAGGTTTGGATTTGGCGGCTTCCGCTTTTTTCTCATCGGCGGCATCCGGTTTGTCCTTATCCTTGTCTTTTTTTAATTCAGTTTTGGTACGCAGAATAAACGGCGATGGCAAATCTTTTTGCAATGTGATCAGAAACGGCAACATGCCGCGCGGAAAATTCAAATCGAAATGCAGATTGTCATAGACCGGATCGAAATGGCGGTATGAAATAAAATAGAGATAGCGTCCAAGCGGATCGAACGCGGGCGCGACATCGCGAAGCACTGGGTGCGTGAGCGGAAAAATTTCGCCGGTGTCGCGTTGCCACAGTTTGAGCGCGGTCACGTGAAGCGAAATCGAAACGCTATACGCCACCCACGCGCCATCCGGCGACCAATCAAACCCGGCAATGCGCCGCGCGACGCCGCGATCAATCACCTTGAGTTCACGCGTCGTCAGATCGAGAAACAATAATTCATAGCGATGATTGCTAAATACAATCTGATCTTTTTTTGGATTGACCGCCACTGCCACGGGACGCCCAATGTCCAAACCGTCAAAATGTTCTGGCTCGGCGCTGGCGTCAGCATGAAACAAAACAAACGCTTCTTCGCCGCCCGCATCGGTCACGGCGAGCACGCGCGCGTTGTCATTCAACCACACCGGCAAACGATAGCGCACGCCGTCTTCAGCGCCGAGTTGAAATACGGCGCCGTCCCAGTTCGGCATTGCGAAAATTTTGCCGCGCGCCGCCAGCGCAATTGAATGACCGCGCGGATGCAAAGCATAATCGTCAAGATATTTTCCGGCGTAGACAAATTTGCGGTTGCGTTGCGTTTGCGGGGAATAAAATTCAATGGCAATTCGCGCGCTCGTTCCGTTCGTAGAATCAAAGCGATACAAATCCGCGCCCGCGTGATAGACAATGCTCACGCCATCCGTCGCCGGATTGCGCGCGTAGAAATCCGCGTGATGGGTATGCCGTTGCAAATCGTTGCCATCCGGCAAACATGAATATACATTGCCGATGCCTTCGTGATCGGAAATGAAATAGATGCGCGCGCCGATCCACATTGGTGAAGCGAGATTACCGGCCAGTTGAATGAGCGGGCGAAAGTTGCCGTCGCCTGCCGAGTCAATCCACAATTGTCCGGCAGTGCCGCCGCGATAGCGTTTCCATCGCGCGGGGTCGGTAGTGTTGCGCCCGATCACCACGCCGCCGTCTGCGCCATACGAGATCGCGCGCGCGGGTCCAACCGGAATCCGTTCAACCATGCCGTTGGCTGGATCAACTGAATACACATTGAACAACGCGGTAAACGGTTGCCCCGTGTTACTCGCGAATAAAATTTTCCCGTCGCGTGTCCAGCCCGCGGTTTGGCAATTCGGCGCGCCGAGAAACGTCACCCGCCGTGCGGGTCCACCGTGCGCCGGCATGACATAGATTTCCGCTTCGCCTTCTTCGTGGCCCACAAACGCCAACTGCGCGCCATCAAGCGATAGCGCGGGGCGCGTCACTTCAGCCAAGTTCGCGGTAAGCCGTCGCGCGATGCCGCCCGTTGCCGGCACGCTCCACAGATCATCTTCGCAGACAAAGACCACCGTGTCGGCGTGAATCGTTGGATAGCGATAGTAGCCAGAAGGCATGAGGGATTCTCCCGTATCAAGATCGAACAAAAATTCGGACGAGGTTGATTATATCCACGCAGAAGATTTTTGCAATCAGATCACCATGCGCGCGCGCGGCAGGACGTTTGTGGCTCTAACCGCGCCATTACCCCCCTTGACCAGCGCCGAATCGGCACCTATAATTTTTGCAGATTTTCTTTTAAAAACTAGGCGTCGTTTAGGCTGAGCCGAAAATTGGGCGCGGCGGGCGCGCATCCATGTCACTTTATTCATTTCAAAATCCGTGTATAATCGGAGCAAAAAGGAAACGCTCCGGCATGAATATGCTCGCTGTCCAATTTGGTTTTCTATCGTTTGTCTCGCTCTTTACCATGATTGATCCAATTGGCGCATTGCCCGTCTATGTTTCAGTCACCTCCAAGCTATCGCATCCCGAATCGCGCCACGTTGCCTTTCGCGCCGCCGTGACCGCATGGATCGCGCTGATCGCGTTTGCGCTCACCGGTAAATTTATCTTCGAGTTCTTTGGCATCTCGGTGAATAGTTTGCGTGTGGTCGGCGGAATTGTTTTTTTCATCATGGGATATGAAATGCTCGAAGCGCGGCTCACACGCACCAAATCGGAAGAAGAGTCCGTGACCGAGTACATCGCCGATGTGGCGATCACCCCGCTGGGCATTCCTTTGATCGCGGGACCGGGCGCCATTGCGACCGTGATCGTCCTGATGAACGAAACGACCGGACTGCTCGATAAAGAAATCGCGCTTGTACTCGCCATCACGAGTGTGTTGGCGCTGACGTTTGTGGTTTTGATCGGCGCGCGCAAAGTGCTCCATTTGCTCGGTCCGAGTGGCAATAAAATTCTCTTGCGGATTATGGGACTCATTGTCATGACGATTGCAGTCGAGTTTTTTGTAAATGGGTTGCGCCCGATCATCGCAACGTTCCGTTAACCCTATAGATTCAATTAAGGAGCAATAACCCAATGTCCGACCCGAAACCGATATTGGAATTCCCGTGCCACTTTCCGATCAAAGCCATCGGCAAAGACGCCGATAACTTTCGAACCATCGTCGTCGAGATTGTGCGGCGGCACGTGCCAGACTTGGCAGATCACGCGATCACCCAACGCCCAAGTCACGGCGGCAAATACATCGCCGTGACCGCGGCATTCACCGCCGAAAGCCAGGATCAGCTCGATGCGCTTTACCGCGAGCTGACCGCGCACGCCCAAGTGTTGATGGTGTTATAAGCGGCATCGGCTTTTCGCGCCGCCGGCATTGCGCGCGGCATCTGCTAGATTCAGACCGAGGTGAAATCATGTTGATGACTATATTGCAAGCGAACGTGGCGCCGGACAAGTGGGCCACGCTAGAGCAAGCATTCAAAACCGAATCGGCATCCGTGTCCGCGGGTTTACAACAAACGTATCTCATTCACGGCATCACCGATCCGACCCTGTGGCGCATCATCACCATCTGGGAAAATCGCGAGGCGTTGGAGCAAATGCGCGGCGCAGGCACACCGAGCGGCATGTTAATGTTTCGCGCGGTCAATGCCGAACCCACCCTGGCGATTTTTGATGTGGCGGCGCATGCGCACCGCTCCCGCGCCGACGATACGCCGATCATTGAAATGTTTGGCGAAGGCGGCTAATCCGTCGCGCCATGAATATTTATTTTATCCGGCATGGCGAAAGCCAAGCGAACGTGTTGCACGTGATCTCCAACCGTGATCTGCCGCACGGCCTGACCGAACGCGGTCAAGCGCAAGCCGCCGCACTCACCGCCAAATTGCAGACAGCCCAGATTCACAAAATCTATGCCAGTTCAATTCTGCGCGCAACGCAGACCGCCGAGATTCTAGCGCGCGCGTTGGGCGTGTCGTATGAAACGACGGACGCCCTGCGCGAATTCGATTGCGGCATCGCGGAAGGCAAAAGCGACCAAGCCAGTTGGAATCAATGGCGCGTGCTGGTCCACGATTGGATCGAGCTAGGCAAGTGGGATCGCACGATCGAGCAAGGCGAAAGTTTTAACGCGATGCGCGCGCGCTTTGTGCCATTTGTCGAACACGTCACGCAAGTGCATCGGAATGATCAAGCCATTGTCTTGCTGGCGCATGGCGGCGTGTTTTTTTGCATGTTGCCGCTGGTGCTTGCCGGAATTGATTATCGTTTTGCCACGGCGCATCCAATCACACAAACCGGCATCATTCGCGCCGAGGCGACGGCGGACGGATTATTCTGTCGCGAGTGGTGCGGCGAGTTAGTCGGCGCATAAGCCAACAGC
>JBBIUF010000030.1:0-40829 GCA_037440365.1 Chloroflexota bacterium
AAAGGCACACCGGTTTTCACTGCGCCAGTACCGCCACCTGCGATCACGCCAACGGCAACACCAATCAGCGCGCCCACCAATACGCCGATGCCTGCACCAACCGCCGCACCAACACCAGCCGCAAATTTAGCAACCGAAACGGTTGCCCCAGTTGTTTCTGCGCCTGCGGCAACGCCCACACCAATCAGCGCGCCCATCAACGCTCAACCCACGCCCACGCTCACACCATTTTCGTAATTGCAGATCACCTGCCTAGATTATGAACTCCTCCATGCGATACTATCTTCTTACCCTCGGCTGTGCGAAAAACATCGCCGACTCGGACGGCATCCGCGCCTTACTCACGGAAGCTGGGCTCGAAATGACCGACACCGCCGACACCGCCGACGTGCTGATCGTCAACACGTGCGGATTCTTGCAAGCATCCCGGCAAGAATCACTCGGCGCGCTCCGCGACCTGGGATCACAAAAACGCGACGATCAAATTCTGATCGCCGCCGGTTGTTTAATTTCGCGCTATACCTCCACGGTGCAACGCCAAGTACCCCAAGTGGATGGCGTGATTGATGCCGGGCATTGGCTCGCTCTGCCCCACTTGATCCATCACCTCAAGAAAAGTCACGATATTCCGCAAGACTGGCTTACCGAAGCATACGCCGGACTGCCGATGGAACAACTCTCGGCACGCTCCATCGTGGAACAATTGCCACGCGCGCCGCAAGGCGCCAGCGCATTCCTGAAAATCGCCGATGGCTGTGATCGCCCATGCACATTTTGCATCATTCCGGCGATCAAAGGCGCACATCGCTCCAAACCAATGGACGCCGTCATCGCCGAAGCGCGCGATCTAGTTGCACACGGCGTCAAGGAAATTTCACTCGTCGCGCAAGACACCACCGCTTACGGCTGGGACTTCGGCACCAAGGATCAACTAGCCACATTAATCGAAAAACTATGCACCGAAGTGGATGGACTACGCTGGCTTCGTGTGATGTATGCCTATCCCGGTCACGTCACGCCGCGCCTGATCGAAACGATGGCACGCTATCCCCAAGTGTTGCATTACTTGGACGTGCCGCTCCAACACGCGCACACCGAAACTCTACGCCGCATGAAACGCCCGAACCTGGGCATCACCCGACAAATGCTCGCCGCGCTCCGCGCCGCGATGCCTGATCTAGCGATCCGCACCACATTCATCGTCGGTTTTCCCGGTGAAACGGACGACGAGTTTCGCGCTCTGCTTGAATTTATGGACGAGCAACGATTTGATCGCGTCGGCGTGTTTGAGTTCTCGCGTGAAGATGGCACACCGGCCGCATTATTGGAAAATCAAGTGGACGCCAAAATCAAAGCGCGCCGCCGCAAACAAGCGATGGCGCTTCAGCAGAAAATATCGTTTGCGAAAAACCAGCCCTGGGTCGGCAAGGAACTCGACGTGCTAATCGAAGGCGCCGGCGACGGCATCAGCATCGCCCGCTCCTACCGCGACGCGCCCGAAGTGGATGGCGTCGTGATCGTGCCGCGTGTCTTGCCTGCTAACGAATTCGTACACGTGAAAATCACACACGCCAGCGAATACGATTTAATGGGCGAGCCGATCTAATGCCTCAGTTACGCTTGAAACAAGCCGGGTTTCTTTCAGAAATCCGGCTTGTTCTTTATGTGTACGGAATCGCTTCTTTGCCGATAAACTCGCGCGCGATAATGATCTTCATAATGTTCGCGCCGCCTTCCGCTCCCGCCACATACGACATCAAACCTCGCATTAACATTTCGAGCGGCGTCTCGATGGTATAGCCCATCGCGCCGTGATGCATGATCGCGTGTTTGGCAATCTCAACCCCCAGCGATGGCGCGGTAAGTTTGCAAATCGCCACGTTCGAGTTGATCTCTTTGCGCGTGAACGCACGCGGATTCACGCCCACCTGATCGATCATCCAGGCCGTCTTGAGCAATTGATTCTTGAGCATTTCAAGTTTGGCGTAATCGTCTGCAATTTCAAACGAGATGCCTTCAAATTTGACGAGCGGCTGACCAAACGAGTGACGTTGTTTGGTAAACTCGGCGCTGAGCTCGAGCGCGCGTTCCGCACCGCCCGTACACGCCGCGCACACCAACACGCGCGCCGCGTTGAACCCTTCCATGTTCACATAGAAACCGCGATTCTCTTCGCCTAGCACATATTTCGTCGGCACCGCAACATTTTCATACGCGATGCTTCCGGTTGACAAGCCCATGCGTCCCATCATCGTAAACTGGCTCGTGGTGATCCCCGGCGACTGCAATGGCACATACGCAAACGTCATGCCCTGGTTGCCCAGTTCTGGCGCGGTGCGAAATAATGTAAGATGTCCACCACCGCGTTGTTTGGCTTCAACCACACCACTCACAAAATACTTTTCGCCGTTGAGCAAATATTGCTCGCCATCACGTTGCGCGTGCGTGTGAATGTTTGCCAGGTCCGATCCGCCGCCTGGCTCGGTCGTCGCAATCCCCAGGAACCAATCGCCGTTGGCGACACGCGGGAGCACCTCGCGTTTCAATTCTGCCGTGCCGTGCCGCGCGAGCAAGTACGCCCAGCCCAGCGCAAGTAAATAATACACCGGCAGTGACATGGACAGTTCCGCGCGCGCGATCTCATGCACCGCCGTCATCGCATAGACCAGCTCTGCGCCAGCCACCGCCGAGCCGCCATACGCTTCCGGAATCGTCAAGCCGAACAAACCCAGGTCTGCCATGCCGCGAATAATTTCTTCGGGAATGCCTTGCGCGTGGCGATCAATTTCGCGCGCGCGCGGCGCAATGTTTTTTTCGGCAAACTCGCGCACCGTTTGTTTGAATAGCGCTTGTTCTTCAGTTAATCGGAAATCCACTCTGACCTCCTAGTTTCAGTTTTCGCGCACCGCTTGTTTGGTTGCCGTTGCATACAGCACCGAAACACCAAGATGCAAGCCATCATCGTGGAACAATGGACGTAACTTGGCTAAATATTCATCCTTGAATTTGGCGCGCACTGCGTCCGACATTCGCAGGATCGTCGCGCGGTTACCCAGCGTTAACTGAAACGCCCACCAAACCTCTGCGCTGGCGAACACCGTGTCGTACTTGACGATCTGCAAATGAATGTCGCCAAATCCTGCTTTGGCTAATAACGCTTCCGCATCAGCTGGCGCATACACCACTTTTTGCGGCGTTCGCACTGCTACATCATACGCGCGCGCCTGCTCTGCGAATATCTTCCAACCCGGATCGAACGGCGGTGGCATACCGGCAAACAAAGCCAGCCCAATCCGTCCGCTCGGCATCAACACCCGGTGCATTTCACGCAACGCCGCATCCATTGCCGGGAAAAAGAACAGCGAGAACGCGCACGTTACCGCATCAAAAATGTCGTCGCGAAATTCCAAATGCTCCGCATCCATTTTGTACAATTCGAAATTTGTGAGACTCGCTTCATTCGCCGCGCGCTCGGCTTCACGCAACATGTTGGTCGCCACATCAATGCCAACCACGTGACCATTGCTACCAACCGTCTGCGCCGCCGCGATCAAAACCGCACCCGTACCGGTCCCCACATCCAGCACGCGCTCGCCACCGACAAAATTCATTTGCGCGATCAAGCGTTCGCCGAATGCACGAAAGAGGCTCGGACCTTCGCGGTCATACCGCGCCGCCGCGCCGTCAAACAATTGCTCAATCGTTTCTTTGGTTGCGACCATCGGCTCAGACATGCGCACTCCATTGGTCATTTATCATTTGCAATCTGTACTTCTCCAATCACTACTGGCTCACCTAACACTTCGCCATCGGATTGCCGATACATCCCAACGCGCAAACGATACGTGCCAGACGCAAGATTCGGCGGCAACGGGAGCGCGTGTTCGTCGCGCAGTATTTCACCAATGCGCCACAGCGTCGTTGGATAAAAATCGCCGCCGACTTGATGATCGTTTCCTTGCGCGATCTTGTTGCCATTCAGATCGAGCAGATGCACAAATGTCGAATAGTTTGCATTCAGTTTCGTCAGCGGCGTCCAAGCGATTGCAACGCGCAATGTCTCGCCTTGACGCGCCACATCGAAACCCAGCACGCGCACACGGTCCGCGATCGTCGCATGACTTGGGAATTGCGGCGGTGCGTCCATCGCCCGTCCCAACACGCGCCACGCCCAATCGTTTTGTTCAACACGATATTTGATTTCGAGCCCCGGCATCGGTTTGCTGAAATAGATCGGACGCCCAACCTCAAGCACACTATCGGTGAGGCGCGCGATATTCGTATATTCCGGCGCGGGCGTGATCAGCGGAAACAAGCCCACCACATCGCGCCGCGTGTTTTCGACATATTGCATATACCACAACGACATCATTTCATCGCGGTCATTCGAGATCAACAGTGCATTCGGTGGAAGCGGCGCAGACAAGACGCGCGTCCACTGCGCGCGCGCTTGCGTTTCGCCGCTTCGATCCGCAAATGAAAAATTGGTAACGAGCTGGACAAAGACTGCAATCACCGCAAGGAGGAGAAATCCTAGTTCAAATTTTGAACTTTGAATCGCACGAGCGAGCGCGCCAATTGCCACGCCAATCCACAATGCCCAGACGAGATAAATGGGGATGTAATAATGGAATATATCGCCGATGTGATAAATCGAATCGAACAGCACCGTCATCACACCACCCGTCAGGATCAATCCCAGCCGCGCCCAATCCTTGCGCCACACCATCGCCGCCAAACCACCGAGTCCCAGTGCAAGTCCGATCCCGCCAAATTCGTCCTGGAGCATTTGCGGCACGGTCATCAAGCGCGCCACACTCACCGCGTCCCAACGAATCTCGGATTGAAACGCGCGTCCCAGGAAATAGTTAATCGCGCCGATCAACGAATTATCGTACAAGACCAGCGCGTGTCCCGGCGCAAGTGTGAGCGTGGCATACGGCGCGGTTGGCGCGCGAAGCGGAATATACAAGTAAAGCACAAGCGGGGAAAAAAACAATACTGCGGATGGCAAAAAGCGAAAGGCGGCAAAGCCGAGCTGAGCTTGGCGCGCAACAAGGAAAAAAAAGAGCGCGAATGCAGGAAGCCAAAGGATGATCGTGCGATGATGCGTGAGCGCAAGCCCATAAATAAAACAGAACATTGCAAATTTTCGCGGCGTTGGTTCGGCTTGCCAGCGCAACGCGATATAGATCAACAACGCAATAAACCCAGCATTGAGCGCATATGTTTCTGCCGCGCTCGCATCGTACCACAACGTGCGCGAGACAGCGAACGTCGCGGCAACAATCCCCGCAACGGCACGGTGACGCGTTAATTCATGCGCCGCCAGATAAACCAGCGCGACAGCCAACGCGCCGGTGATCGCCGTAAACACATTCAGCCGATACGCCGGGTTGCCAAATGGCGCAAGGTGTTGAAACAATCCACCCAGGATCAAAAACAAGGGATAGCCGGTCGGATGCACAAAGCTGAAATTCCACGCGGCAAACTGGAATTCGCCGCCATCCGCATCCACCACATCCGGCGCGAGCGTACGTAGGTATAACCCCAATGCCGCGAGCGCAATGAACATTGCAAAAAACAGATCGGGATGTTGCGCCACCAACTTGGCCAAGGTTATACGCAGAAATGCCGGCAATGAATTTTCTCGGTGGTTTCCCTGCCTCGGCGTTTCCTGCTCCGTCATCACATTATGCTTGTCTTGCTCGGCATTCATCCGCATCCTATTTTTTCTCGATAGTAATCGCGCTCACCGCCGCCGCCAACGTGCGATCATCCGGCACATGCCCCACCGCGAGAAACACATTGCCCTCGTTTGTATCTTCCACTGCCGAATTCGCCGGCGCGCCCTTGACGCCGATGAGTGCATGTGCCACCGTTGGTGTTTGCCGCAAATCAATTGCGCCGCCCAGATTTTTCAAAGCGGTCACGGTGCGATCACCCAGGTTTGCCGCCGCGCTTTCTTGCGACGCCACCGCAACGATAAATCCGTTTGGCACCTGCGCCAAGAAATCCGTCATGAGTCGCGATTGCGCCTTGTCATCCGCCGTGTTAAACGCTTTCGCCTTGAGCACTTGGCCGCTCGCTGGATCGATCACAGCCACATTGTAACCCCGCGCGAGCGGCGACACCTCGCGCTGATTCACTTGGATCGAACCGGCATCGCCCGCTGTAACCTGAATATCCACCGGACTCACGGTCCCAGTATCGCCAATTTCGAAATGCGCGGGCAAGACCGCGCGCGGATGAAATACATAATCAAATTCAAGCGTCAGGTTATTAATGCCCGAGTGTAACACGCGCGCAGGAATCGTTACGGTGTATTCCTGCCAATCCGCCTGCATGACAAATGTTTCGAGTGGCTGATTATTGACCAGCACCCGCATCGTTTGCGTGGGCGCGTCGGCAAAGTTAAACGGCAAAGCGCGGATCGTGAGATTGTAATCCGCCACATCCCGAATTGGCAACAACACCCGCGCCGTTTTTTGATTCGCCCAATTCGCGTTTTCGCCTGCAATCGCCTCATCGCGATCCCAGCCTTCGGCGCGATAAAACTGCGCGACACTCGTGCCAAAATTGATCCGCTGACGATCCGGCAACGGTGGCTGGTTGATGCGATACGCAATCAACCCATCGCGGTCGTAAACTTTATCGCCGAGCGGCAAGACCTGGCGCACGTAAGCGAGAACCGCGTCGTGCGTATCACTGTATGGCGGGCGACCTGGGATCGGCGGCTGGATTACCACATAGCGCACATCGAAAAAGGACATGAGCAAGGGCGCGAACGCTTGATCGCGCATAAGGTCTTCGTCGGACACCGGGCGATAGGATTCAATTTCGGTCAGCGAATGAAACAAGGGGATGCGATCAAAATAGTCAAACAGGAAGGGCGGATTGCGTTGAAGGTTGGCGGGAAAAATATATTTGCCCATCGCGCTTTGATAGTATTGCGCGCGCGTGTCTTCCGCGCCTAGTTGTCCAAATGAATTGCGCCAACCCAGCGGCAAGGTCAGCACTGCAAAATTTCCCGGCTCGCGCGCAATCTGCGTGTACACCTCCGGGATGCGCGCATCGGTGAGTGGCAACGGAATCGAAGCGTGTTCGAGCAAGATCAAGACGAGAAAAACCAGGGGCAACCCCAACGCCCAGGGTTCATGTTTGCCTTGAAATTTTTGACTCACCCATGCGCGCGTGGATGACACCGCAAACGCCACCAGGACCGCCAGCGATAGCATCACCAGCACGCTGAACCGATTCGGCACGCGATTTTCTTTGAGGAGTGGAATGTAATGCAGTAACAAGAACGGCAACGGAAACGTGACTTGCAAACCATCCAGATCAAACGTGGATTGGCCGTTGAGATGCAACAAGGGTCCGAGCGACAGAATTGTAAAGACCAGCGCGCTCATCGCCCACACCTTGAGCGTTTGCCAATGCCGCACCGTCGCCAACACGGCGAGCGCGAGCGTCGCATAACCCAGGAAGACCGTGTTGACATCGCTGAACCGCGCAACGCCCTGCCGCACCGCATCCAACTCTTGCGTCCAATGCGGATTGAACGATTGCAACCCAGTCGGCGTGAGCAAGCCAAAGAGATCAACCAACAATTTTTCGGCGTGGCCCCAACCGGGTAACACATAGCCACTCGTGAGAATTTCGCCAAGCGTTGGCACGAGCAAGGGCGCGAACAACCCAGCCGCCGTTGCGCCAACGCGCGCGAGTTGCGCCAGCACCGGGCGACGCAAGGCCACACGCCACACGGATAACAGATACAGCGCAGTGAACAACACCAGCAACACACCATCGGTGATTTCAACATAGAGCGCGCACGCCGCAAACAAACCCGCCAGCATCGCGTTCTTGCGATTCGGCGCACGCACCGTTTTGATCAGAAACAAAATGTAAAAGGGTATCCACTCGGTTGCCACCACGTTATAGTGTCCGAGCGACGCATAGACAAAACGATTCGACGCAAACGCGAACACGACGCCCGCCACAAACGCGGCGAACGCCCGCCGATCCGCCAAACGCGCTTGGCGCAACACATAATCCGCCAACAAGAACATACCAAACGCATTGAGCACAAACGCAAACAGCAACTCGACGTTGCTGGCGGGGATCAAACCAAACGCGAATTGAATCGGCAAGCCCAGCAACACATGCAAGAGCGTGAACGTGTATAGCACGAGCGAGGTCCCGAGCGGATAAACCAAATAATTCGTTTGAAATGGATTGGTGCCCAGATCAAAGACGGCGTGCTTGAACCACCAATTATTCCACACGTAACCGTACTCGTCCATGGACCAAGTCGTTGTGCCAGGAACGTGATCGCCAAATTGCAGTACCAGTGGATACGTCAACGCAAGCGCAAGGATGACATAGCCACCCATGACAACGAGATGTTGGTAACGCGAAACAAAAGCCATGAACCGTGAATTCAAGAAAATTACCTCAACGAAATTGTTGGCGATTGCCACTGGTCTGTGCCGCGCGTCAACCGGATGGTGAATTGCGCCGCGTCGTCCGACAAATCATCGAGCGCATACCATTCGACGATCGTATCGCCGAGTTTCCATTCAAGCGGCGGCACACCAAACGTTTGCTTGCCTTGTGTAACCGATGCGCCCGCCGCATTTGTCACCTGCATTACACTTTGGATATCGGCGCGATCGGCGGGTAATTGCGTCACTTGCCAGTACAATGCCGCCCCGCGCGGATCGTCGGCGTAGCGCGACACGCCGATCAATTTCAACAGCGGGTTGAATTGAAGTGCAAGCGATTTTTGCGGCGGCGTAATTGGGCCTAACCGATGCGCGGTAAAGTATACGCCCCGCGCGATCTCGCTAGTGTTTGGCGCGATCCGCGCGAGCCATTCATCCGGCGGCGCAAAATCGTGAACAAAAATGTACGTCGCATTCGGATCGGCGATCAACGTCGTATGCGCGTCGGCTTCTTGAATGTGCGTCGCGCGATCCACATAGCGCGTCGTCGGCACGCGCTCACCCAGCAACATGAGCGTGGGCGGACGATAGACCTGTTGCGAAATCACGATGCCAGGTTGCGCGGGTTGCTGTTGCAAATATCCAGCCAACTCGGTCATATCGGCATCGAAGGATTGCGGCAATTCCGGCAGGTTTGCCCACGCGACAAAATAATCATACGTTGTCCAGATCGTACTGCCGATAAACGTCAGCGCAACCAATGCCACTGCAATGCGACCGCGCGCGCGTGCGATCAACCCATCCATCGCCAGCGCGATGAACACAAACACACCCGGTACAACACCGAGACCGCGCACCGCTTTCGGGATCATGTCGTGCGTGAGAAACGCGGGCGTCAACATCACAAAAAACCAGAGCAGTAGAAATCGGTACGGTGCGTGTTTGATCCGCGCAAACGCTAATACCAATCCCGCCAAAAACCAGGGCGCGAGCAATAGATCGAAAATGGGTTTGCCGGGCAAGTTGTAATGCTTGCTCTGATACCCGGCATCCGGCACAACAAATTGCGCGAGATTGCCAACCACACTTTCGCCAAGTGCGGCGAGCGGCGACGGCGCATCGAACACCATGACGCTTTCAAAGCGCCGACTAAATTGCACGGGATTCTGCGCGAAATATATACCGAGCGGCAACATCACGAGCAACGCAAACAACGCGGCAAGCGCAAGTCTAGTCACCACTTGCCAATCGTTAAACATGGACAAGGAATGCTTGGCAATCGGCGGTCGGCGGTCGGTCGTTAACTTTTGAATGATCAATTCGATGACGACAAACAGCGCAACGAACACACCGACAAAGCGTCCGGGCGAGTAGGTGTAGACTGCCAAGCCCAGGATCGCGCCTGCGCCGGCATACGCGCGCCAATCGCGTGTGCGCATCGCGCGCCAGAGCAAGCCATAGCCCAGCGCTTCGACAAGTGGCAAGAGCGTGTCGCGATGCGCGTCGCGCGTCATCTGGATATGCCAGAACGACACCGCAATCAAAGCGGTCGTCAAGCGTGCGATCCGTTGCGCGCGCGCGCGATCGACAATCGCCAATGCAAATTCGCGCGCGAAGAAATACGTCGCGGGAATCGTGAGCAAGCCCGCCATGATCGCCGGCAGGCGTGTCGCTAGCGGGGTCACGCCAAACCATTGGTATGCCAGTGCGACGAGGTACACATAGATCGGCTCGCGGCCCAGGTGCGCGTGAAACCAAATTCCCAGGTTCCCTGCCAGCACATCGAGCGCGTCGAGTCCTTCAACCGCTTCATCGCCAAACAAGCCCGGTGGCAAACGATCAATCGCATACAAACGCAAGCCAATCGCCACGATGGCGATCAAGGCAATCCATATCCAATTCGGTACGCGCTTGTTCGCAAACCAGGTCATTTTGAAATTTGCACCCGTCCCAGATCAACTGGCTCGCCGACACCTTGAAAACCTTGCGGGCGCGGCAAATACATGCCCGCGGTTAAAGTATAATCCCCCGGCGCAATCTCACGCAGAGGAATCGCGCGGCGATCCGCGATCATTTCACCCGGCAACCAGCGCGTCGTCGGCGAAAGACCGCGATCCGGCATGCCGTCATCTTGGGCGCGCATGACGCCATCCGCGCCAACCAGATGGACAAACGAAACATAATCCGTATTCATTTCGCGCAACGCAAGCCAATCCAATGTCACATACAATGTCGTGTCGGTGCGTTCCGTCGCATAGCCAATGAGCATCACTTGCTGATCAAGGTTCGCGGCAACCGCGCGCGGCGGTTGCGTTACGCTATCGCGCGTGTGCCACGCGATTAGCCCGCTAACGATTGCCAGCGCGATCAGCGCGCCGAGCATGACGCGCCGTTGTGCAATGAACAACCCAATCGCCACGCCTGCCAACGCCAGCAACGAAACCCAGGTTGTCAGTGCGCGCAACCGAGTGTCTTGAAAGCGAAAGGTAACTTGATGAGCACCGGGTGGAACTGTCACCGTCGCCAGCCCAAGCGCGCCGCGCGGGTACGTGCGCGCCGCTACGCCGTCAATAGATGCCTGCCAACCTGGATAATAAAAAGTGTGCAACGAAATTTCATACGGCGTCTGCGTTGTCACATGCAGAGTGCGCGCGAGCAACTCATCGTTCACAATTTGCACCATCGGCGCAGGCGCGGCAACGTCTGCCGTGATCGCCGCTTTGCTCACCGGCGCATAAATCGCTTCCGATACTTGCACCGCCGCAGGCACAAACTCGCGCGTCCAGCCCCACCCCATTTGCGCAATCACGTAATCGCTATCGGTCGCGCGCGTCAGATCAACCTGATCGTTCGTCAATGGAAAAACCCGCACCGGCAAGTGCGCCGTTGCTAACGCAATCAAGGTTGCGGCAAACAGCGGATACGCCAACCAATGCGTGCGTTCGCCGATCCATTTCGCGCACACGCCCAGCAGAAACGCAATGCCAACCCCCGCGATCAATTGCATCCGCCAGGGAAATTGCATAAAGCGCAACATGGGAACACTGAACCACACTGGCGCGGCAAACGTCAGCATCATCGAGAGCGCGGCAACCATGACCAGTAGAAAAAAAAACGCAGTTGGCATCCATCGTTCACGTCTGACTAATTTGCGCCCAGCGAGGATCAAAATAAAAATGGACGATAACGCCGCGAGCATTTGCGGAAAACCCGCCACGCGCATGACAACTTGGCGCTGGGGCAAATAAAAATAGAAAAGCGTTGGCGTAAATAATTCAGTGAGGGTCACGAGTTGGCTGACAATAAATCGCGCATCGGACGAAGGTCCAACAAACACAAGGTTCAATTCAGCGAGCGATGGCACAAAATAAAATGCGCTGAGCGCGAGTCCGAGCGCAAGCGCAACCACCACAGCCAGCATCGGTTTCCGGTCTCGCGATTGCACGAAAAGAAAAATGAGATACGCCAGCAATAACGCCGCAAACGACAGGGCAGTCAAATGATGCGTCAGAATAATCGCGGCAAAAGATAGCGCGGCAAGCATCGTTGCTAGAACTAGATTTTTTGCCGGGCTTGGACTGACCAACCGTCGAAACGTCCAGAGCACAAACGGCATTTGCGCCATCGCCAACATTTCGGGCCAGTTGCCGCGCACATACGCATCCGACAAGAAATACGGCAGATACGCATACGCGATCCCGGCAACCAACGCCGCGCGCGTGCCAATCACATCGCGCGCGAACAGAAACATTGAACAAGCGGCAATCAGCAAACCCGCGCCGACGACCAACTTGATCGCTTCGATATAGCCCGCGCCGCAAAGGTGAAACGCTTCGCCAAGGTAATACGTCAGCGGCGGATAATAATTCAGGACGGGCAAGCCATAACCATAGCCGGAAAGTGGAAACCAGCGCGGATAAAAAATCCCGGCGTGAAAACTCCGGTCGAGTTCAAACAGACGGTAGAGATGGATCATGCCATCCGACGATTGAAAGAAACCAGCTTGCACAAGAAAAATCGCCGCGGGAAGAATCGCGAATGCCAACGTCAAGGGAACCAGGACTCGGCGCATTTATTTCACGCTCACTTGCGTCAACACAATTTTATCAGCCGATGCAATCGGCAGGCGCGCGCCCGTGGCGGGTAAATACATTCCAATTTCGATAGCATAGTTGCCTGGCGCGAGAGCGCTCGGAATGGTGAGCGTATGCCGATCCCGCACGCCCTCGCCCACCGTCCATCGGTTTGTCGGCATGACGCCGCGCGACGGCGGACTGTCCGCATCGGCAAGCACGCGCCCATCTGCGCCGACGAGATGCACAAAGACTGTATACGCATCATTTAGCGATTGATCCGCGCGCCAAAACAGATCCAGGTCGAGTGATTGCCCGCGCGTCGCCGTGGTTGCGCCGCTCCAACCCAGGAACGTGATCGCGTTACCAATGCGCGTGGTTGCCGGATGCGCAATGTTCGTCGCGGCGAGATCGCCCACGCGGATCGTACCAAGTGAAATTTTGAATTCGTGATCGGAATCGGACTGGTGCGAATCGAGATTATATACAAACCAGCTCAAATCCAACTGGTACAATCCGGCGGGCGCATCCGCCGGCAAATCGAGTTGCCACGCATCACGATAATAATCGCCCACCTGCCAGCGGTACGTGGGGAAATAGAACGAACCGGGGAAACCTGGTTCTTCGCGCCAGAGTTTGCCGCTGGCATCCGTGATAGTGAGTTGCGCGGAATACATCGGGAACATGCGCGCGAGCGTTCGATAATACACCAAGACGCGCGCCGGTTGACCCGGCGTCGGCGAGGTGGGATCAAGATCGAAACCGATAACCTGAACTTCGGGAACGATCCGCGCATCGTTCAAGGTGGACCGCGGCTGTGGCGCGGCAAGCAAAGGCAACGGAATCGCTTGCACACTGCGCGGTCCCGGCGTGGATGCCAGTTCGGGATTAAACTCGACGTTGTAAAACTGGCGGCCCAGTTCGCGCGCGCGCGTAATCATCGTTTCAAATTGCTTGCTCACGGGACTGGCGTTGACGACGAGCAAATCGGGGCGTTGATTTTCGACGAATTGAAAATAGCGGATGGGTTGCGAAACTTCCCAGGGCGCAATCAGAACCGCGTTGGGCGCGAGATCGTCGTGCAATACAGTTTGCGCGAAATCGCGCGGCGCATAATTTGCGCTTTCGTCCAGCGGAGCGAAATTCGCGATCAGCGCGCTCAGCGGCAACGTCAACCCCACCAGCGCAACCAACACTGGCACAACGCGATGCACACGCGCCGATAAGCGCATCAAGCCGTCCAGCGCAAAACCAATCCACAACGCGAACGCAAAATACATTAGCGAAAAATAATATACGGCGGAGAGACCGCGCAACACCGTCGCAATTGTGCCAATGCCGAGCGCAATCAAAAAGATAAAAGCAAACTGCGCGCGGTTGCGGCGGAACGATTCCAGCGCGCCGAACGCGGACAACGCCACACCGAGAATGCCGAACTGCTGGAGGAGCAACGTGACTACCAATTGCAAACGATCATCGGCGAGCGGCGATTTGATTTTGTAACTGTTGTCGAACCCTGTGACCAGGTTGAAAAAGCCGTAGGGCGAATTGAGATAATACGCGCTGACCGTGCCTTTGAGCATAGCATCTTCGCGCGTATAGAGTTGCCAGTTCGCCGGGTCTTGTTGCTTGATCCAATAATCGGCGCGAAGCGGAATATACGCATACAAAATCAGCGGCACGAGCATCAACACTAGACCACGCGCGATCAGGCCGCGTGTCAACCGGTGCCGGTTAAGCCATGCCACCAGCGCCAGCGCAGGCGCGAGAAATACGATGACGTGATGATTGGTCAGTCCCAAGCCAAACACAAACGCGAGCCAGTAAAAATCGCGCGGGCGGCCAGCGTCATGCCAGCGCAGAGCAAAATAAACACAGAGGACACCGAGGAGGAGATGCAGGGCATACGTTTTTGTTTCAAGCGCGCCGCCCCACATCGAAGGCGTGACAACACACATTGCGGTTGCCAGAATTGCCGGCACACGCCGCGCAATGAGACGAAACGCAATCGCATAGATGAATGGCACCGTCAGCGCCGCAGACACCGCGGAGAAAAAGTTGACGCGGAACGCCACATCGCCAAACGGGAGCAAGGTAAACAACTTGGCGATCAAAAGATAGAGCGGATAGCCGGACGAATGCGCCACGCCGAGAATGGCCGCCATATACTGAAACTCGCCGCTGTCACCATCCAGCACGGTTGGCGGCAGAGTCCGCAGATAAAGCGCAAACGCGGCGGCGCACAAGCCAATTCCAATCCACCAATCCAGGTGCGCAGTCAAGAGAATTTTAGAGCGGTTGACAATCCCTTTCACACGCGATATTATAAACTTGACCAATTAAATCACCAAATCGGAGCGCACTGCCCCTACCTATATTCCGTAGATTCAATCCTCAAGGAGATGATTCCATGTTTCTGCTTCACACTGAACGCGGACAAGGGCTCGCCGAGTACGCGCTGATCCTCGCATTGGTCGCCATCGTCGTCATCATTATTGTTGCGGTATATGGAACTCAAACCGCCAATATGTTCAGCCAAATCACCAACCGTTTACCGTAACAGATTCCACAAAATTATTTTCGCGCCACGACCGCCACCAAATCATATTTCCACTCAAACCCATTGGCGGTTTCAAACGAGCGCAAGCGCGAGCGCGTTTCGTTCAGCCATGCCGCGCGCACCGGTTCGGTCATTCCTTGCAGTTCCGCCGAAAGTAACGGAGCCGCGGCGGCTGACGCGATAAACAGGTCCACATTGGCTACACGCATCGGATGCGTTTCAGTTCGCGCATCCACCGCGCTAAAACCTGCCGCGCGAAGCGCCGCCGCCATGACCTCAGCTTGACCATACGTTCGCCGAAATTCACTGGTCTGTTGCGATTGCGTACGCGCATCCGCCAAGCCAGGATTCGGCTCTGCCACACGGTACATTTGCAACGTCTCGAAAATCACCGCGTGCGGCGAGTTTACCGACTCTGCCCATTCTTGAATCACGAGCGTGCCGCCGGGTAACAACACCCGAGCAAGTTCCTGCAACACTGGCGCGAGATCGTTCTGGTGCAACGCGAATTGCGCGAGTGCAACGTTAAACTGCGCGTCCGCGCAATCCAGCCGCGCCACATCGCCCACGCGAAACTCGCATTGCGAAAAGCCAAAACGCGCCGCCTTGGCGCGCGCGA
Organism: Chloroflexota bacterium; assembly: GCA_037440365.1. GTDB lineage: Bacteria > Chloroflexota > Anaerolineae > UBA4142 > UBA4142 > JBBIUF01. The sequence continues at coordinate 15,697 of JBBIUF010000030.1, forward strand.
TCTTGACCATTTCCGCTGACGCATCCACACCAATGATTTTGCCGGTCTTGCCCACACGCGGCGCGGCGGACAGCGCGAGCAAGCCCGTGCCCGTCCCAGCATCCAATACCTGCCAACCCGGACGCAGATCGATCAATTGCAACATGCGCTTGGCTAACGGGCGAAACACCGGCACAACCGCGCGTTCATATTCTTCCGCCAGCGCGTCATAGATCCCACCAATCGTCTGCACCGAATCTGTCATCGCTTCACCTTGTTTGATCAGAATAATCGCCCAAACCAATCGCGCCAGCAGTATATTTCGTTCCGCGCGCGTGTCAACCGTTTGAGCGGCATCCCGTTTTGTGATAGAATACTGTCACGCCGAAATCATTGGAGCCGAGATGCCCGACTGGATTTTATTGTTGCCGATTGTGTTTCCGCCGCTAGGTGCGCTTGGCTTGGCGCTCCTCAGCGCGCGCGTTTCCGAGCGCGTCCGATTCTGGCTCGCCCCTGTTTTCCTCATTCTCGAAATTGCTCTATTACTATTCAACATTGCGCCTGGCACGCACCGTCTCGTCATCTCGAATTGGCAAGCCGCCGGTTTCACCATCGCTTTACAGATGGATGGCATCACGCAGTTGCTTGCGCTCACAATGTTTGTGCCACTCATTGCGCTTTGGCTCATTGCCCCACCCCGCGCGCCATTTGGTTTGTGGCCGATCCTGGTAGTGTCCGCCGCGCTATTGCTAGCGAGCGCGGCAACCCCCGTAACAATTTATGTCGCTTGGACCTTGCTCGATCTTGCATTATTCGTTTGGCGCATCGCGCACAACATTCAACGCGACCAAGCCAATCACGGGTTCATGCTCGGCGCACTAGCGGGCTTGATCTTCTTTGGCGGCACATCGCTCATCACCACGCGCCCCGCCGAAGGCGCACTGCTCATCGGGTTGGCGCTGTGGGCGCGCTTGGGCTTGTTTCCGTTTCATGGCTTGTATCCCGCGCAGGGCAAAGACCGTTCCGAGGTATGGTTTGCGCGCGGGATTCCGCTCCTCGCCGCGTCTAGTGTGTGGCTACATTGGGACACCACCCTCAACCTCCCCGTGACTGCGCCGCTGATCGGCGTGCTTGCGGGCGTTGTATTCGTCATCACCACATTATGGCTCTGGCGCGAGGAACAACCCGCGCGTGCCATCGATTTTAGCGCGGCCTATACGTTCGCGTTCGTGCCACTCGCACTCGCATTTGGCGGCGACGCCGCAACCGCGTTTGGTTTGTGGCTCGCGCTCAGCGCCGCGTTGGCTATCGCATGGTTCGAAATTGCGTTGCGTTGGCGCGCCGAAAATCGAAACCGTTGGGCGCGGCTGATCTGGTTCGCCGGAATTTTCTCGTTAGCGAGTATCCCGCTAACGCCCGCCTTTCTCGGTCGCCTCGGCTTGCTGGTTGCGCTGACCGAGTATAGCCAGTGGGTGATGCTTGCGCTAATTGGCGTCACCAGTCTATTCATTTTCGCGCCGCTCTGGAATTTTGGATTCACGCTGAAAGGAACCGAAGAACGCGCGCCCACGCGCGCCGAGTATGCCGGATTGATCGTCCTGGCATTGTTCACCGGCACGCTAGCGCTTGCGCCGATGATGATCGCGCACGCACTCGCGCCTGCCGTGGGTGATGCGGCAGAACGCGCGCTGGATCGCGTGATTCGCACGAACGACTTGATCGGGGTCATCATCGGCGCAATCATTTTACTCGCACCGGTGATCGCGTCATACATTCTCCGCAATATGCCACGCGGCTTGCATCCCGCATCTGCATCCTGGGAAGCCCGCCTCGCACGCGCACTCGAACTCGATTGGCTGGAACAGGTCATCGCCAACGTGGGCTTGCAAATCAGCGCCGCCGCGCGCTCTAGCATTACGATCGCCGAAGAAAATCCGACAGTCTGGATTTTGCTCATGAGTTTGTGGATCGCCATTTTCATCATCATCGCCCGATAAATCTTCAAATGCGAATGACACAAGGCGCGACCCGCACCGTCATGCGCTTTTGTTTTGAATGGAACCTTACGGGGCAAAAACGCGTCTTTGATCTGAAACGTTCAAACCAACAGGAGGAACATATGTTGAACCGAATTTCGCTGACGCTCGTCGCCTTGGCGTTGATGGTTGCGGCGGGCTTGGTCGTTTACTTGGCGGCAACGCCACACTGGGCCCCAACGCCATTGGAAGCGAGCACCGCGGCGCAACAGGCAACCAATGATCCAGGCGGCATCACAGTGTCCGGAACCGGCAAGGTGCAAGTGAAACCCGATCTCGCCACTACGAGTATCGGCGTTGAAATTACAGCACCGACGCTTGCCGATGCGATGGCGCAAGCCACCACCAAGATGAACACCATTATTGATAAAATAAAATCGCTGGGCGTTGCCGATAAAGATATCCAAACATCCAATTTTAACGTCACGCCAATAACCAATCAGCCGAAAGACGGGACCACGCCAAAAATTACGGGCTATCGCGTCAACAATCAACTGAACGTGATCGTCCGCAAACTCGATGACCTCGGCAAAATTCTAGACGCCGCCGTCACCGCAGGCGCGAATAATGTGTATGGCATTACGTTCGGCGTTGCCGATCCCGCAACGAGTATCGCCCAAGCGCGTGCCGCCGCGGTCAAGGACGCGCAAGACAAGGCAACGCAATTAGCCAAAGCGGCAAACGTTACGCTCGGCAAAGTAATTTCGATCAACGAAGGCGGCTCGGTCACTCCGCGCGCGTTTAATGCAATGGCGGCTCCGGCGTTGAGCTTTGGCGGCGGCGAAGTTCCAATTCAATCCGGCTCGCTCGATCTCACTGTCTCGGTGGATATGCGGTTTGCGGTGCAATAAGCACGACGTTTTGTTATAGAAAACGTTCCAGTCCATAAAAAAACGGGCGCGGAATTTTCCGCGCCCGTTTTTTTATGGACAATCCTTGATGACACTGATCGTGCCATCAGCATAATTGGCAATATACACATTGCCATTCAGAACGGCGATGCCATCACCGCCGTCCGCACCTTGGACGCCCAGCGGCAACGTGCCAACAAGATCAAAGGTGTTGCTATCCAAAACATCCAACTGGTTTACATCTGCAAAGACCACAAAGAGATGTTGTGTGACAGGATTGATCGCGAGCGCATACGGCGTTTGCGGCAAGGTCACGCGCTGGAGTATAACGCCAGTTGCGGGATCAATCCGCATCACTTGGTTGGTATTCCGATCGGACACATAGAGCTGATTCGTTGCGCTGTTAAACGCGACGCCAAAAATCAGCGAGCCCAACGAATTCAAGTTGTGCGTCAGCGTACCATCACGCGTAATCTCGGCGACGCCACCGCCCGTAGATACGAATGCGCGTTGATCCGTCGCGGCGATCAAGGATGGCGCACCGCCTACATTCGTCGTCGTGATCACCTGTGGCAACGCCGGGTCAAACACCGAGACACTGCCCGACGCATAATTCGCGATCCACGCGCGCCCATTCGCCGCGCCAACGCCAAATGGCAATGTGCCGACCAGTGGATTGCCAACGGCTTGACCGGTGACGCCATTCCGAATCGCTACACGGCTGGTCTCGCGCACGGAAACGACAACGCGACCATTCGTCGCGCCTATGCCGTTGCCATTGCCCGTGTCGTTCAGCCACCAAGTTGCCAAAGTTGCGTTGGTGTTGGCATCTACGAACGTCGCACTCGTCGCGTCAAATAAACTAACCGAGACCCGATTGGTGGTTGGGTCTACGGCAACACCTTTGGGATGCCAGCCCACATTGACCACCACAACCGACGCTGGCACACACAGTGGCTTGCCGACCAATGGCAAAAAAGTCAGCGTCCCAGCCGGAGCCACTGGCGCAAGCGCGCGCACCGAGGGGAGCTTCATTGGCGATGTGGGCGCTGGCACGGCTTCCATACACGCCGAATCAAACCAAAGTTTCATGCGTCCGATTGGATAAAGATAATAGGTGTTGATGCCCCGCAGAAAAATCGTGGCGTTTGCGGCTTGCGCGGCAAAGGTCAAATTCAGTTCAGCAAGGTCGTTAGCCGGTTTGCCATCATAGATCACGTGACTCCAAAGAATGGTTGGCGCAAGTGGATCGGTGCCACCTGCCGGATCAACGCCAATCTGTCGCCCGATCAAATTGTTGCGGTGATTGACTTGATCGCCGGGATCGTATGCCGCGAGCGCAAAACCAAGCCAAGTATGATAATACGCACCCGGCGTCAAGCCCGTTACGGTTTGGTAAATACCCGCGTCAAATGGATAGCGATCTTGCCAAATGTATTGCGACCCACTGCCATTACGCTCATAGTCTTCCAAAATCGTATGCTCGAATATCGGCGCGCCGTTGATGATAAAGGAATGCCAATTCGCGGCGACGCCCTGATCCGGCTCTGCCGCGATCATCGAACCATTCACAATGCGATTGTTCGGATCGAGCGCGCAGGGAATCGTGAGCGCCAACACGCGCGTTGGCATGAACGCCATAAACACCGCCAGCGCCAAGAGAATCACCAGCCCAATTCCAAATCCCCAAATCACTTTCATGGTTTGCTCCACAAAAAAGACCTCCGGCGGGCGGAGGTCCGAATGGTTGGATGTATCAATCAGCCCATGTTGTCTTGGGTAACCAGGCGCATTAGATTTCGATCCGCAAACCTTCGTATGCGAGAAGCGTCTGCGGAAAAACGGCTTGCGCTTGCTTTTCGATCTCGGCAAGCATCGCGTCGCTGTGATCTGGATCGTGATGGAATAACACCAACTGGCGCACATGCGCGGCTTGGGCCACGCTAATTGCCATTTGCCACGTGCTATGCCCCCAGCCCTGTTTGGGCGTCAACGGATGCGCGTATTCGGCTTCGGTATATTGCGCGTCGTGAATGATCAAATCGGCATTCTGCACAAATCGGATCAAGCGCTGATCGCCGCTGGCATAACCTTCCGTGTCCGTCGCATAAACCACCACTTTGCCGTTATGCTCAATCCGATAGACAAACACGCCTTGGGGATGAGCATACGAACGCATCACGCGAATCCGCACCATATCCGGCGCTTCGGGTGGCGCGTCCCGTTGCTCGGCAAACACTTGCGGTTCGACATGGCCATTATTCAGCAAGATGACTTCGCCTTCGTTCAGGTTGCGCACGACGCGCACACACGGCAATTGATCGAGCATGATCGGAAAAACGGGCGGGAGCATCGCGCGCGCCAGCACTTCTTGCATATCTTCCTGCAAGGTCTTGGGACCAAAAATATACAACGTGGTCGGTTGCAAATGCGTTGGCGTGAAAAACGGAAACCCTTGCGTATGATCGTGATGCGTGTGCGAAAACAAGAGCGTCGCCGTGATCGGTTTGCGATCCGCCTGATATTGCTCAACCAACCGATGCCCCAAACCGATGATGCCCGTGCCAGCATCAAGGATAATCAAGCGGTTGCCCGCTTGCACCTGAATGCACGGCGTATTACCACCGATTTGCGCCGTCGGCGCGCCGGGTGCGGGATAACTGCCACGCACGCCCCACATCGTTACTGTGATTGAACCCATTATTCCAATGCCTCATTCTCCACGAGTGGAACTGTAAACCGAAAGACACTGCCCTGCCCGATCACGCTGGTTGCCCACAGGGTGCCGCCGTGAGCTTGAACAATGCCACGCGAAATAGCTAGACCCAAACCACTGCCGCCCACGCGCCGCGTGGACGCGCCGTCCACTTGAAAAAATCGCTCGAAAATTTTATCAAGAAATTGCGGCGGGATACCGTCGCCTTGATCCGCCACGCTGACGGTCATCATCGCGCCATCCACTTCACACGCCACCGTGATTTGCCCACCCTTGGCATACTTGATGGCGTTGCCGATCAAGTTCGTCAACACCTGGCGAATGCGCCGCGGATCCACCAAGACGCGCGGTAAATCGGCGGGCAAGTCCACAACAAAATAATGTGCTTCGGTGCGCATCCGCATCTCGTCCATGACCTCGCGAATCAATTGGCGCAATTGCGTCGGTTCGCGCACGATTCGCAATGCCCCGGCTTCGAGCTGGGACATGTCTAGCAAATTATCAATGATCTCCGCCAGCCGATTCGTTTCGTCTTCAATAATATGTAAAAAATCGCGCTGGGTCGCCTCGTCCCATTTCACATCCTGGCGCAACAGCGTGGTCGCAAATCCTTTGATTGACGCAAGCGGCGTGCGGAGTTCGTGCGAGACGGTGGAGAGCAATTGGGCTTTCATCGCGTCGGCGGCGCGCTCACGCGTGACATCACGCAACACAATGCCGGTGCCCAACTCATTAGCCTCTGAATCGCAGAGCAAAAAAAATTGTGCGGCGATCGTTTGTGTTTGCCGATCCAGCACAGCCGCGCCATCTATTTCAATTTCGACGACACGTTGGGTTTCGCGCGTGGCAAGCGCCTGTCGTAACAGTTCGTTCGCGCGTTCGGGCGCATGGGCACAAGCGGCGATGCGTTCGATCAACGTTATGGCAGACACACCGAGGATCTCGGCTGTTGGCAATTGCAATAGTTCCACTGCCCGCCGATTCCACACTACGACGGTTTGGGTTGCATCGAGTAAAGCGAGTCCATCCACCAAACTTTGCGCCGCGCTGTCAATCAACCGTGAAGCGGCTTGGTTCGCGTCTGCGCTCACACCCGCCCCCGTTTCGTCCGTGTGTCCATCACGAAATGATTATACCTACAATCGCACCCAAGTTCAACTGGCTAATGGTACTTGGGCAACCAATCGCCGTGTGCCTCGATCAGATCATCCACCAGCGCCCAGATTTGTTCCAAATCAAGTTCTGCCGCCGTGTGCGGATCGAGCATCGCCGCGTGGTAGACATGCTCGCGTTTGCGCGTCAACGCCGCTTCCACCGTGAGCGCCTGGACGTTGACATTCGTTTGGATGAGCGCGGCGAGGTGCGGCGGCAATGCGCCAATGCGCGTCGGCTGGATACCGTTTTTATCCACCAAACACGGCACTTCGACGCAACAGCCCGCAGGTAAATTGTCGATCAAGCCCGCGTTCGGCACATTGCCATAGACAACGCGCGGCGTGTGCGTTACGATGCTATGAATGATCAGCGCGCCGTACTCCATCGAACGGAACACTTGGAAATATTCGCCCTTTTCCAATTCATCGCGCAATTCGGCCCAATCGGCAATTTGGTCTTCACAGCGACGGATATATTCATCGAGCGGCACATTGAATTTTTCGATCAAGTCCGGGCGATCCCGCTTGATAAACCACGGTGTGTACTCGGCGAAATGCTCCGACGATTCGGTGACAAAATAACCCAGCCGCTTGAACATTTCATACCGCACGCGATTGTAATCCGGCACATTGTTTTGTTCGATCACTTGACGAATCAGTGGATACAAATCTTGCCCATTGCGCTCGAATTTTAAATAGAACGCCATGTGATTAATACCCGCGGAAACGTAATTCAACTCTTCAAACGGCACGTCAATATCATACGCCAACTGCGCCGCCGTACTTTGCACACTATGACACAAGCCCACCGTTTTAATGTTGCTCGCGCGGCTGATCGCCCAACCATTCATCGCCATGGGATTGACATAGTTGAGAAACGTGACGTTGGGACACACTTGTTCCATGTCGCGGCACATGTCCAGCAAAACCGGGATCGTCCGCAAGCCACGCATGATCCCGCCGATTCCCAGCGTGTCGGCAATCGTTTGCCGCAAGCCATATTTTTTGGGAATCTCGAAATCAACTACCGTGCCGGGCTTGTATCCCGCAACCTGGATCATATTGATTGCAAAATCAGCATCGGCGAGCGCGGCGCGGCGATCCAGCGTCGCTTCAATCACTGGTTTGACGCCGAGTGTGTCCGCGATGCGCTGGGCGACAATTTTGGAGGTGTGGAGCCGTTCGGGATCAAGATCCATCAAGCGAATGGTGCTTTCCGCCAGTTCAGGAAAACTAAGAATATCGCCGAGCAGGTTTTTTGCAAAGACAGTACTGCCCGCACCGATCAACGCAATGGTAGTCATAGCGGTCTCCGGAAATAATTTTAACCGCGAATGAAATGCGGTATTTCAATTGGAATTTCGAGCGACAATTCGACCCAGCCGGCAAATTTACCCTTGCTATACCACGGCGATTGATAGATCAATTTCTTGACGCCGTTCTTTTCGATGGTGTAAACGTTTTTCTGTTTCATCTCTAGCAATTGCTTTACTTTCGAACGCGCAGGTTCTGGATGACAATCCAGCAGATTAGTGCCAATGAGATTTCTGCCGCCGTCCGCCGCAAATCCCTGGGCCGCCTTGTCGTTCAGCTCAATGATCAGACCCTCCGGATCGCAGACCGTGATCGCGCCGGGAAATTCCGCCCACCAATTGGGTTGGTTCATTTCTTCACTCCGCTAGATTTTTTTGGGCGGGCAGATTGAGCGACAGCAACATCAAATCCTGGTTGCCGTCATTAGCATAGGCATGCATCTCGCCCGCCGCGATTTGCACCACACGCCCCGCATACAGTTCAATGGTTTGATCCTGCAACCGCAACGTGCCGCGACCTGCCAGCACGTAAAATAAATGCCCATACGTATCGTGATGCGCTTGAAACTCGCCGCCGGGCACCACGCGCGTTAGCACGACGCGCGTGCCATCCGCCAATAACGTCTTGCCCAAGACGCCCTGCGTAATTTCAGGACGCACGGGTTGCCAGGTCAATTCGGTTTCATCAAATACTTTGCTCATTTTGAATTTCCTTTCTGGACAATCCAGCCGTAAGGTTGCCCGATTGCGTCTCGTTTTCGATTTGCAAAAATAGAGGCACCACGGTTGGATCAAATTGCACACCGGCTTGCGCGCGAATATAATCGCGGGCTTGCGCGCGCGTCCACGCTTTGCGATAAGCGCGATCAGAACACAGCGCATCCCAGACATCCACCAACGCAAAAATACGCGCCGCCAATGGAATCGCCGCGCCGCGCAAACCGCGCGGATACCCCGTGCCATCCCATTTTTCGTGATGGCAATACGGAATATCTAACGCGGGACGCAAAAATTCAATCCGGGAAAGCCAAGCATACGCATAGTGCGGATGCTGACGCATGATCGCCCATTCGTCGGGTGTCAGCGCGCCGGGTTTCCGCAAAATCCGGTCTGGCACACCCATCTTGCCAATATCATGAAGCAATGCGCCGCGCCGCACATGCACCAGATCGGGTTCGGGAATGCCGCAGGCGCGCGCCAACGCCAATGTCATAACAACCACGCGTTGGGTATGCCCCTCGGTTTCCTGATCACGCAACTCGAGCGCGGAACTCCAACCTTCCAGCGTGGTATCGTACGCTTGCTCCAATTCCTGCGCGGCGCGCAGGGTTTGCTCATGCAAGGTCGAACGATAGATTGCATTCGCGGCGATGTTGGCAACGGCATTGAGTAAACGCACGTGATCCGGTTGGAAATTTTTTTCGCGCCCAACCCACAGCACCCCAATCGTCCGCGTTTGTGCCATCAGCGGCACGCAGACTGCCGCTGTGGGATGACACAACAGATCGGGGCGAGCAAAGCGTGGGGCAAATTGCAAATCGGCGGTAATAAAGAATTTGCCGCTGGTGATCACATCGCCTGAAATTCCGGTTGCGGCGGGCAAACGTTCGCCCACAGATGCCGCCGATTCGCCATAGGCCGCTTCGGTGACCTGATCGCCGGTTGCGGGATCGATCATGACGATGGATGCGCCGCTCAAAGTAAACATGCGCGCGATTTGATCCAGGATGATCGGCAACATTTGTTCACGGGTTGCCGCCGCGCGCAATGCCGCGCTGATTTCTGCCACCGCTTGCATTTCGCGATCGTGTTGCATGCGTTCGGTCACGTCCAGGATGATCGAATATAAATAATCCTTGCCTCGGATCGCCACCGGGCTGGAGTACACTTCGACCATGCGGATTTCGCCGGAAGCAATTCGATGGGGAAAAATAAAATGCTCCAACTTGCCGCCGCACGCTTGTTGCATCGCGGCTTGCACTTGCGGCGCGGGCAATTGATTAATCTCGGTGATCCGCATCTGCTCAAGTTGCGCCACCGCATAACCATAAAAATCAGCGGCGGCGGGGTTCGCCTCAACAATCGCGCCGGTCACGGGGTCAATCAATAATTTGATCGCGCGGTTGCGTTCAAACATTTGCCGATAGCGCGTTTCGCTTTCTTTGAGCGCGGCTTCCGCGCGCGCGTGCTGGGTCATATCGTGCAACAAAATTAACCTGCCGTTCGCGGCTTGCCGCGCATCATACAAGGTTGTGACTTGGGCCAAAAGAAATTGTTGCGCATCGCCTGCGCCAAGCGTGATCTCAGTGGACACAAAAGCAACCGACCGATTCGGCACAGTCAACGCAATTTCTGCCGGGAGACATTCGCGCGCCGGGCATCCAACCACCTCTGCGGTGAGACCGAGCATTCTCCGAGCGGCAAGGTTTACCTCCAAAACACGTTCGTTCCCATCAAGCACAATTGCGCCGCTGGGCATATGCGTCATCACCGCTTCCCGCGCAATCGGCAATACCTCCAAGAGACCTAAACGCCAAACGGCAATGCCCCACGCTAAACCGGTCAGCGGAAACGCAAAGGGCGCAAGATCAAGTTTGGGAATTGGGGTATAACCCAACGCAAAGGCGACATTGAAGAGAATGGGGATCGCCGCGCCGAAGAGAAGCATGACCGCTTGATTGCGATAGAGCGCCTGGTTCCGCCAGGTTGCCCAGAGCAAGCGGACAATCCCAAGAAATGTCATGCCATACGCGTACCAAAAATTGATCCAGTAGCCCATGCCCCATTGCCATTCGAGCCGTGGTAATTCACCCACCGGATCAAAGTGCGTCACCGTGCCATACCAGCCGTGCCAGGGATTCGTCCAGACTAACGCGCATACAATTCCCGGCACCACCAATAACGCGAACCAGGCACGCCACGTGAACGTACGCTTCTGTGACATGAATTGCGCGGTAAACATCAGCCACGCGGGTCCCACCAGCGATGCGCCGAGGACCGAGACGTTGTACCAAAAGATCGCGCTCGCCCGATCAACGCTGGCAAGCTCTAACATGTACGGGATTGCATAACCCGCCGCGCCAATCATTAACACCACTAACGCGGTTGCGCCCGGAACGTGACGGCGGTGCCAAGCAAAAAACGCCACACTCAACGTTGAGGCGGCGATTGCCGACATAGCAAACAGGTAGAGTAACGAATAGGGATCCATGGATGTGAAAATACCAACGCGGCGGTGGAACACCGTCATTCTACCCCACAAAACGCCGAGAGTCAAAACATTATTATTTCGGAGGTGTGCGTCAAACTTTTGGGCGTTGAAACGGGATGACTGCCACTCACCGTTATCGTTCAGCCTCGCTTGGCGCGCCCGAAGCGTGCCTGGTATTCCAGCACACTCGCCATCGGCGGGCGTTCGTGCTCGCGGATGTCGTGGATATCAAGGTAAAATCGCGCGGCGTCATGTTGCACCAGCTTCATCGTCTTGTTCACTTCGGGCAACATTGCGCCGTGCCGCATTTCCAAACGCCGAATGAACACTTGCAAAATTTGAAACGACATTTTCCCGAGCGCGGTTAAATCTTGATTCTGATGGATGCGTTCTTCCAAGTCACATTGTGCGATTGCCGGCAAGCCAAACGTTTCCAACAGATCGATCAGCAACCCTGTCTCAACGCCATAGCCGGTAAAAAAAGAAAGTTGTTCCAGCGCGGTGCGCCGCCCCGCATATTCGCCGGAGAGCGGTTGCACTACGCCGGACAATTCAGGATAAAACAAATTGAGCATGGGGCGCGCGACCAGTTCGGTGACACGTCCGCCGCCGCTATCATGCAACGTTTCGTTGACGTGAATCGGGCGCCGATAAAATCCTTTGACATATTGCACGCGCGGCTCGCGTAACAACGGACCGAGCAACCCATAGACAAAGCGCGGATGGATATTCGTAATGTCTGTGTCCACCCAGGCGATCAAATCGCCGCGCAGAACGTACAAACTTTTCCACAGCGCTTCGCCCTTGCCAACATACGCGCCATACTGCGGCAAAACTTGCTGGTGAATGTACACCGGCACGCCCTGTTGTTCCGCAATCTGCCGCGTTGCATCCGTCGAGTTGGAATCAATCAGCACAATCTCGTCGAGCAAAGGCACGCGCTCCATCAAGGCGCGTTTGATCGTCGCGATCACGCGCCCGACCGTCTCGGCTTCATCGAGCGCGGGCAAGCCCAAACTGATCGTCAACCCTTGCGCCTGTTTTAATTCGACGAGTCGTTTCAAATCGTTGAACTCGTGGCTGTGAAAGGTATTTTCGGCAAACCATTTATCCACCACAATGGAAATTGATTGCAAGCCCGGCAACGCGGCGCTGGACGCCACCTCACTCGATTCGGGCATGGTCATTTCGCGCCGCGTCTTGACGGTAATGGCGGTGACGCGCGTCGAACGAAACACGCGCGCCGCCGCTTCGCCAATTGCATTCGGTTCCTTGTCCGGTTGCGTCGTCGCACCCATCACGATCAAATCATGCTGGCGCGCCTCAGTCAAGATCGACGCTTGAATATGACGTTGCAACGTGACGATGCGGGTAACGAGCGGCGACTGTTGCAAGACCGGCAGTAAATTCGCAAACGGCAAATCCGCCACCCGATTGGGCGTGGGCGGCGCAATATGCAACGCAGTGATCTCGGCATTGTTCGCTTCGGCAAGCGCAATGCTCACGCGCAACGCCAGTTCCGCATGTGGTCCGCCGCGCACTGGCAACATGACGTGGCGAATGGTTGCGGGATCGCCTGGGCGCACAATCGCGATATCGCACGGTGGATGACTGAGCACTTGGCGCAATGGCGCGCCGAACGCCACCTGCTCCTCACACCACGACAATAAAAGCACATCGCTTTCCGAGTGTTGCACCTGACGCGCAATTTCGTCCCAGGGCGTATACGTCACTTTGGGCATTTGTAATTCGACGAACGGCACAGTTGCCGCCAGGCGTTCCAACTCTTGCCGCAACTGTTGCGCGGGAAGCGCGCCTTCGCTCAACGATTTTTCTTTAGCGATCTGCACAATGCCAAATAATATCACACGCCCATGCCAGCTTGCGGCGAGCGCGCGCGCAATTGGCAAGAGCGTGTGAACTTGCGCCGGGTCTGAAATCGGCAAGAGAATTTTTTGAATGGAATCGCTCATACGTCTCCTGTGTGGGCAAGCAACGGCATGACCCGCGCCGCGACAACTTGATGCCACGTCAATTCACGCCGCACCCGTTGGCGCAACGGCAACCCTAGATCGCACGCGAGCGTAGCGGCAATGCGCGCGGCAATTTCCGCCGGATCACCATGGGGATTGAAATAATGCGCCGCGTCGCCACCGCTCGCCCGCAACGGCGCAAGGTCGGCACAGAAAATCGGCAGGCGCACCAACCCGGCTTCCACAATTGGAATGCCAAAGCCTTCTTGCACACTCGGAAACAAAAGCGCATCGGCGGTGCGATATAATGCCGCCATCGTGTCGTCGTCCGGCGTGATGGCGCGCTCGTGCAAAAAATAAACTGCGTTGTCCAAACCCAGGTCATGGCGCAAGGCGAGCAACGTTTGCCCATACGCCGCGTTCGCTGGATTGTGCGGACCGAGCGGACCGGTCACGATCAAACGCGCGTCATGGTGCGCACGCAACGCGGCAACAATCCGCAACGCGAGTTCAATATTTTTTCGCCGCGTGATCCGCGCGGGCAATAGAAACAGCCAATCTGCTTCTAACCACTTTAATTCATCCGCCAATTGTTGCGCAGTCGGCGTCCAACCGAATAAACGCGCCGCGTCCACCCCCGGCGGCACAACGGTGATCGCGGCGGCTGGAATTTGATAGAGCACTGCCAATTGCGCGCGTTGCGCATCCGACACAGTGACGTTGCGTACGCCGCGCCACGCCGCGCGCAACAAATCCCAGGGATACCCGTCATGCAAATCCGCGCGGTATTGCGGATCAACCCAAGCGAAATCGTGATGCCAGCCGATCACGCGAGTATGCAACGCAGGTAAAATTTTTTCGAGCGCGGCGGTGAACGCAAGGTTTTTGTGGAGCGTAAAAACATTGTGCGCGATCACCACATCGCTTCCGGCGAGCGCCTCGGCAAGCAACGCGGCAATGTGATCGCGTAACGCGCTGAAATCACCTGTCACGTCACCGCACGCTAATTGCGCTTGCACCCGCAACCCGTCGGGATGCCGACTGCCGAGTTCCGGGATGACCTGCACAGGCACACGCGGATCGAACTGCGCGCCGGCGCCCGCGATCACACGCACCCCATAGCCCGCCTGCGCCAATTCGCGCGCGTGATAATCAATCGTTTGCTCAACGCCGCCAACACTCGGCGGCGCGGCAAAATGCAAAATCGAAATGTTCATACGGTTGGTATCGCAGAGCCAAGGCAACGCGCGTCACAAGCCCTAACAGCTCGACATCATGCGGATGCGGCGCGCGCGCTCAAATGCTAAACCCAGTTTACCACGATCCAAGTTGGAAAGAAAGTTGACTTGGGATCTGCCGACCTTCGGAATTCCTAGTGTTCTTCGCTGGTCCAAAAGCGCCACGTCGCAACAGCAAAGAACAACATGGCATAGCCAATTAGCGCAAGCGCAGGTAAGATGACCGAGTTGAATCCCAAGCCGCGAATGCTAATGTTCTTGAATCCGTCCATCGCCCACGCGACCGGCGACAAATGGCCAATGGCTTGAAAGGTTGCGCCGGTGACTTCAAGCGGAACCCAGGCGCCACCCAGTCCCGCCAACAAAAACATGGGGACGAGCGAAAGAATAATCGCTTGCTCTTCGCTTTGCGCCAGCACGCCAATGAGCAAACCCAGCGCGGCGATGCAGAGCGCAGAACAACCCGCTACGAGTAAAATCGCGGCTGGGTCGCGCATATAGTCAATTCGTAACACGAGTTGTCCGAATGTAATGAGCGTAATGAATTGACCCAGGATGAGCGCGAAAATCGCCAGATAATGTCCGAGCAAAATATGCACGCGCCGCGTCGCCGTCGTCAGCAAACGTTGCAACACGCGCGATTGGCGTTCGGTCACAATCACCTGAGCGGCGGTTAGCAATCCCGCAATCGCAAATTGCAACATCATCCCCGGCGACGAGTGCGCTAGCGATGCCATTTGACTGGTTTGCTTTTGAACTGGCACCGCCGCGCTCGTTGTTTCGGAAACGGCGATCGGCGGATTTTTCCAACTCGCCAGTGCCTGGTCCAGCGCATAATCGAACGGCATGCGCTCGCCAATCAACTCGTCCATAATCGTCGCGGTTTGCGCCGCGCTATTCAAACGATTCGCGACCGCGACCGTTTCCGATTGTATCGTCAAGCCCACGCTCGTACTCGTGTCACCGAATAATTTGAGTCGAACGAGTTTGCCTGCAAGCATCGCGCGACCATAGCCGGAAGGAACAACAATCGCCGCCGCTAATTTATTTTCGGCAACCAATTGTTCTAGATCGGCAATCGCAGTGGTGGAACTATCCAGGCGAATTACTTGCGATTCGGAAAACAGATCGTGTAATTTTTTGCTCAGACGGCTAGAATCTTGATCGAGCCAACCAACCGGCAAGCGCGAGTCTGCTGTGCCACTGCTAAATCCGCCAAAGGCGTAACCAAAGAGCAAAGTAAACACGACCGGCATGATGAGCAAAAACATAAAGGTTTTGCGATCACGCATCAATTGCAGTAAATCTTTTTGCGCAATGTCGAGAATGCGAATCATGCCACACTCCTACGCATACCGCTGGTTGAATCGCCACACACCGATCATAAAAAACGCCATGCTCAACGCTAACAGCATGAGCAGGGTTAGCCCAACGTCTTGGACGCTTGCGCCATTCATGGATTGCAAGACACCGCGAATCGCCCAGCCCTGCGGCACGCACAACGATGCCGTCTCGCTCAATTGTGCCGCGTTCGGCGCATTCATTGCAAAGATACTGATCATGCCCAGCATCCCCGTCATCGTCAACACGCCGCCGAACACGGTGCCGCCCTGCTTGGTGTTTTTCATAAACGAATTGAGCATAATGCCAAAGGTCGAAGCGATAAAAATAATTCCCGTCGCCGCAATGACGACTGATTCAATCGCGCCCCACTCGATTTTGAAAATCAAATGCGACACGATCATCAAGGTAACCACTTGAACCAAGACCGTCAAAAACACAGCGAGAAATTTGCCGGTGAAAATGACCGCTTGCGATGTGGGCGTGGTGAACAAACGCGGGAGGGTGCGCGCTTCTTCCTCGTGCAAAATACTCTGGGCCGTCGAGGCGCCGGTAAAGAACGCGTAAAAGACCATCATCCCCGCCATGATCGGACTGAGGATGCGAATCAACGGATTGTCCTTTTCGCTTTTCGGTTGGGGGCTTGGCGCGCTCGTCTCGATCAATGCGCCCGCCACGTCTTCACTTTGCACGAGTGCTTGAGCCAGGTATTCCCGGACCACTTGATTGACGAAAACCAAATCTTGCGGCGCGGCGTGATCAACAAAAATATTCACGGCGATTTTCACGCCAGCCATACCGTCCATAAAACGATTGAGGAGCGAACGAATAATGCCTGGTCCAATCGTCAAGGTTGGGTCTTGGTAAAATTCGATCACGGCTTGCGCGTTGGGGTCGGCAAATTTTTTCGAAAAATCGCCGGGAATGATGACCGCAACTTGCGCCGCTTGAGTATCCACCGCGGCGTGAGCGGCATCCGCAGTAGAAACGAGCGATACGTCAATGAGTTTTGCCAGGTCATGGCTCTGCAACACCTTGACAATCAAATCGCCCATGGTGCGCGCGTTGGCACTGCCGGGAATACTCTTGGTGCTGGTTTGAAACTTGGGTCCGCCCGCATCGAGATTAGCGACGACCACTTGGGTTCTGGGCAAATTAAATTCGCCATTGCTCGCGCTGTTGCCGAACATGAAATAGAACATGCCGGTCACGAGCAACGGAATGCCAAACATGAACACGACGGCAAACGCGCTACGAAATGAGTGCGTCAGATCTTTGATGGCTAGATCAAGAATTTTCATTTCAATCTCGCAAGGCTCGACCAGTCAAATGCAAAAACACCGCTTCCAAATTTGGCTCGTGAATCTCGACCGAGGTGATACGCGTCGTATAGCGCGTCGCCGTTTCAAACAAGCGCGGTAAAACCAGGTTGCTATCTTCGACGAGGAGCGTCACCTGTCCATCTTTTGTCGAAACATGCGAAACACCTTCGACCGTTTGCCAGGCGGTCAGCACGCGGGTTGGTTCTACATTCAGCGTAAGATCAATGCGCGTTTGTTGACCAACCAGACGCACCAGTTCTTCTGCTGTTCCGCACGCGATCAGTTTGCCATGATCCATAATCGCAATGTGATCGGCAAGTTCCTGCGCTTCTTCCATATAGTGCGTGGTATACAGCACCGTCATGCCCTGGTTCTTGAGCGCGACGACGCTATCCAGAATGTTGCGGCGCGATTGCGGATCAATCCCGACCGTTGGCTCGTCCATATAAATGACCTGCGGCTTGTGGAGCAGAGCAACCCCGATGTTGACGCGACGCTTCATGCCGCCGGAGAATTTGCCAACACGCCCTTCGGCGCGGTCAGTGAGTCCGATAATTTCCAAAACTTCTTTGACGCGCTGGCGCAACTTTAATCCACGCAAGTTGTACATCTTGCCCCAAAACATTAGGTTCTCGCGCGCGGATAGGTCTTCATAGAGCGCGATCTCTTGCGGCACCACACCCAGAACGGATTTGACCCCCATGGGATCGCGGCGGAGCGAGTGCCCCATGATCAACGCGTCACCCGCTTGCGGACGCAACAAGGTAGACAGCATCGAAAGCGTCGTGGTCTTGCCCGCGCCGTTTGGACCCAACAGACTCAATATCTCACCTTGCTGTACGTCGAAGCTAACACCCTGCACGGCTTGGATTTCGCCGTAAGTTTTTGTCAAGTCGGTGACGTGAATTGCAATCGGGATTGAACTCATAAACTACTCCTGCAAAAAAATAAAATGCCTCGCCACACGAGCGCAGACCCAGGCTGTGCCGCGTTGTAGGGTTGGAGCAATGATCAAGCCACCACTCGATTCACAATGACCCCGTAGGGCAATCCAAGCAACGAACAGATTGTCGTGGTATAATCGCACAAATTCAAGGAGCAAGGTTCAATGAAGAAATTTCTGCTGGGCACTCTACTAGTTCTAATTATCTTATTGGCTGGGGTGGTTACACTTGGCTTGTGGAACGCAAACGGCAACCTGTTCGATTTTATCGCGGGGCAAATCGAACCAGAGCCAAAACACTTGCAACGCGACATCAGCGTCCAAGGCGGCACATCGGCATACGCGGTGCGCGTGAGCGTAGACACGAGCAAACCGGTTGGACAAACGGCCCCCGAGTATTTATCGTTTGCGATTGACATGTCGCAGGTCAACGGCGGCAAGTGGTGGAATCCGCAAGCGCAACAAGCCGAAACGGGGTCTGGCTCGGTGAATGCACCCATCTTTGACTTTAATCGCCCCAAGCTGGATACGCTGACGCGCGCACTGACGCCGGCGTACTTGCGAATTGGCGGTTCGGAATCGGACAAGGCGTACTATGATCTAAAAACCGACAATGCGTTTGCAACATCGGCGCCGCCCAAATATCAATCGGTGCTGACACGGAAAGAATGGGATGCCGTGAACGCTTTTGCGAAACGCAACGGTCTGCGCGAAGTGTTCACCTTGAATGCAGGACCTGGGTCGCGCAATAGCGACGGCACGTGGAACAGCACGAATGCCGCCGAGTTGATGGCGTACACCGCGCAACAAAATTATCCGGTGGCAGTTTGGGAACTCGGTAACGAATTGAATATCTTTTGGTTTGTGCACGGCTTGAGTGCGCAAGTGTCACTCGATCAATACGCCAAAGATTTGAGCGCGGCGCGAGCATTGGCGAATCAATCAACTCCTTCGGCGCAATTCGCCGCGCAAGGTAGCGCGTTTTGGCCCCTGCTCGGCGAGCCGCTCTCGTTGCTCTACGGCTATATGCCAGGTTATCTCGCGCGGTCGGGCGCGCTCGTCGATCACGTGTCGTGGCATTATTATCCGCAACAATCGCGGCGTGGTCCAATTGCGTCGCGGCGGGCGTACCCCGCGCGCTTGCTCGATCCAAAAAATCTTGATGAAGCGGGTTACTGGGCGGACAAGATCAAACAATGGCGCGATCAATACGCGCCCGGCAAACCGATTTGGCTGGGTGAAACGGGCAACGCGCAATTTGGCGGCGAACCCGGTTTGTCCGATGCGTATCTGGGCGGATTGTGGTGGCTGGACGAATTGGGTTTGCTGGCGCGCAAAGATCATTCGGTTGTCGTGCGGCAAACGCTGAGCGGATCGGATTATGGCATGATCAACGATCAGACGCTTGAGCCGCGTCCTGATTATTGGAACTCGCTCCTCTGGAAACGTCTGATGGGCACGCGCGTCTATGCGGCGCAAGCAAGCGGCGACCCGTCGAATAAATTGCGCGTGTATGCTCACGCCACGGCAAATGATGAAGCCAATGCCGTGACGATTCTCGCGATCAACCTGGATGATCAGCGCGATGCGACGGTGTCGTTTCCAGAATTTAGCAATCGGCGGTACACGGTGTATGCGATGAACGCGCCCGATTTATTCGGCACGACGGTGCAGTTGAACGATCACAAACTTGCCCTGGTGGACGATCAAACTCTGCCGCAACTATCCGGTGTCGCGCAAGATGCGGCGGCTCTGCCGACGCTCACGCTTCATCCGCTATCGTATGCGTTCGTCGTCTTGCCTTTACACTAACGCCGAGCGCGCCAGACCCAACTATAACGTCTCGACATCGTGCGGATGCGATTCGCGCAGACCTGCGCCCGTCATCCGCACGAACATTGCTTTGGCGCGAAACTCTTCGAGCGTGTGCGCGCCGGAGTAACTCATCCCAGATTGAATCCCGCCGACGAGTTGGGTCAACACTTCTTTCGCGCGTCCGCGATACGGCACTGCCGCTTCCACGCCCTCCGAAACGTAATCGTCAATTTCCTCTTGCGTGATCCAGCCCTCGCCTTCGCGCGCCTTGCGATCCACGCTCGCTTGCAGTGACGCCATGCCGCGCGACGTTTTATAGCGATGCCCTTTGCGCGTCATCATCAAACCAGGACTCTCGTCCGTGCCGGCGAGCAGACTGCCGATCATCACCGTTGCCGCGCCCGCCGCGAGCGCCTTGGCCGCGTCACCCGGCTGGCGAATACCGCCGTCCGCAATAATCGGCACGCCCGCCGCGTCCGCCACGGTTGCACATTCGATCACCGCCGAAAGTTGCGGCACACCCGACCCAGCGACGACGCGCGTAATGCAGATCGACCCAGGTCCAACGCCGACCTTGATCGCGTCCGCGCCGGCGTCAATCAAACGCCGTGTGCCATCCGCCGTCGCCACGTTGCCGCCAATAATTTGCGCGTCGGGAAAACGGCGTTGGATATTTTCGATCATTTCGATTTCAAGGTGCGAATCGCCGTGCGCGATATCCACGACGATGCAATCCGCGCCCGCCGCCAGTACCGCCTCAACGCGTTCGAGTTCGCGTTCCTTTACGCCGACCGCCGCGCCCACCGCGAGCCGTCCGCGCGTGTCCTTGGTTGCCCGGGGAAATTGTTGCACCTTGCGAATATCTTTCGACGTGATCAAGCCAACGACGCGGCGCGCGTCATTCACCAGCGGCAATTTTTCAATTCGATGCGCGTGCAAAATTTTCTCCGCTTCTTTCAGCGTCGTGTTGGCTGGCGCGGTCACGACTTGGCGGTGCATGACAGCGCGAAGCGTTTTTTGCTCATCATGCTCAAACAACACATCGCGCGTCGTCACAATGCCCAACAAGCACTGTTCCGCGTCCACGATCAAAATGCCGCCCGAACCCGTCTCCGCCATCACGCGGCGCAAATCGGCAACCGTGTGTTCCGGCGAAAGCGTGATCGGATCATTCACGATAAACGATTCCGATTTTTTGACGCGCGTGATCTGTTGCACCTGTTCTTCAATCCGCATAAAGCGATGAATGATGCCGATGCCGCCCTCGCGCGCGAGCGCAATCGCCATCTCGCTTTCCGTCACCGTGTCCATGTTCGACGATACAATCGGAATTTGCAACGCGAGTTTGCGCGTCAACTGCGTTTGCATGGACAAGGTGCGGCGCGACTCGACATCCGAATATTGCGGCACGAGCAGAACATCGTCATACGTCAACGCAACGTCAGGCAAAATTTTCATTACGACTCCTTGAACCATGAACCCCAAAATTTACACGAATATAAATTATCGGTGAAGATTCATAGCGGATGTATTTTATGCGAACAGGTGCGCGGTCAAGCGCATGCACAATTTACCCTGCGATTATAAATTACTTGACCGATTCCCGCAATGCAAGTAATATCAGCGTGGTGAAAATCAGTGAGCCAACCTAACGCACTGGACGCCCTCTCGCCACTCGACGGGCGCTACGCGGATGACACCGCGCCGCTCCGCAATTATTTTTCCGAATACGCATACCTCCGCGACCGGGTGCGCGTTGAGATTGCATACCTCATCGCGCTCGCGCGTGACGCGCGCCTCGTCCGCCCCTGCACCAACGCCGAAATAGAATTTCTCCGCGCGCTCGGTGAAAATTTTTCCGCTTCCGATGCCGCGCGCATCAAAGCAATTGAACGCACCACGCGGCACGATGTCAAAGCCATCGAGTATTTTTTGCGCGAACAGATCGCGCCGACGACGCTGAGCGATGTCGCCGCGTGGTTGCATTTCGCGCTCACCTCCGAAGATGTGAATCAGATCGCGCAGGCGCTTGCGCTCCGCGCCGCGCGCGATGCCGTGATCATTCCCGCGCTCGACGCGATCCTCGCTCGCCTTGCCGATCTTGCGCGCGCGTATGCCGCAACGCCGATGCTCGCGCGTACGCATGGTCAGCCCGCTGTGCC
Source organism: Chloroflexota bacterium (assembly GCA_037440365.1). Lineage (GTDB taxonomy): Bacteria > Chloroflexota > Anaerolineae > UBA4142 > UBA4142 > JBBIUF01. The sequence continues at coordinate 37,751 of JBBIUF010000030.1, forward strand.
GACCACGCTCGGCAAAGAGTTCGCCGTGTTTCTTGCGCGGTTACAAAAGCAACGCGCGACGATTCACACGCATCGCTTGGAAGCAAAACTCACCGGCGCGGTCGGCAATTTCAACGCGCACGCCGCCGCCGCGTCCCAGGTGGATTGGCTCGCGTTTAGCGCGCAATTCATTCGCGCGTTCGATCTTGAGCCGAACCTGGTGACGACGCAGATTTTGCCGTATGACAATTGGCTAGAATTTTTCGACGCGCTCCGCCGCGCGAACGCGATCCTGATCGATCTGGCGCAGGACGGGTGGCGCTATATTAGCGATGATGTGCTTGCGCTTCGCGTGGTAGCGTCGGAAGTTGGCTCATCCACCATGCCGCATAAAGTCAATCCCATTGATTTTGAAAACGCGGAAGGCAACCTGGGTTTGGCGAACGCGCTGTTCGCGCATTACGCCGATAAACTCGCCGTGTCGCGCTTGCAACGCGATCTCTCCGATTCGACGGTGCGGCGGACGTTCGGCGTTGCGCTCGGGCATACGCTCGTCGCGTACCAAGCGCTCACGCGCGGCTTGTCCAAAATTGCGGCGAACGAAACCCGGTTGCGCGCCGATCTCGATGCGCATTGGGACACGGTGACCGAAGGCGCGCAAACCATTTTGCGCGCGGCGGGCGTTGCCGATGCGTACGAAAAATTGAAAGCGTTGGCGCGCGGCAAGACGCTCACACAAACCGACTATGCAACCTGGGTCGCCGCGCTCGATGTGGATGACGCAACGCGAGCGAAACTGCACGCATTATCGCCATTCACGTACATCGGGTTGGCGGAACAGATCGTGAAAACGGTGATCCGTGTTCAGTAATCAGTATTCAATGAGACGGTTGACTGTTGACTAACGACTAGAGACTAGATGGGAGGAATGCAATGTCCGCAACGGTGGTGCTGGGATCGCAATGGGGCGATGAGGGCAAGGGCAAGGCAATTGATTATCTCGCCGGTAATTTCGATTTCGTCGCGCGGTACAACGGCGGCAACAACGCGGGGCACACCGTCGTCAACGCGCTCGGCACATTCAAGATTCACCTGGTGCCGTCCGGCATTTTTCACGCGCGCCCGCGCTGTTTGATCGGCGGCGGCGTCGTGATCGATCCGGCCGCGCTCATCGAAGAATTCAAGGTTCTGCATGACGCGCACGTGCCATTCGAAAAACGTTTGCTGATCTCGCCGCGCGCGCATGTGATCATGCCGTATCACAAAATCCTTGATGGCTTGTACGAAAAAGCCAAAGGTGCGGGCGCAACCGGCACCACGCGGCGCGGCATCGGTCCGGCATTTGCGGACAAGGTGAGCTATAACGGTTTACGCTGGTCTGATCTCGCAGACGCAGAATTGTTCGCCGAAAAGTTGCGCGTGCAATTGGCGCTGAAAAATAAAATCATTGTCGCGCTTGGCGGCGCGGCGCTTGATTTCGATCAAGTGTATGCCGACTATCGCGGCTATGCCGCAATCATCCAACCGTATCTGAAAGAATTATTTCCCATCGTGCAAAAGGCGTTGCGCGACGGCAAGAAAATTTTATTGGAGCAAGCGATGGGCGCGTGCCTCGACCCGGATTTTGGCACGTATCCGTTCGTCACCGGCTCGACGACGCTCGCAAGCGCGGCGACGGCAGGCTTGGGCGTGCCACCGCGCGAATTGAAACGCATCATCGGCGTGACGAAAGCATATACGACGCGCGTGGGCGGCGGGCCACTGCCCACAGAAATTTTGGACGAGGCAGAACACGACGCGCGCGCGGTGCTGACCGAAATTGCGGCGACGACCGGACGCACGCGGCGCGGCGGCTGGCTCGATCTCAACGTGGTGCGATTTGCGGCGCAGTTGAACGGCGTCACCGATTTATTCGTGACCAAGCTTGACATCCTGAGCGCGTTCGATGCAATCAAGATATGCGTGGGATACGAACTGGATGGCAAGCGCGTGGGGTATGCGGATGTGGATACGTCCGGGCTAGCGCGCGTGAAACCAATCTATCGCACGTTGCGCGGCTGGCGCACCGATATTACGGGCGTGCGCAAATTTGCGGACTTGCCCGCGCGCGCGCAACAGTACATCGCGTTCATTGAAAAATCCGTGGGCGTGCCGGTCAAGTGGGTGTCCGTGGGACCGGAGCGCGAAGCGGTAATCAAACGATAGAATCAGTAGGCGGAAAGCAAAAGGCAGTAGGCATGTCATTGCGAGCGCCGTAGGCGCGTCCGACCCAAGTTCGAAGCAATCTCCGAACTAGTTGGAGATTGCTTCGGGCAAACACCGCCCTCGCAATGACATGAGAAACTTGACAGGTTTTTTACGCGACCAGAGGGGGGCAAACTTCGCCCCCCTCTGGACTCCCCCCACAGAAAACCAGTTCCCAGCAAGCAGAAGCCAGAAATCAGAACCCAGGAATAGCCAGGGAGAACACCCGAAACCCGAAATTGATGTTGAAAATGCCCGAGGAGAACCAGTAGCGATACGCACAGCGCGCATTGCCTTGATGGTCGTACCACGCGCCGCCGCGCAAAACACGCGATTGCCCAGAATCCGGTCCTGTTGGATTTTTTTCCGGCGAACTCGCATAATAATTTTCGCCGTACCAATCCGCACACCATTCCCACACATTCCCCGCCATATCCGCCACCCCAAACGGTGAATCGCCGGCTGGGGAATATTTGCCCACCGGCGTTGTATCACCAATCCCAGATTCACGCGCATTACATTTTTTCGCATCAAACCCATCACCCCAGGGAAATTTGCGTTTCGCTTTTTTCACATCATCCCAACTCGCCGCTTTTTCCCACTGCGCTTCGGTTGGCAAACCCACACCCGCCCATTGCGCGTAAGCAGTTGCGTCATCCCAGGAAACGTAAACAACCGGGTGATTTTCCTTGCCTGCGGGAATTTTCCCGTTCGCCCAATGTTGCGGCACAGCGTGTTTCGTTGCGTCCACAAATTTTTTGTATTCCGCGTTTGTTACCGGATACCGTGAGATGTAAAACGCATCCAGATAAACTTGATGAACTGGTTTCTCATCATCGTAATCGTTGCTCCCCAT
>JBBIUF010000031.1:0-40534 GCA_037440365.1 Chloroflexota bacterium
CCGCATACACACAATCAAACGTCGCATCTGCAAAAGGCAGATCGTTTGCATCGCTTTGCGCGAGCGCAATTCGAGTTGCATACCCGAAAGTTTTCTTTAGTAATTCCGTCATCATCGACACGGACAAATCAATTCCCGTGATCTGATAATTTCGTTGAAGCAAAGGCAAGGCAATGCGCCCAGTCCCAATGCCCACTTCCATCACGCGGGATGTCGGCGTAAGCCGTCCCAGTTGAATAATCGAGTCAGTGATGGCGCGCGAGACCCACGCCGGGTCAACCCGGGTTTTGTCGTAAAAACCCACCGCTTGATCAAACGAAATACTTTTCATTGGCTCGTGACTCCTCACCAATTATTATAGCATAAAAAACGGGAAGCGCTTTTCATCGCTTCCCGTCGGTCGTTCAATTAGTCAATCGAAACGGACTAGTGATCGCTGACACCCGCGCCAGCATCTACCAAACCGGCGCCATACGCTTCGCGATCCGAAACAGCCGGACCACCCAGGTAGCAGTATCCGGTCGGACACGCGGCGCCCGTGCCTTCGGCAACCGACTTGTCGGTTGCGCTCAAACCAGGCGTGGCATTGCCGCGAATTTCTTGCGCCGATTCCTTTAAGATTTCAACCAATTGCTCGGGATGATGACGCGCATCCTTGTTCTGGCTCGCAATCAAAGCAAGCACCGCCGAAGCGTGCGGCGTCGCCATCGAAGTGCCCTGAATCGACGAATAACATTCATTGGGATAGAAACCGGGGGCAACGTTCACAAAGCAAGGAATTTCGAGCGCCCAGTTGGAGGTGATGCTAAAGTCCTCCCATACATTGGTGCCATCCGCTGTGGTATACGGAAAGCCAGGTGTCCCTCCGCGCTCATAGTTCGGCAGGTTGAACTTGCGCGCGCCACCGGGCGCGGCCACATCAATACGCGGACCATAGTTGCTATAGTACGCGAGCTGGTTCTTTTTCCCAATCCCAAATGGTTGATGCGGATCAGAGGTCGGCTTACACGTGGCGTTGGGATACGTCGTTGTGCCAGGTGCGCAATTCACCGATGGCAGGTTGACCACGTTACCAGTCGAAGACACATCAATGACACCCGGAATACCGCCGGGAGTTTCCCACAACCCATAGTAATCAAAGAAATCTGCCGTCGCCGTGCCAGGCGTGGTAAGCGGGCCGTGGCTAATCACTTGACCGCCTGCGCCAATGCGCAAGTGTTCGTTACCCGCCGCGGCAACAATGACCGTGCCTTTCTTGCGCGCGTAATTCACGGTATCCACATAATCTTTATAGAGCGCGTCTTGGGCTGGATCAGTGCGGTCCAAATAGCCGCCGAACGAAATGCTGACAACGTCAATTCCATTATTCGCGGCATAGAGAAATGCATTAAGGATCGAAGAATCCCATGCGTAACCACACCACTCGGCAATCTTCAACGCCACGAGCTTGACATTCGGCGCGATGCCATTGACGCCAACCCCATCCAACGCGCCTGCGATGTTACCACCAATCCACGAACCGTGACCGTTCCAATCCGTGTTTGCGGGTCCACCATACGCGGTGGCAAAGTCCGCATCGGAATAACCAAAATACGTCTTGCATAAAGTTGGATCGGTTAGATCGACAACCCCTGTAACCCGCGAAGCAAGTTCACTGTGCGTAAAATCCAACCCTGTGTCGGCTACGCCAACCTTGACCGCCGGATCGCCCGTGGTGAATTTCCACGCTTGCGGCGCACGCACGCGATCAATACTCCACATCAAACCTGACAAGGCAAACGCTGGGTCGGGGGTCACAGATTTTTTCCCGCCGCCGTTTTTCAAATCCACGCGATTGCGTTCCGGCTTGCTATTCGCGTTCAACAATTCGGACGCCATCTTGGGTTGCACAAGCGTGCGCACAGTATCCTTGACGACCGCCTGCGCGTGCGTGCTTGCGGCAATTTGGGATTTACTGCCACTCGGAGCCGTTACCACCAACGTCTTGACATCACGCAAATCGCCCACTACTTTACCGCCAGATTTTTGCGTATCAGCGCGAAGCTGGTCATATTCGGCATCGCTTTTCGCAACCACGATATAACGCTCGACCGGGCCAGCCGCACTCAATTGCGACACACTTGCAAAACTCGCCAGCAAAGCAAAAACGAACAAAGCTAATCCTACTCTCACGTACCGTTTCATTCGATCCTCCTCCCTGAAGATTTAATTATTTGCCAACGTCAGCAGTGACGTACCGGAACCAGCGAGTTGGTTTGAATTGCTCGCATCACCTCCTTGCATGAACGGCGCAGAAAATGAAAATGCAACAAGAATAAAAAAACCGTGACATCAAGCTCATGTCCACGGTCGGTTACGCCATTCGCTCCGCCTAGCCAAGGCGTCCAGTTCGAACAAGCTAGGTTTCATTGCGTCCGTCACGAATTCAGAATAAAACTGGCGTTACTATATTCAGATATTTTTGGTTAGTCAAGGGGGTAAGCAAAAATTTCAGAGCAATTCTGCCGCCACGCTGTCCGCCTAACCTGGATGCCCGTTGACGCTCCGTGCGCGCGGGATTATAATCGAATACACTGAAGGCGTTGTACGCTTTCGGCATTGTGCGCCAAGTGCATGAAACCAAAGGAGACCCCGATGTCCACTGCACGCACCGTTCGCGCTCCGCGCGGCACCCAGATCAGTTGCAAGTCATGGCAACAAGAAGCTGTACTCCGCATGTTGATGAACAACCTCGATCCCGATGTTGCCGAAAAGCCGGATGAGTTGATCGTCTATGGCGGGCGCGGGCGTGCCGCGCGCAACTGGGCGTGCTTTGACGCGATTGTGCAAGCCCTGCGCGAGCTAGGCAACGACGAAACCTTGCTCGTGCAATCCGGCAAGCCGGTTGGCGTTTTCAAATCGCACCCGGACGCGCCGCGCGTGTTGATCGCCAATTCCAATATCGTTCCCGCGTGGGCCACCCAGGATAATTTCGACGCCTGGGAAAAAGCCGGGTTGATCATGTATGGGCAAATGACCGCGGGCTCGTGGATTTACATCGGCACGCAAGGCATTTTACAAGGCACGTTTGAAACGCTCGCGAGTCTCGCGCAACAGCAGGGCTGGGCATCGTTGCGCGGCAAATTTGTGTTGACCGCTGGACTCGGCGGGATGGGCGGCGCACAACCGCTCGCGGTCACGATGAATGAAGGCGTCGCACTGGTCGTCGAAGTTGATCCGCATCGCGCGCAACGGCGGCTTGAAACGCGGTATCTCGACGAATTGACCGATAACCTGGAAGACGCCATGACGCGCGTGGAAGATGCGCTCAAAAAAAACGAGCCGCGCTCGATTGGCTTGATCGGCAACGCGGCAAACATCTTGCCCGAGTTAGTCACGCGCGGCGTCGTGCCGGATATTGTCACGGATCAAACACCCGCGCACGATCCGCTCTCGTATGTGCCAGAGATGCCGCTTGAGCAAGTGACGGCGTTGCGCGCATCCAACCCGGCGCAATATCAAGCGCAAGCAATGCAAGCAATGGCGCGGCACGTGCAAGCCATGCTCGATTTTCAAGCGCGCGGCGCGATCGTTTTCGATTACGGCAATAATCTGCGTCAGCGCGCGTTGGATGCGGGCGTCAAAAATGCGTTCGATTATCCCGGGTTTGTGCCAGCGTATATTCGCCCGCTGTTCTGCGAAGGCAAAGGCCCATTCCGCTGGGTCGCGCTTTCCGGCGATCCGCAGGATATTTACCGCACCGATGAAGCGATCCTGGAATTATTTCCCGAAAATAAAAACCTCGCCCGCTGGATTCGCATGGCGCAACAGCGCGTCGCGTTTCAAGGTTTGCCCGCGCGCATCTGCTGGCTCGGTTACGGCGAACGTGCGCGCGCGGGTTTGCGCTTTAACGAACTCGTCGCCAGTGGCGCCGTTTCCGCGCCCATCGTCATCGGACGCGATCATTTGGATGCTGGCTCAGTCGCTTCGCCGCGCCGCGAAACGGAAGCCATGCGCGATGGTTCGGACGCCATCGCGGACTGGCCTCTGCTCAACGCGCTCATCAACGCCGTCAATGGCGCAACCTGGGTTTCGATCCATCACGGCGGCGGCGTCGGCATCGGCTATTCTATTCACGCGGGACAAGTGACTGTCGCAGATGGCACCCCGGAGGCCGCGCGCCGTTTGGAGCGCGTCCTGACAAGCGACCCCGGTATGGGCGTAATCCGTCATGCAGATGCCGGGTATCCAGAGGCAATTGAATTTGCAAAAAACACGGGCGTGAAAATTCCGATGAGACCCAACCAATAGGCTATGGTCTTGGATTTTTGTTAGTTATGAAATGAGTTTGCCTGATAGGTTGGAAGCGATTAACTCTCAACCAATTTTTTATTTTCCAGAAAATAGTATACATGATTTAGCATTCATGGTAGAATGTAGGAACTTGGTGAGAAAGATAACTCTATATTTTTCTGAAATCAGGGAGATCCTATGGTTGAACCTCTCGTTCCTTTGCGCACCAAACCATCTGCTTCAGATATGTCTCTGACCCTCGACCAAATTCATGGCATTTATACCTCGCGCGTTATTCTCGATCCCAACCGAGACATTAGCGAAGTCCACATTGTCGCATCTACAGAGCGAAAACCCAAACAAATTGTTCGCGACATCGAAACAATGCTATTCGTCAAACACTCGACCAAAGTCGATTATCGTAAGATCAGTATGGTCCAGATTCCCGATGAGCAATTATTACGCATTCCGATCGCTAGACCAGAGATCGCGCGAGTGACTGAAGAACTTGTCGGAAATAAAAAGCGGGTTCAAGTCGAAATTCGAGGAGCGGGACACCGGTCTGTCGGCGAAGCGTTCGAAAGAATTGATAATCCTACTCCTCATCATACTGCCGCAAACGCAACTATTGATGCCATCCGCAAACTGATCGGCTTGCATTTGGATTTTCAATTAGAGGATGCTCAAGTTTTTGGAATGGGAGCCCACCAAATTCTGATTGTCATTATACATTGCTTGATCGATAATCGGGAAGAAACATTCATCGGCTCTAGTTTTGTTGGTCATCGAAACGCCGAGTCTGCGGCACGCGCAACCCTAGGCGCACTCAATCGCCGGATTCATAATTTGACGTTGCAGGCGCCGCGCGAATCAGAAGACCTCGAATCGATCTGATTGTTTCAAATCACCCGCTGGATAAAATTTTCTTGATTTTACCGTGAGATTGTGTTAGAATGTTTCCGACCGGCGAATCTGTGCGAGTAAGAGCGAAGCGAAGAGGACAATGACCTCTGGTGGTCAATTCCCTCAACGAAAGGAAGTGAGTCCTGAGTGAAGTGGCGCGGCGCGCAGGTTTTGCTCACGTTAGCAACTTTGGCGTCTATGCTTCTGGCCATTCTGGCTGAAGGCAAATGGAATTTCTAAGCTCGGACTAATTTCTCCCCAGGTTCGCCGGTTCTCCACCCCGCCAAGATTTTCTTTTACCCCAGTAAAACAGAAGACACAACCTTTTCGGCAATAAGGCAACCACATTAATGATTTCTCTTCCTCGATTAGCGTCCATCTATATTGGTCTCATTATCGCGCTCGCCCTGAGCGCGGTTTCATTTTCCATATTTCAGATCGGGTATGATGCAAAATCTTGGACAATTGTTTTTTTCTTATCGATTGGGATCACATTACTTGACCTTAAACCGATCATGCTTTTCGGTGAGAAAATAGAGATTACCATATCGACAATCGTCAAATTTGCCGCAGTTCTTTTATTCCCCTTACCTTCCGCGATTCTTGGAACGTTTTTCGGAACATTGTTGGGAGAATTCCCTGCCAAGCGCAAGTGGTTCGCGAAGCTATTTAACATCGGGCAATTAACGATTAGCGTGGCGGTCTCCTCGCTAATCTTTCATGCAATTTATCAATCTCAGACAGACTACTTTGGTTCATTCCAAAATGGACTAGCTGTTAGTCTTGCTGGAATTGGTCATTTTTTGATTGCTACGATTTTGCTTTGTATGGTTGTCAGTCTTGTGACCAAAACACCGATTCTTTCGGTATGGATTCAGAACACCCAACAGATCATATGGTATGAACTTGCGCTCTATCCATTCGGAGTCATGCTCGCCATTCTATGGAGTTATAATCCCATCAGCATACTGCTGGCTGGTATCATGTTCTTGGTTATTCGACAGAGCTACCAAGTGGCGGTCCAATTACAACGCCAAACGCACGATGCTCTGCGCGCTCTGGTGCAGGTGATTGATGTGCGCGATCGCCACACCTTCGACCATTCGGAAAGGGTCTCGCATAACGCGGAAATGATTGCAAAGGAAATGAAATTACCCCCAGAAGAAGTTGAAATTATCGCATCCGCCGCGTTATTGCACGATTTAGGCAAGGTGGGAATGGTTGACAATGTATTGTTTAGCCCTAAGCGTTTAACCCCGGACGAACAGGAACATGCCAAGCAACATGCGGAAGTCGGAGCCATGCTTCTTTCGAAATTTCCACTCTTTGCCCGAGGTGCTGAATTGGTAAGGCATCATCATGAACGATTCGATGGCAAAGGATATCCAGCGGGCTTGGAAGGAAACAATATTCCCCTGGGCTCTCGAATCATCGCCGTCGCCGATTCTTATGAAGCCATGATTGAAAAACGCTTGTACCGCGAAGCCCTCACGCAAGATGAAGCGCTTGGGGAATTAACGCATGAGAGCGGCACGCAATTTGACCCGCAAGTTGTTGAAACCTTTATAAGACTTGTTGGCTCTAATGGTCATGTCTAGGTCAAGGGAGACATCTCATTGATTATCCTGGTCGTTCTAATTGCCGCGCTTGCGCTAGCATTCTTGCGTGGAGGAAAAATTGAATATTTGGCAGACTTGCCGCTCAAGTGGCGCGGAATTATTATCGCGGGATTCCTGATCCAGATTATTGTATTCAATGACTTTTGGCAAAACAATTCCGACCTCAAAAAACTTACCGCCCTATCCTATCTTGTTTCTCTTACCTTACTCTTGCTGGCAGTTGTAAAAAACCATGCTCTCCCTGGGATGATCATTATCGCGGCAGGGTTTTTCTCCAACTCATTAACGATCTTGATGAATGGCGGATATATGCCCGCGTCGATAGACGCATGGCAAATCGCCGGATTTTCTCACCTGGCTCCAGGACAAACCTACAATAATTCAATCGGGATGGATTCAGGAACGCTTTTACCATTTCTAGGCGATATTTTTGCTATTCCCAAAGGATTCATTTTCCCAAATGTTTTTAGCATCGGCGATGTCTTGATTGCGATTGGCGCAGTGTATTTAATTCAAAAAGCATTGGTCAAACCAAAAAAGAAATGAATCTCCGCGCAACAAGCTACGCGGTATCGAAAACACCAATGCGAATGCGGAAACGCGGCAAGCCGCGAGGTATTTAACCTGACTAGAAATAATAAAAAGAAACCTTGCGGAACGGGCAAGGTTTCTTTTTATCTAGTCGTTCGCTTTACAACTGTGACGTGCAGTTAGGACAGCGCGTAGCTTTGATCGCAATCGCCGACGCGCAGTACGGACAATCCTTCGTCGTTGGCGCGGCAGGCGCGGGTTGGGGCGTCATCCGAGAAACCGCGCGCACAAGCAAAAACATGACAAATGCAACAATCACAAAATTGATCACGGTGTTGATGAACAAGCCATAGTTGATTGTCGCGGCACCGGCTTTTTGGGCATCGGCAAGCGTTTTATACCCTTGCCCCGACAAGTCCAGGAACAAGTTGGCAAAATCCACCTTGCCCAAAACCAAGCCAATGGGCGGCATGATAATGTCCTTGACCAAGGAACTCACAATCCCGCCAAATGCGCCACCCATAATAAACGCCACCGCTAGATCAATCACGTTCCCCCGCATCACAAACTTTTTGAACTCTTCGAGCATGATGCCTCCTTTTCAAAAAATAAATAATCGAGTACGGCAATGCGTTACCGTGATCCCAGTATAGCATAGGTATTCCACTGCGTCAATGAATTTGACAAGACGCGCCTAGTTCGCTATAAATCCTACTGATTTAGTAGGAATTGAACAATCTGGTCTACCGACAATTTTCCCTCCGATTTAGAATTTATTCAGGAGGCACGCGCATGAAATCGCATTTGTTGTTGCTCGTATCCAGTATCGTCGCACTGACTTGTGCCGCATGTGCCACTCCCGCCGCGCCTTCAGCGAATGATCCGATGACGATCCGCGTCGGCTATTTCCCCAACATCACACACGCGCAAGCCGTGATCGGCATTGCCGACGGCACCTTTGCGCGCGCGCTTGGCGCAAAGGTAACGCTTGATCCAAAGATTTTTAATGCGGGACCTTCCGCGATCGAAGCATTGTTCGCCGGGCAACTCGATCTCACCTATATCGGACCCAACCCAGCGATCAACGGCTATGTCAAATCGAACGGCGCGGCGCTCCGCATCATCGCCGGGGCGACGAGCGGCGGCGCAGTGCTGGTTGTGCGGAGCGACGCCGGGATCACTACCGCGGCTGATTTTCGCGGCAAAAAAATTGCCACGCCGCAACTCGGCAATACGCAGGACGTTGCCGCACGCGCGTGGTTGCTTAAACAAGGTTTGAAATTGAAAGAGCAAGGCGGCGATACCCAAGTTCTGCCAATTGCCAATCCCGATATCTTGACTCTCTTTCAGAAAAAAGAGATTGATGCCGCCTGGGTTCCCGAACCCTGGGGCGCGCGCCTCGTGCGCGAAGCGGGCGGTAAAATTTTTCTCGACGAACGCGCTTTGTGGGACAAGGGTCAATTTACAACTACCTGCATCGTCGTCAGCACAAAATTTTTGAACGCGCATCCCGAGATCGTCAAAAATTTTCTCGCGGCGCACGTGGAACTGACGCAACGCATCAACGCCGAGCCCGCCGCCGCAAAAGCCAAACTCAACGCCGAAATTCTGCGCCTGACGAATGCGGCTTTGAACCCCGCCGTCCTTGACGATGCGTGGTCGCGGCAAACGGTGACCTACGATCCGATCAGCGCATCGTTATTCGGCTCCGCCGATGCCGCGTTTCAAGCCGGTTTTCTCGGCGATGCTAAACCGCCTTTGGACAACCTTTTCGATTTGACGATACTCAACCAAGTATTGAAAGAAAAGAATCTGCCCGCAGTGAACTAGATGTAGAGGTTTCCCTTTGAAACTCGAAATACGCGACGTGACCAAAACCTATCGCGGCAAAACCGGCGTCGTCGCCGCGCTCGAAGCGATCAATCTCGCCGTACGCGCAGGTGAATTCGTTTGCCTGCTCGGACCATCGGGCTGTGGCAAGTCCACTCTGCTCAACATCGTCGCTGGACTAGACCACCCCACCACCGGTCAAGTGCGCATGGACGATCAACTCATTCGGCGCACTGACACCGACCGGGTGATGATTTTCCAAAATGCCGCGCTCTTTCCCTGGCTCAACGTCCTGGATAACGTCGAATTTGGTTTGCGGATGCAAGGCATTGCGCCCACCGAGCGTCACGCCATTGCGCAAAAATTTTTGCAGATGGTGCACCTCGGCGATTTCGCCCAAGCGTATGCGCATGAATTATCCGGCGGCATGAAACAGCGCGTCGCCATCGCGCGCGCGCTCGCGCTCAACCCCGATGTGCTCTTGATGGATGAGCCGTTCGGCGCGCTGGACGCGCAAACACGTGATCGCTTGCACGACGAATTGCAAACCATCTGGAGCGAAACGCACAAGACAATTTTATTCGTCACACACAATGTCCGCGAAGCGATTGTGTTGGGCGATCGTGTGGTTGTATTTTCGGCACGACCTGGGACAATCAAAAAAGAATATGCGATCGATCTGCCGCGCCCGCGCCAGATCGAAAGTTATGCCGTGGTGGATCTCGCGCGCGAAATCATGAGCGTGCTCAAAGAGGATGTCTTGGCACACGAACACAGTTTCGCGCAAGCCGTGCGGAGTGGCGGCCTGGACGCGCAGATCGAAGACGGCATGCGCGGCACATTCAGGGAGGTTGGCGATGATGTGCTTTAAGCGACTGACCGCTGGTGGATTGACGCGCAAAATTATTTTCTTTGCGCTCTTGCTGAGCGCGTGGCAAACTCTCGTTTGGGTTGGCGTTGCACCCGCATATATTTTTCCGTCGCCGCTCGGCGTTCTGCAAACATTGGCGCGCGGATTTCAACGCGGGACCTTTACCATCGGCCTGCTCGTTTCGCTGGAACGCATCGCCATCGGCTTTGGCATCTCGGCTGTCGCCGGAATTTTGCTCGGGCTCGCGCTGGGGCGCATCAAATTGCTCGATGAAACGGTTGGCTCGCTGGTCCTGGGTCTGCAAGCCCTGCCGTCGATCTGTTGGTTGCCGCTGGCGCTCTTGTGGTTTGGCTTGAACGAAAGCGCGATCATATTCATCGTCGTGATGGGCGCCTTGTTAGCCATCACCACCGCCACCGAAGCCGGGGTCAAGAACACGCCGCCGTTGTATTTGCGCGCGGCGCGCAACCTGGGCGCGCGCGGCTGGAAATTGTATGCGCTCGTGGTTTTTCCCGCCGCGTTACCCGCAATCATTACCGGGATGAAACTTGGTTGGTCGTTTGCGTGGCGCTCGCTGATGGCGGCCGAGTTGCTCTATGTGTCGCTCGGCTTGGGGCAACTGTTGATGATGGGGCGCGATCTCAACGATATGAACCTAGTCGTCGCGGTGATGCTCGTCATCATCGGCATTGGTTTAACCGTGGATCGGCTCGTGTTTGCGCCGATTGAAACGCGCGTGCGTGAACGCTGGGGCTTGCACGGATCGTGAGCGCACGCGGTGCCACAAAAAAAAGACCTGACTGGGGTGTACCCGTCAGGTCTTGACATTCACTTGATTTGATCGAGGTTGAGTACGCGCACCAAACGTTCATGCACATCGTTTGGCACTGCTTCCCGCGGCGCAGTCCGATACAACGTGATCGTTTTCTTGAGCGTGTCCACTTGTACGCGGCAATCCGCACAGCCCGCCAAGTGTTCCTCAATCGCGCGGCAGATGGATTCCTTCGCCGCGCCGTCCAAATAATCTGGCAACTGCGTGCGCAGGTTACCGCACAAATCCGAACCCGGCGTTTGAATCACGTGATCACTTCCTTTCCATGATGCGCGCCAAAATATGCCGCGAGTTGATCGCGCAACGCCAGCCGCGCACGATGCAACCGCGTCTTGACATTTGGCACGCTAATCCCCAGCACATCCGCCGTTTCCTGCACGGACAAACCTTCCACATCCCGCAAGACAAACACCGCACGCAACGTTTCCGGTAGCGTGTTCATCGCGACTTGCATTTGCGCGCGTGTCTCGCTGTTGAGCAGTGCCTCTTCAGGCGTGACGTCCCACGCGACAATTTCGCGCGGCATAAACTCATCCTGCTCCGATTCCATCGGTTCATCGAGTGAAAGCGCGGGCGGTTTGCGCGAACGCAACTTCATCAAACTTGCGTTCGTGGCAATGCGATACAACCAGGTCGAAAAACTCGCGTCACCATGAAAATCGTCGAGGTGACGATAGACGCTGATAAACGTTTCTTGCAAGACATCTTCCGCATCTTGCGGATCACGCATCATCCGCCGTGCAAGATTGTACACGCGGCTTTCGTAATTCGTAACCAGTTGCGCAAACGCGTGATTATCGCCATGTTGGGCAAGTTGAACTAGAGTCATGTCAGTGTTTTCCATCTGCAAACATTATAGCGCGAATTCGCGAAACGTAAAATGCCATCAGCCAGCGCACCTGACGCATCATGCCTCGTCCGCATCAATCGCCGCGCGCGTCACTTGGGCAAGCGATTGCGTGCGCGCGCGCTCCAATCGTTCAACGCGGCGTTGAAATTGCGTGATGGCATAGTTCACAAAATCGTCATAGACCAAGCCGAACGGGATTGGCTCATACGCCGCAAAGGCATCGCCAATCACGCCGATGGCGAACGGCAACAATTCGTTCATCTTGGCTTCGATCGTTTGCCACAACGCCGGGTCAGCGGCAAGCAAACGCGACAAGAGAAAAATTCCATAGGCAATATGGCGCGATTCGTCCTGCTTGAGCAAGCCAATCGCTTTGCGACAACCGGGCATCAAGCCATTGCGTTCCAGCGCGGTCAGGTAGGCGTGATACCCGGTTTCCGCCAACACGCCTTCGACGATCATGTTATACGTGACTGAGGCTTGGGCTTGCGCCGCCGCCGAGTGATCGTGATGCAGACGTTGCATCGCGGCGGGGAGCGCGTCGTAAAAAATTGCGCGATAGTTCGGCGTGTGGAATTGTGTCAGGTCACGCGGCGCGCGCGCAACCTGGGTGATAAAGCGCTGAAAAAAATCGGTGTGCTTGGCTTCTTCGTAGAGAAATGCAGTCAGGAACATTTCTTCTTCGAGCCGCTCTTCTTGCGCGATCGTTTCGATCAGCGGCAAGAGATCGAGCGTGACGGCTTCCTCACCAGCTTGGAACATCGCCGTCAAGCGCAAAATCAAATTGCGCTCATCCGCCTTGAGCCATTCCCAATCGAGAATATCTTGCGTCAGATCAATCTCGCTGGGATTCCAGGTGCCGAGCCGTTTGGCTTTTTCGTACAAACGCATTGCTGGCGCATCGCGGTCTAGTCCGCGCGTGGTTGTCGCAAACGATTCGTGCGGCATCTGATTCCTCCCAGGTGTATAGCGATTTATTTGCGCGGCACAGGTGACACGATCGGCGTCTTGAACACGTATGGCGCGCGCGTTGGCTCATCGGTCGGCGTGCGGCTTGGCGTTAGTGTCGGCGTTGGCGCAACCGTTGCCGTTGGCGTAAAGGTCAGCATGGGCATGGGCGTAAGCGTTGCCGAGGGCGCAAGCGTTTCGGTTGTAGCTGGCTCTAGCGTCGCCGTATCCTCAGCCGGGATCGTTTCCGCATCGGTCGGCAGATTGTCCAGCGCAAACACGATGAGCCACACGCAAACACACAACAACACGCCATCCACGATCAGCGCGGCGATCAAAATTTTCTGGTCGTGCATCGTTTACCCGTGACCCGTCACGGCACGTTGGTTCCCTGCGCCCAGAACTTGGCAAACTCAATTTCCATTTGCGCGGCAATATCGCTTTGCGGCGTGATGATGCCCAATTCGCGATTATTGTCGAGCGAATTGGAAGTGTAATTGACCGAGCCGATATAAACGCGCGCGGCATCCGTAATCGTCGCTTTGGCGTGTTGGTATGGCACGGTGAGAAAGCGCATCTGCCCGCCCGCCGCTTGAACTTTTTTTGCGTTCGGCGTATTGCCGCTGATATTGTTTGCCAACAAGCCTTTGACTTCAACGCCGCGTTTTGCCGCCGCGACGGTTGCATTGACAATTTGCGTGTCCTCAAATTCTTGCGCAAAGATATGCAGTGATTTTGTTGCACCATTGATCTGTTGCAACAACGCGGCGCGCGCGTTGATCGGGCTGACCACCAACCCATTCGTCGGCGGCGTGGTGTATGGCGTGCTATTCCAATCCGCGTTAAAGATGGCTTGAATCTGCGCGACATCCGCCGCGTTTGAATCAATGATGCCGAAATTCAAACTCTGTCCTTGCGGATCGGGTTCGCCAAGGTAACCGGGCGCAAGGTTCAGCGTCATGATCAATGCTTGCTGGCTAGCAAGCCCCGCATCCACTATGATACTTTTTTCGTGCGTGTAACGGTATGCCGGGTTGGCGTAATGCACCGCGATCCCGGCGGCTTGCAATTGTTTATAGGTCGCGGCGTTCTGATTACCGCCCGACGGAAAATTTAGATTCAAAATCACACGCACCGCCTTGCCCGCTTTTTGCGCGGCAATGAGCGCGTTGATGACGGTGCTGTCCGCCAATTCGTACACCTCAACATCCACTGTCTTGGTCGCGCTCTTGATCGCATTGACCACCGGCGCAGGTCCATCACGCGGCGTCTCGAACAAACGCAACACAGGCGTGGGCGGCGTAACAGTGAGCGGCGTCAAGGTGAATGTCGGCGAGGCGAGCGGCGGCGACGTGGGCGTAGTTGGCGCGAGTGTTGGGTTGAGCGTGGGCGACAAAGTTGGCGTGACCGCTGAATTGCAAGCGACCAACGCTAAAACCAGGATCGAAAACACAAGGACGCCGCTTGGCATCGCGGAGCGGTAGCGCAATTTGTTCATGGATCATTTCTCCTTTGCGCGCGATTCTATCACAGGTAGATGCGTTTGGATAGCGGCGGCGCAACGCAACCCGATCACGCGGCAACCGCTTGCCGAATTTCTTCCACCGCCGCCGGGTTTTCCAGCGCAGACAGATCGCCAGGGTCTTTGCCGAGATACACCGCGCGAATCACGCGGCGCATAATTTTGGCGTTGCGCGTGCGCGGCAGATCGCGCACAAATACAAGCACGTGCGGCGCGAGCGGCTTGCCCAACTCGTTAGCGACCTGGTTTTTCAATTCCAAGCGCAACGTTGCGGTCGCCGCGACATTCGGTTTCAAGACGCAAAAGCAAACGACCGCTTCGCCTTTCACGTCGTCGGGAATGCCGATTGCCGCCGCTTCTTGCACAGCCGCGTTTTTAACCAACGCCGATTCAACTTCGGCGGGACCCAGGCGTTTACCCGCAACCTTGATCACATCGTCGGAGCGACCCAGAATGTACCACAAGCCCTCCTGGTCCACCGCCGCCCAATCGCCATGCACCCAGACATTGGGGAACCTCGACCAATACGTTTGAAGGTAGCGATCGGGGTCGTGCCAGAAACCGCGCGTCATGCCGATCCACGGTTTGCGAATCACGAGTTCGCCGACCGCGCCGCGCACCGAGTTGCCCGCTTCGTCTACCACATCCGCCGCCATCCCAGGGAGCGGCGCGGCAAACGCGCACGGCTTTAATGGCGTCAGCCAGTTGCCCATCACAATCCCGCCGGAAATTTCCGTGCCGCCGGAATAATTGATGATCGGCAGTTTGCCGCCGCCAACCGTGTGGAACAACCATAACCAGGGCGTTGGATTCCAGGGTTCGCCGGTGGACGCAAACGCGCGGAGCGATCCAACCTCATGCTGTTTGATCGGCGCATCGCCAAATTTCATCAACGCGCGAATGAGCGTCGGCGAGACGCCCAGCAATGTAACACCATGCCGCTCAACCAGCGACCACACCCGATCCGATCCGGGATAATCCGGCGCGCCGTCATAAAGCAACATGGTGCCGCCAAGCAACAGCGTGCCAAACACTTGCCAGGGTCCCATCATCCAACCCATATCCGTCATCCAATACAACGTGTCGGATTCGTGCAGATCAAGACCGTGCATCATATCTTGCGCGGCTTTGATCGGGAAACCACAATGCGTATGCACTGCGCCTTTCGGCTTGCCCGTCGTGCCAGAGGTATAGATCACCATCAGCGGATCTTCCGCGTCAGTGCGTTCGGTCAACGCTTGCGCGGGTTGCGCGGCGACTAGTTCGTTCCAATCTATATCACGGCTCGCTTGCATCGTCACCGCAATCCCGGTTCGCCGATACACAATGACGTGTTGGATCGCCGAGCGTTCACCTGTCAGCGCAATCGCTTCATCGGCAATCGGTTTCATCGGCACCAGTTGGCCACGCCGAAACATACCGTCCGCGACAAATAATGCTTTGGCGCCGGAATCAATCAAGCGCGTCGCAATCGCGCCCGCGCCATAACCGGAAAAGAGCGGCAAGATCACGCCGCCGATTTTCGCAATCGCCAAAAACGCAATCACAATCTCCGGCGTCATGGGCATATACAAACCGATCACGGCGCCTTTGCTCAAGCCGAGCGCGCGCAAGCCATTCGCCACGCGGTTCACGTCGCGGTCCACCTCGCCATACGTCAGCACGCGCGTCGCACCCTCTTCACCTTCCCAGCGGATCGCCGCGCGGTTTTGCATCGGCGTGCCGATTCGTTTGTCAAGGCAATTGTGGACGATATTCATTTTGCCGCCGACACACCAGCGCGCCCACGCCGCGCCACGCGATAGATCAACCACTTGGGTGTATGGTTCGTAAAATTCAATTCCTAGTTGCGCCAGCACCGCATTCCAAAACCAATCCAGATCATCGGTCGAACGGCGCAGTAATTCATCGAACGAGGCAATCTGGTACTGATCCATAAATCGTTTGAGGTGCGTGCGTGCTTGTTGCGCCGCCGTCGGTCGCCAAACAATTTCACCGCCGAAATCAAATTCCTCCATCGGAATCCTCCCATGAAAAATCGCGTCACGAATTGAGCAACCAGTTCAACTGGTTTTAAGATTATACTGCAAAATACGCGGCGCGGCATGTGGTTCAGACGCGCGCATCCCTGTAGCGGCTCCCAAAAACGCTTTTACGCAAAGCGCGTTTTGTTGTATAATCAAAACCAAGATGAATCCTCCCCTAACCGCCTCCATTCGTATTCTGCTTGCCGATGCCGATGCCGTGTTGTGCGTCATGGCGCGCCGCGCGCTCGAACGTTTTGGTTTCGCCGTGACCATTGCGTTCGATGGCGCAGACTTGCTCGCGCGATTCACGCCGGAACAATACGAAGTTGTCATTGTCGGCATCACCTTGCCGCGTTTGAATGGCGTCCAAGTAATGCGTGAGATCAAAAAACGCAGTCCCAGTACCGCGATCATTTTATTAAGCGATGACAAATCAGTGGACGCCGCCAAGACTGGCGTGAACGAAGGCGCGTATGCGTACTTGCAAACGCCGATGGAAGATTTCGGGCCCTTGGGCTATACGGTCGCGCGCGCGATTGAGATGGAGCAATTGCATCGTCAAGTGGACACCCTGCGCAACACGCAAGCCAGCCCGCAACCGAACAGCGCCACCACCGCGATGCTCAATGCGCCGCCCACGCGCCTCTTGCGTGACCTCATCGAATCAAGCCGGATCAAACCGCTCACCGAGACATTGCAAATCCTGGTCGAAGCCAGCGCGCAATTGATGGAAGCAACGCACGCCAGCGTTTTACTCGCCGCGTCGAATTTGCCCATGCAAAGCGCAAGCACCTTTGGCACCGCCAACGCCATTCCGCTCGCGCAAGATTTCATTGAGCGCGCGGGCGATGGATTTGCCTATCGGATTGCGCACGCGCGCAAAACGTTGATTGATGCAATCAACGATCCCGCCGTCGGCGCCAAGCCTGTCCAATTAATCGGCACGCCGCTGATCGCCGGCAACCAGGTCTTGGGCGTGCTGATCGTATACCCTTTGCCCAACCGTCCCATCAACGCCGCGCGCGTTACCTGGCTTGAATCGCTTGCGGCGCAAGGTGTCTTGGCAATCGAAATGGTGCACCGCCAAACCAGCAACGAGCAAATCACACTCGAAGACTCGGCGACTGGGGTACTCAAGCATCAAGTATTTTTGAACATGGCGGATCGCGAGTTCCGTCGCAGTTGGCGGTACAATCAATCGATCACCGCCATTGTGCTTGAAATTGATGATTGGCAAACACTGACCATGCGGTATGGCCGCGAGTTCGGCGTGCAAGCGTTACGCCAAGTTGCGAACACCTGCCGCAGTACCGTGCGCTCGATTGATTTGATCGGTCAAGCCGATGGCAATGCGCTGGCGCTGTTGCTCTTGATGACCAGCCGCGAAGGCGCTAAAATTGTCGCCGAGCGTTTGCGCGTTGGCATCAACGCCATTGATCTGGGTGATGCCGAGAAACCCATTCACTTGACCGCCACCCTGGGCATTTGCTCGTATCCCCGCGATGGATGCGCCTCCATTTTCGATTTGCTAGCCACGGCACACGACACTTTGCGCATGGCTCAACATTCCGGCAATAACGCCATCGCGTACGCCGGATAACACTCCGCCAATTCCCAGATTCTGCGCGCACCGAAAAAATAACCTATGGCAACTGATTTATCTGCTCGTCGAAACACCCCCCCCACCGCCACGTTGCCCGAACCCCCTAGCCCGCCGGAATCACTGCCCTGGCATCATACTGCCGCCGATACGGATCGACAAAATGCCGCACTCGAATCGTTTTACACCACAGGCGCGCGGCTGAACAATCTGACAGATTGGAATGCCCTGCTCGCAGAAACTCTGGTCGCGGCTTTGCATCTTGCCCACGCCGATAGTGGTTCGCTCATGCTCTTCAACGATGCCACCCGTGAACTGACCATCGCCCAAGCCCACAACCTCCCGGCGCAGATCGTCGCTACCACACGCGTGCATCCCAACGAAGGAGTTGCTGGGTGGGTGTTCGCTCAGCGTCAACCCATGTTATTGCTCGGCGCACTCGATGCAACCCAGTATGCCGGCGCGCACCCCAAGCCGCACTTGCTCGACTCGGCGATCTGCGCGCCGCTGTTGCTTCCCGCCGCACAGGACCAACTCGCGCGCGGGCTCGGCGTGCTGAACCTGGGTCGTCGGCTTACTGCGCCGCGCTTCACCTCCGCTGATCTGCGCCTGGTATCCGCATTCTGCGCCTACACAGCCACCGTGTTGCGAAATGCCCAGCAGTACCGCTTGATGCAACGCCGCACGGAACAATCGCGTTCGATGATCGAAATTGGACAAACGCTGGTTGCCAGTCTCGAAGTTGCCGTCGTGCTAAAATCCATTATTGACAAAGCGGTCGAATTGTTGCATTGCGAATCCGGGTCGCTATTGTTGATCGACGAGCAAACTGGCGAATTGATTTTCCAAGTTGCCGTCGGTCCCGCCAGCGCGCAACTGATCGGCACACGCTTGCCGCCCGGCGTCGGGATTGCTGGCACGGTCGCGAAAAACGGGGTTGCGCTCATCGTCAACGACGCCCAAACCGATCCGCGCCATTATCGTGAAGTAGATAACAGCACGGCGTTGACCACGCACTCTATCCTGTGCGTGCCGCTGATTCATCAACAACACATTCTCGGCGTGGTCGAAGTCATGAATAAAACCGACGGCACCGCCTTTGACCAAGACGACCGCGACGCACTCACGATCCTCGCGGTACCCAGCGCCGTCGCCCTGGCGAACGCCCGTTTGTATTCCGATCTTAAACGCTCCTTTGCCGATACAGTGCATATTATCACGAACGCGGTGGAAGCGCGCGATCCCTACACCGCCGGCCATACCAGCCGCGTCACCGAAGTCGCTTTGGAAATTGCGCGCGAGTTGCAGTGGACCCGCGAACAGCAAGACATTTTGGAAATCGGCGCGCTCTTACACGACATTGGTAAAATCGGCGTGCCGGATCTGATCTTGCGCAAGCCTGGCTCGCTGACCGACGCCGAGTATGTCGAGATGAAACAGCATCCCATTTTGGGCGCGCAAATGTTAAAAGGCGTGAGCGCATTGCGGCCCATGTTGCCGTATGTGTTATATCATCAGGAACATTACGACGGTAGTGGCTATCCGTTCGGCTTGGCTGGCACGCAAATTCCTATCGAAGGGCGCGTGCTGACTGTCGCCGACACCTTCGACGCGATGACCTCGAATCGCCCGTATCGCCAAGGCATGAGCAACGCCCAAGCCATTGCCGAAATCGAACAGCACCGCGGCACCCAATTCGATCCCGTTGTCGTTGACGCACTCTTGCGCGCAATGGCAAACGGCAAACTGCAACCCGCCACACCCGCCGTGGTACCCGACCGCTTGACCGCGTCAGACGCGGACAAGTGCTAGCCCCGGAAAGCCAACCCAAGATGCATCCGCTCATTGACGCACCCACTGCAAGGCACGCCCAGTCCATTTCACCCGCGCAACCCTGGGAAGACCCAGAACGGATTCTGCGCCATGGCGAAAAAACGCGCACCGCAAATGATCCAGCGCGCGCCCACACTTTTTTTGCGCGCGTAGTGGAATTGAATCCGAACGATGCGCGCGGCTGGCTGGGACTCGCGCAAACTGCGCCGACGCTCGACGAAGCGATTATTTGCTGGGGTTATACGCTCGCCCTCACGCCGGATAACCTGGATGCGCGCGCTGAATTGGATGCGCGCATTGAAGACAAGCTGAATTCAAGCGGCACAACCGATGCGCCGGTTTTGATCGCCCTGGGACGCACCCTTGCCCAAGTGGGGAGTCAGCCCGCCGCGTATCGTTTGCTTGCACACGCCACCGCGCTCAATCCGCTAAATGTGGAAGGTTGGATTTGGCGTGCCGCGGTCGCGCCAAACCCGGCTGACACAGTTGAATGTCTGAACCATGCGCTCGCGCTTGATCCCGAAAATATTAAAGCGCGCGCCGGACTCAAGTGGGCTACGGCACAGCAAACACCGCACCCGGCATCACCCACCGCCGCGCAAGCCACAGCATTATGCGCCGATGGCATACGCGCGCTCGCGGATGGCGATACTGCGCGCGCGTATGAATTATTCCAACGCGCCACGAACGCGGATCCACAAAACGAGACGGCGTGGTTTTGGTCCAGTCACGCCGCGCCAACGACGGATCAAGCTCTTGAGTGCATCGCGCGCGTGCTAGCGATCAACCCGCAACATCAAGCCGCCAAAGACGCACAATGGTGGTTACGCACCCGGCAATTGCGCGAACAACACCCCACGCACCCTACGCCGCTTTATGCGCCAGACACTGAAACTGATCGCGACGACGCGCCCGCATCGCCAAAACGCCGCGCGTGGCTCATCCGAGCCATCACATTTTTAGTACTTGTCGCGATCATCGCGCTCGCCATCGTGATCGCGTTACGCCTCACGCACTAGCCACATCCGCCCGCCCAACCCAGCTCGCCGGAAGGAAACGCCATGGCTTCGAAACTATCGTTCCACATCAACGGCTTCGATGGAAAAATTTTCGAATTGCTGGAGCAAATGCAACCTGCGCTAGTCAAAGTGTTTGATTTTCCAAGCGACAGCAACGTGGCTGAAATTCGCCGCCGCTGTCCCAACACCTTGATCGTCTATCGCCAGTACACCAACCTGGGTTACCATGATCCAGCCGACGCCTATGTAGCCGAGTTGACCGATTCACTCAATAAACTCAAGGGACGCGGGATTGTGTGGGAAGGCTTGAATGAGCCGATCCTGAACAACGCGCAAGATGCCACCGCGCTCAACACCTGGTTCGTGCGCTATGCCGAATTGATGCACGCACGCGGCGAACAGGTTGCCGCCTTTTCGTTCTCAACGGGCAACCCGCGTTTGGAATTGGTGCCGCTTCTCGCGCCTGCCGCAACCGCATGTGATTACATTGCCTTGCACGAATACTCTGCGCCGCCAAACAACGCAGGCGATTTGACGCGCTATCGCCAATTTCTCGCGCAACTGCCCGCCGCCGCGCGCAAACCCGTGATCATTTCCGAAACCGGTGTGGACGACGGCAATAATCATGGCTGGATGAATTTTTTATCCGACGATCAATTCCTGGCTCTGCTTGCCAATTACGATAACCAGTTGGCGCAAGACGCAAACGTGATCGGCGCAACTATTTTCCAGTACGGCGCGGGCGCGCCCTTTGACACCTTTAACGTCGTCCGCATCGGCAACCGGCTCGCGCACTATGTGGCAACCGCAACACCCGTACCACCTGCGCCCACACCGCCGCCAACTCCACCACCAACACCCGCGCCAACGCCACCGTCAACATATATGGTTAAAGCCGGCGACACACTCTCCATCATCGCGCGCAAATTTGGCGTCACCGTTGCCGCAATTGTTGCGCTGAATCACATCGCCAATCCCAATTTGATCCGCGTGGGGCAAATCATCAAAATTCCTGGCGCGCTTGACAACCCTCCGCCCACGCCACCACCGCCCGTGCCAACACCATCGGATGTGCCAGAGTGGTATACACCACTACCGCCCGCCACCCGCCCAGCAAGCGCAATCCCGCTCCAGCAATTTCCGCGTCCCGCGAATGACAATGGACGCGGGATTCACTTTGGCTTGGATGTTGGCGTCAATTCGATCAATGATTTTATTCCACGTCTCGTCGAACTGGGGATCACCTGGTGTTTGTTCTACGTGGGCGATGAGATGCAAGCGGAGAAATGCGCGGTCGCCGCGTGGAATGTGGGCATCATGCCCATCATTCGCCCGAAATGCAAGATTGACGGACAGCAACCCAATTGGCGCGTTATCGTACAACGCATTACCACACACAACATTCCGGCGTATATTCAAATTTACAATGAACCCGGCGATCTGCGCGAATGGAATCATCAGACGCATGACTACCTGGAAACATTCGCGAGTAAGTGGGCAGATGCCGCCACGCAAGTGGTCGCGGCGGGCGGCTATCCTGGTTTGCAAATTTTGGGGCTAGAAGAAATCACCGCCGCCGTCAATGCCATCAAGGCAAACGGCAATACCGATGTGTGGAATCGCGCATTTTTTGCGCTCCACAATTACGGCGTGAATCATCCGCCCGCGTATCCGTATGACGCGCTCAATCAAAAAGATCATCCGCGCGCCACAATCGTTGACGATGATACCGCGGTGCTGAACCTGATTGCATTTGCGAAATGGATGTACGATTTGATCGGTTTCGTCTTGCCGATGATCGGCGGCGAAGGTGGCTGGATTTACGGCTCGGCGGAAGACAACCGCTATGCCAAATGCAATCA
Organism: Chloroflexota bacterium; assembly: GCA_037440365.1. Lineage (GTDB taxonomy): Bacteria > Chloroflexota > Anaerolineae > UBA4142 > UBA4142 > JBBIUF01. The sequence continues at coordinate 22,520 of JBBIUF010000031.1, forward strand.
ACCCGATCATGCAAACTATCACATCGAAATGTTCAACTGGTTTCGCACCGGCAAATTGTCGAACGGGCAAGCCCTGCCCGACTACCTTTTCTCCATCGCGCCCTGGATTCTGTTTGGCTTTGTGGAAGCCGAAGCGTGGTACGGCGGTCCGCTCGGCGACAAAACTGAAACCATCGCCGGAGTCAAAGCGATGCCACCGTTTGTCCGCAAGTTTAGCTGGGACAAGTAAATAAACAACCGCACGGTATCCGACCGCAATAGAAAAAGACCTGGCAAGTAAACTCACTTGCCAGGTCTCGTCATCAATCACTAGCTTTTGATCAAGCCGCGCAAAACCGTTTGCAAGATACCGCCGTTTTTGTAATAGTCCACATCCACCGGCGTATCCAACCGCGCAATGACCGTGAACGTCGTGACTTGGCCATCGTCGCGTGTGGCACGCACCGTCAATTCCTGGTGCGGTTTGATCGCGTCAGAAATCCCCACGAGGTCATACACTTCACGTCCGGTCAAGCCCAACCCTTCCGCATTTTCACCTGGCTTGAACACGAGCGGTAAAACGCCCATGCCCACCAGGTTCGCGCGGTGAATGCGCTCGAACGATTGCGCAATCACGGCACGCACGCCGAGCAACGCAGTCCCTTTTGCCGCCCAGTCGCGCGATGAGCCGGTTCCGTACTCTTTGCCCGCGATGACGATCAGCGGCGTGCCTTCGGCTAGATATTTCATTGCGGCGTCATACATGGATAATTTTTCGCCGTCGGGCAAGTGCAGGGCATTGCCACCTTCTTCGCCGCCCAACACTAGGTTCTTGATGCGAATGTTGGCAAACGTGCCGCGCATCATCACTTGGTGATTGCCGCGCCGCGTGCCGTACTGGTTGAAATCCTTTGGCTCGACACCATTCGCGACCAGGTATTTCGCCGCGGGAGAATTTTTCGCGATCCCGCCCGCAGGAGAAATATGATCCGTCGTAATGCCATCGCCAAACAGGCCCAGGACGCGCGCGCCGCGAATTTCTTTCAGCGCGTCGAGTTCGGGCTTGAGTTCCATAAAGAATGGCGGCTCTTGAATATACGTCGAGGTGTTGGTCCACGCGAACGCTTCGCCACCACTAACGGGAATCGCGTTCCACATCGGATTGCCATCAAATACATTTCCATACGACTTGGCAAACATTTCTGGATCAATTGCAGATTTGAGCGTATCCGCAATTTCTTTTTGCGTGGGCCACAGATCGCGCAGAAAGACGGGCTTGCCATCTTTACTAGTGCCGAGTGGTTCGGCTTCCAAGTTCACATCCGTCGTCCCGGCAAGCGCATACGCCACCACGAGCGGTGGCGACGCGAGAAAGTTGGCTTTGATTTGCGCGTGGACACGCCCTTCAAAATTACGATTGCCGGAAATGACCGCAGCGGCAACCAGGTTGCCTTCCGTCACCGCCTTGGCAACCGCTTCGGGCAAGGGACCGGAATTGCCGATGCACACCGTGCAACCATAACCAGTGGTAAAGAATCCCAATTTTTCTAGATATGGCGTCAACCCAGCCTTGTTCAAGTATTCAGTCACCACTTTCGAGCCAGGTGCTAATGAAGTCTTGACATGCGGCGCAACTGTCAACCCAGCTTCAATCGCCTTTTTAGCGAGCAAGCCCGCGGCAATCAACACCGATGGATTGCTCGTGTTCGTGCAAGACGTGATCGCCGCCAGCACCACCGCGCCATGACCAATCGCATGTGTGTGACCATTATCCTTCACCGTGACCGTCGCCTTGAGCGCCTTCTCGTCAAGTCCATAACCACCCTTGACGACCGATGCGACGAGCGAATCATGCACACGCGTTTTGAGATCGCGGAGCGCAACCCGCTGTTCGGGTTTCTTTGGCCCTGCGAGACTTGGTTCGACATCAGCCAGGTTCAATTCCAGTGTATCGGTAAAGATCGGATCAGGCGACGCGTCGGTGCGGAACAAACCTTGCGCTTGGGTATAGCGTTCAAGCAAATCCGCCGCTTGCGCGCGCCCAGTTCGTCTTAGGTAACCGAGCGTTTCGGCGTCCGTTGGGAAAAAGCCCATCGTCGCACCATAGTCTGGAGCCATATTCGCGATCGTTGCGCGATCGGGCAACGACATGGCGGACAAACCAGGACCGAAAAATTCGACGAACTTGTCCACGACGCCTTTTTTGCGAAGCATTTGCGTGACCGTCAGCGTCAAGTCCGTCGCTGTCACACCTTCGCGCAACGCACCGGACAGTTTGAAACCGATCACTTGCGGCGTCACCATATAGAGCGGCTGGCCCAGCATCACCGCTTCGGCTTCGATGCCGCCGACGCCCCAACCCAGCACACCCAGTCCGTTGATCATCGTCGTGTGTGAATCCGTGCCAACGAGTGTGTCGGGGAATAATTCGCCGCCGCGTGCAATCACACCTTGCGCCAGGTATTCCAGGTTGACCTGGTGGACAATGCCAGTGGCTGGCGGAACCACACGCAAATTCTCAAACGCCTGCGAACCCCAGCGCAAAAATTCATAGCGTTCGCGATTGCGCTCGAATTCGAGTTCGGCATTTTTCATCAAGGCGTCTGACGTGCCATAGAAATCTACCAGCACCGAATGATCGATCACCAAGTCCACCGGCACGAGCGGGTTGATTTTTTTGGCGTCCTTACCGAGACGTTTCACACCGTCGCGCATTGCGGCGAGGTCCACCACACACGGCACACCGGTAAAATCCTGCATCACGACACGCGCTGGCATAAACGGCAACTCATAATCCGCTGGTTGCGCCGCGCTCCACGCGGCAAGTTGCTTGACATTTTCCGCCGTCACCAAATAACCATCTTCGTTCCGCAATAACGATTCGAGCAAAATTCGAATTGAAAATGGAAGTCGTTCGAGGTTCGGCGCTACGCCGGTTTGTGCCAATTGATCCAACCGATAAATCACATGGTCACCGAGCGTCGCGCGCGCGCCAAAACTGTTTTGCTTTACAGGCATCTTCGCCATCCTTTCATCGTTAAAAAATTTTCTGCGCCGATTATAGCACGGCTAGCCAAATGCTTCAAGCGAAACGAAAAAATCACAAATGACCTTGACGCCCTGTGTAACTTGTGTTAATATCATTCGTGCAACCCGGCGACACAAACCTTCAAGGAGGTCGCTCCATGTCTGATGTCACTGCACTAAAACGATTGCTGATCCTGGTAGCGCTCGCGCTCGTTGCGTTAGGCGCAGTCGCCTGCACCCGCGACAAACCCGCCGACGCAACCCCCACACTGGTCGTGGTAGTTACCACGCCCGCCTCTGGCACAACCCTGGTCGCGCCGGCTAGCGCCGTTACGCCTGTCGTCACCGACACCGTTGCGCCGCCCCCCACTGTCGTTGTTACCGCTACCGTGCCGCCTGTTGCGATCACGCCTCTGCCGCCTGCCACAACCATTGCGGGTGGCACCGCACCCGGCACGTATACCGTGCAATGGGGCGACACCCTGACCAAGATCGCGAGCCAGTTTAGCACAACCACGCAAGCGATTCTCGCGGCGAACCCTGGGATCAATGCGAACATGATTTACCCCGGTGTCGTATTGAAAATTCCTTCCGGCACCGCGCCAGCGCCAAGCGCTACGCCAGCGGTAGGCAGTACGCCCACCGCGCCGGGTAGCGCATTACCGGCTCCACAACCCAACCCCGGCACCTACACAGTGCAACCTGGCGATTGGCTCTATGCCATCGCACGCAAATTTGGCGTGAGCGTGCAACAACTCGCCGCGGCAAATCCCGGTTTCAATCCAAATTTTGTTTTCCCGGGCCAAGTCCTAAACATTCCGGGTGCCATGCCGGGTCCAGTGCCAAACCCAAGCCCTAGCGGAAACACGTACACCGTGCAACCGGGCGACACGCTGTTCTCAATTGCCGTCCGTTTCCGCACGACGACGTATGCCCTGCAGATTGCCAACCGGCTCGCCAATCCAAACTTTATTTCCCCAGGCCAAGTATTGACGATTCCGCAGTAAACCCTGAACCCAATCGTTTGACGAGAGGCACTGCGTTCCTAGCGCCACCAGGAAAAAGTGCCTCTCGTTCTCTTTGCAAGGATACTATGGCAGAAGAAATTATTCGCAGTGAATATTTGTATCGCGGGCGCGTGATCCGGTTGCGCCTCGATCAGGTCCGCCTGCCCAACAAACAAATCACACAACGCGAAGTCGTGGAGCATCACGGGGCCGTCGCCATTGTCGCACTCGACGCGCAAAACCGCGTCCTAATGGTGCGCCAATATCGCTCCGGTGCGGGACGCGAACTGCTCGAAATTCCGGCTGGCACCCTGGAAGAAGGCGAAGACCCGGCGTTGTGCGCGACTCGCGAGTTGAAAGAAGAAACCGGGTATCACGCCGCGCATTGGCAGGCGCTGGGTTATTTTTATTCCACCCCTGGCTTTAGCGACGAAAAAATGCACCTCTTTGTCGCGCGTGACATTACCGACGGAATTGCCACCCCAGAAGCCGATGAATTCATCCAGCTTGAACTGGTCCCGTTCGCGGACGCCCTCGCCCTGATCCCAAGCGGCGAAATCGTGGACGCCAAAACTATGATCGGATTGTTGCGCGTGAATGCATTGATCCAAAATTGAATCGCTCACTGCATCAAATCCTATGTCTATAATCTGGGGCGAGCAGATCGGGTTACGTCCATTTGAAGATCCCATTAGCGATGCCGAAGCCGCGCGCGTGTATGCGTGGAGCACAGACAGCGAGCTACTCCGTTGGAGCGGCGGCGTGCCAACCGAATTATCGTTTGAGGAATTTCGGCATCGCTTGCGCGGCGACAGCGCGCACCTGCCCAATCATCGCCGCGCCTTTTTCATCGTCACGCGCTCGGCAAATTCCGCCCACCCTAGCGAACTAATCGGACGTATCGGCATTTTTGCGATTGACTGGGACACGTTGCAAGGCGAGCTGGGCATTGTCATCGGCGAGCCAGCTCAATGGAACAAGGGGTATGGCCGCGCCGCCGTAACCTTGTTGCTCCAAACCGTGTTTGAACAGACGCCGCTCACGCGCATCAACCTGCTAACTTTTCCAGAGAACGTGCGCGCGCAACGATGCTTTACCGCCTGCGGCTTTCGCACCATCGGCGTCATGCGCCGCTTTTCGCCCGACCTCGGCGAGTATGATGGCGTTGAAATGGAAATAATGCGCGCTGAATTTCTCACTCGCGCGCAATTCAATCTAGGTACACAGGATAAACCCAAATGAATGAACGCGATTTGTTGATGATCCCGGGTCCGATCAATTTCGATCCGGGCGTGATGCGCGCCATGAGCGCGCCCACGGCGGGACATACCGCGCCGGAATTTATCGCGCGGTTCGGCGAAACGTTGGACAAGGTCAAACAAATTTTCCGCGCGCCGAGCGGCACGCCCTTTGTGATCGCCGGGTCAGGCACGCTGGCAATGGATCTCGCCGTGTGCAATCTCGTCGAACCGGGTGATCGCGCCGTCGCGATCGCGACAGGCTATTTCAGCGAGCGGATGATCACGATCCTGGAACGCTATGGCGCGGTCGTGACCCCCTTGCGCGCGCCCGTTGGCGGCGTTGCCTCGCTCGAAGAAATCGAAACCACGCTCGCGCGCGTTCAGCCAAAAATTTTGACGCTGACGCACGTGGATACGTCTACCGGCGTGGCGGTAGACGTGCGCGCGATCACAGAACTGGGACGCCGTTACCACGCGCTCGTCATCGTGGATGGCGTGTGTTCAGTTGCAGGAATGGATTTGCGCCAAGACGAATGGGGCGTGGATGTTACGCTCACCGCATCGCAAAAAGCAATTGGCGTGCCGCCTGGACTCGCGCTGCTTGTCGTCTCGCCGCGCGCGTTGGACACATTTCGCGCGCGCAAAACACCGGTCGCCAGTTATTATTCCGACTGGACCAATTGGTTGCCCGTGATGGAAGCATACCTTGCGCGCAAGGTCGCGTATTTTGGCACGCCGCCCGTCAACCTAATTTACGCACTAGACGAAAGCACGCGGCAAATTCTCGGCGAAGGACTGGATGCGCGCATCGCGCGGCACCAGCGTATGAGCAACGCATTCAAAGCCGGGATCGCGGCAATCGGGTTGAGCCAGGTGCCAACCAGCGCAAATCTTGCGGCAACCACCATGACCGCGCCGTACTATCCAGAGGGTGTGAACGCTCAAGTCATCGGCAAAATCCGCGAGCGCGGCGTCGTCGTCGCGGGCGGTTTGCACCCGGCGATCAAGGATCGCTATTTCCGCGTCGGGCATATGGGCGTGATCTCGCCCGCGGATGTCGCGGCAACGCTCGCGGCAATTGAAGGCGCGTTGTTTGCATCGGGTTACAAATTCGATGTAGGCGCAGGTGTTGCGGCGGCGGCGCAAATGATCGCATAGGCACTTGATCGCAAACGCATGGAGCATCAACAAATCGCGCGCCTGCCGTACAGCAAGCGCGCGATTTGTTATTACGATTGAACCACCGAACCTTGGCGCGGACGGTTACGCCAGCGGCTAATAATGTGGCGAACCTGCGGCGCGCGCATTGCCAACAATACGATCACGATGGCTCCGTACAGCAATGGCTCGCGGATGTCCAGTTTCACCAACCACAGAAAGTGGATAATGCCGAGCAACGCGGCAAGATAGATCGCTTGGTGCAAGCGTTTCCAAACTTGACCCAGGCGTTTCATCGATTCCTTGGTCGAAGTGAGCGCCAACGAAAGCAGAACCAGGAATGCGGCAAAGCCCACCAGCGCATATGGCTTTTCGAATAGCGCATCCCAGAGCAAACCGGGATCAAAGCCATAGTCGATGCCGACAAACGTGATGAAATGGATCGCCGCATAGGCAAAGGCATACAAGCCCAACGCGCGCCGCACCTGCAGTACCGATCGGAATCCCAACATATTGAGCGGCGTACACGCCAGCGCTAAAACCAGCAACGTCAACGCCGTCTTGCCAGTCCAAAGTAAAATTCCGCGAATCGGGTCAACCGTCAGCTGGTTATGCATCAAGTTCCAAAGCATCACCCCAAGCGGCATCCACGCGCCCACATGAACCAGCACCCGGAACCATTGCAATTTGAGTTTGTTCATGCACCCGATCCTAAAAGTATTTTTTCAAGTCCATGCCTTGATACAGTGATGCCACTTGCTCCGCATACCCGTTAAACATGAGCGTTTTGCGCCGCGTGAGTTCGCCGATGCGCCGTTCGCTGGCTTGAGACCAGCGCGGATGTGAGACATCCGGGTTGACGTTCGCGTAAAAACCATATTCGTTTGGCGCAGACGCCATCCAAAATGAAACCGGCATCGCTTCGACTAAATCAATCTTGACAATCGATTTGACGCCCTTGAAACCGTATTTCCACGGCACGATCAATCGAATCGGCGCGCCGTCTTGCGCGGGCAAGGGTTTGCCATACAAGCCCGTCGCAAGAATCGTCAAGTCATGCATCGCTTCATCGAGGCGCAAGCCATCCACATAGGGCCATTTGAAATAACCATCATTCTGCCCTGGCATCTGTTTGGGATCCAATAACGTTTCAAAGCGAACGTATTTGGCTTTTGACTGCGGCTCAACCTGCGCTAAAAGTTTTGCCAGCGGAAAACCCGTCCACGGAATCACCATTGACCACGCTTCGACACAGCGCAAACGATAGATGCGCTCTTCCTGAGTGAATGCGAGTAGTTCATCCATGCTGAATGTTTTGGGCTTGTTCACCAACCCGCCGACCTGGATCGTCCACGGCAATGTTTTGAAATTTTGTACCAAGGGCGCGACGCCTTCTTTATCCAATGAAAATTCGTAATAATTATTGTAATGCGTCACCGAATCAAACGGCGTCAGCGCATCACCCAGTTCATCCGTACTTTTACTCGCCTGGGGCGGCGCACCCGTAACCGGGGCGGAGCTCGGCGCAGACGACGCGCCCGGGGCTTGCACACCACACGCGCTCAAGAACGCACTTGCCGCAACGACTCCCGCCGCCGCAATGAATTGGCGGCGCGATAGATAAAGCGGTTCCGGGGTAATCTCGGACGCTGGAATTTTATTCATCGGTTCCTCCAAATGATCTGCAGTGGATTTCGATCACAAACTAGACGACTGATGGTACTACGCAAACCAGCAGAGCGAGGTTTTGTTTTCATGGTAATATGCCATAAGAAATTCATTACGGCATCAGCATAGCCAAAAAAAATTCTGCCCACATGATGTGGGTAGAATTTTTTCAGCGCGTCCGGCGTGGACCTGGTGTTTCATTCGCTGAACCACACGGATGCGACACCATAGAACTCCCGTGAGCAACCCAAGTTCGGTTTGACAATTTTACTGGATGGCGCGGCACGCACACGGTGCCGCGTCTGTTTTGTGTCTAACCCACAGCAAATGGTTGTATTCTAGCCCAAGCCAAATTCTAATCAATCCGTGTGCGAAAATTAGATTTGTCTGATACGCCCGATCATGATTTGCGCGCGCCGACCCGCTGGGATGGCGGCGGAACCGTCCGCATCCATTCAGGCAGTAGCTCGGCAACATGCGCGCGCATCGCCCAGGACGCGCGATCTATTTGCTCATCCGTCATGTTCACATCGTAGAATTCAGATAACTCGAAAACAGGCCCAAACCGAATTGTGATGGGATACGCCCGAGGAATTCTAGTGCCAACAGGGAGAGCTTTCTCTACCCCAAATGCGCCGACGGGGAGAATGGGCACCCGGCGCGCGATCGCAATTTTGGCGACCACGGGTTGGAATGCTTGCAACTGCCCGGTAGGACTGCGGGTGCCTTCTGGCGCAAGCGCAATCATCTTGTTTTGTTTCAAGCCCGTCATCATGGTGCGCATGGCAGACATATCGGAGCGTTCGCGATCAATCGGAAAAAAACCAATACTTTTGAAAAATCCGGCGAGTGGCGCAAACTTGAACAATTCTTTTTTCGCCACGGTCCAAACCTGAATCCCTGGCAAGACGTCGTGATCAACCAAGGCAACGCCTAACGCGAATGGTTCGAGCAAACTCACATGATTGATCAAGATGAACAGGGGGCCCTGCGCCGGTATGTGTTCTGCCCCTTCGATGCGCAAGCGATGGTACAATCTAAAGTACACTGCAAAGCAAAAGGTGACACATCGCAAGTAGAATGCATAAAGTGATGTTTGAAACATGTCCACTCCCTAAACGGGATTGTGCGTTGTTGGTTCGAGTAGCGAGCATTTACGATTCGAGCAAGCCAAACGTCTTACCAAGCAACGCCATAGCTCGTAAAAATTCAAGCGCGTGTGGCATCAATCGAATTCGAGAATTGCCGCCGGTTGGGCTAGCGCGTCCAACTGTGCGTCCACTGCATAGTACGCGCCTTGCGCACAAGCGCGGCAAAGAATGCGTCCTGCCACTTGCACTTGACGTTCGTTGATAATATCTTCGCCGCATTGCTGACACACCACGCGCAATCCATGTTGGCTGATCCATGCTTTCAACGAAATCGTCAACACAACGGATTGCGCGTTCAGCAATTCATGCGCTGGCATCATTTGATACGCGGCGAGTTGCGCGTGCCAACGGTCAGGCGCATCCGGCGCGTAGGCTGACGCGCGCTGGCGCGCCGTGATCTGGGGAGATACCCGAATCGCTTGCTCGGTTTCAGTATCTACAAACGTCACAGCGGTTTTACCATAATCCATCACGCGCATCGTGCGATGCCCAACTGCGCAATTGGTCGCGGCGGAGATTCCGTCAACCATACAGCCATCGGTTTCGACCAAAGCAAACAAACGCTTGTCCGCTTGCGGCAGATCAAGCTGGAACAATTCGCCGGCGTACATCCCCATGCGAACACCCAGGACTTGGCGTGGGCAAAGGTGATCGTGATGCAGTTGGAGACTAGAAGCCAACAAGGTTTTGAAATCACGCATGAAAATTCCTCGCAATAAAAATATCGAACTGGCATGAGTATATCGCGGCGTCAAGCTAAAGTCAAAAAAGGCGCGACTGCAAGTCCCCGGATTGTCGGCGGTAAGAGAAAATGCTATAATGCGAGAAATTCAGGGTACTCTTAACGTAAGGCAAACGACAGCCCGATCCACAGGTCCCAGGTTGCGTCTGATATTTTTGCACAGCCAAGCGCACGAGTCCGAACTCACGTCACATTGAGATTTTTTGTACCTGCGCGCAACAGAATTTTTAGAACTCTATGAATGGTCGTTCGACCCCAAGGAGACAAACCCGATGAAACACATTGTGATTTTGCTTGCACTGACTCTGTTGGCAGGTTGCGCCCCCGCATCGCCCACCGTGCTACCAACGCCAACCCCTCAAGCAACCCCAGCGCCGCAAGCCACAATTGCACCAGCCAGCAATCAGCCGCTCGTGTCAGTGGTCAAAGTTGGCAACTGGAAAGGAACTGGCGAAGATAATTTCACCATCGCGTTCACCGTAGGCGATGGCGGGAATGTGATCACCACGGGGATCGAGGTAACCTACAAAGCCACCTGCGGCGCGCGCAGTTCCAATATTACCGAGACAGTGTCGCCCACCGCGCGCATTGCGATTACAGCGGGCGAAATCAAGTATACGGATGCGAATTACACAATCACCGGTCAAGCCATCGCGGCAGATCGAATTGAAGGCACACTGCAAGCCGACGGAGTTAGTCTGGGCAAGTTGGGCCAATGTAGCGCATCCAAAATCGTCTGGTCGGCGACGCCAAAATAATTCGGCACATTCAAAACGCTTTGACACGCAATGATTCCAGTTTATAATACAATCGTGCAACGGGCTCCGATTCCTTTATCTGCGCAATTAACACCGATTCGCATTGTTCTCGTCGATGCCGAAACGCTCTTCCGCGAAGGCTTGCGATTGATCATTGAAAGCCAGCCAGGCATGGTTGTCATCGGCGAGGCTGGCGCTCTAGCCCAAGCCATTGAAATTGCAACGCGCACGCAACCCGATATTATTCTGCTGGAATTAAATCTGGGCAATACTGGGACTGCGCTCATTCCTCAATTGATCGACGCCGCTAAAAACACGCGGCTGGTTCTGGTGACCCACATTCAAGACCCCCACATCCACTTGCAGGCAATTCAACTCGGCGTTGTTGGCGTCGTCTCCAAAACCGAATCCGCGCTAGTCCTCCGCAAAGCCATCGAAAAAATCTACGCCGGACAAGTGTGGATTGACCATGCGACTACCGCCCACGTGATCGCACAGATAAGCAACCCGCATCTAAATCATTCGCGCCAAGACCAGGATACCGTAAAAATCCTGTTACTCAGTCCACGTGAGCGCGATGTCATTCGCCTATTGGGACAGGGCTTGAAGAACAAGGAAATCGCTACCAGTCTAGCCATTAGTGAAACCACCGTGCGCCACCACCTCACCTCGATTTTTTCAAAACTAGAATTGACCGACCGCCTCGAATTGATTATCTACGCCTATCGCCACCGCTTGGCAGAATTGCCCGAATAGCTTTTGCGCTAGCCGATCCCCGCGCACACATTTGTGCCATTCGCACCAAGCATTTCCTCCAACAAAGCTTCTCCAAGTCAGCCAATATATGCCGACACATTGAGCGTCCGCTCCGATGTCTAGCGCGCGTCTTTCGCATACACTAGATACAAATGGCGACTGGTTTATGCGGCGACCTCAATCCTATGACCATCGATTTGTCAGACAAGGCAAATGAACGGCGGGGCAAACCGCGTGTCGCGTGCAATTTGCCCGCCATCGTGCGCGGTGACAACGGAGCCGGAGCGCGGTTTGAGCAAAATGGTATCCTGCGCAATTTGAGCGCGAGCGGACTAGATCTGCAAATCGCTCAAGACATGGTGATTGGTCAACGCATTTTTGTCCTTGTGCGTCTTTCCAACCTGCACGAGCAGGTCCAGCTCACCCACGCAATCGCCATTCAAGGTGTCGTGGTGCGGCGTGAGATTCAAGATGATCGTCAATCTGGATTGGCAGTAAAATTTTTGCGCGAACGGTTTCTGTAAGCGATTTGGACATTCACCCAGGATGATTCCCACCAAATCTATTGCAACGGTTCTGCGCGCATGATAAGGAGTAATAATGGCACACTCTAATTTGAAAAAAATCTTGTTCGTCACTTTGGGATTCGCGCTCTTTGGGCTAGTGGTGTTTGTAACGCCGATTGCCGATGCCGCGAGTGCAATCGTGCATCTGCCAATCTATCCTGTCCAAGCCACATTTTTCTGGGTTGGTGACCATTACTCAGGAACCGTCTTTAGCGGCATTGGATCGGGCTATGATGTGCAAGATAACACACCGTATACGGGCTGGTGCGTGGAATACACTTCCAATGGCGATCCGGGCACGCCCAACACAACCTTTACAGTCAACCTCTATTCCACCTATGATCCACAAATCCCAATCACGCTGACCAAATGGGGCACCCACATCATCCCTTGGGACCAGATCAACTATGCGCTCAATCACCGCACCGGCGTGCCAACCGCCGATGTAGAAACCACCATTTTCCGATTGGTTGACGGCGTCACCACCACGATTCCGCTTTATCTAGACGCCGTTGCGAATGGAACGGGCTTTGTTCCGGGCGCAGGTCAAGTCACAGCCGTAATTTTGACCAATGGCAGTGGCATCAATAGCGGATTCAATGATGGTTGGCAGGAAAATATCATCGAAGTCAAATTGACTCACACGACTGCGGTCACTCTCTCCTCGTTTAATGCCAGTTCAACCAACACGCCGATCCTTCCGGCAAATATCCCTAGCCCCGAAATTGCATTCGGCGCGCTAGGCGTCTTGACCCTGCTAGGTGGCTGGGTGCTCATGCGCCGCAATTGAAAATTTCAATGCGTTCAAACCATCACGCGCCGATGAATCATGGATCCATCGGCGCGTGATAGTTTTATTCTGGAGCAATCGTTGACGCAAACGCATCCTGGATTGACCAGTTTAAGCAACACGCAATTATGATTTCAAAACGGTGCGCCAACAACGCCTTGAACCATCGGACGCGGCACTGGGCTAGGTCATCGAACCCATCGCGAAGAATTGGCAAACGAGGACGGAGAACCAACGCGAATGCTATTCGAACAAACGCCCCAGCTCTTTGCGATAGCCCTCGAATTGTTTGCGGATCGAAGAAGGATCAACCGAGGCCGCACTGAGTAAAGAACTAGCACACTTGCCGGCAATCGGAGTTGGATTGGGATACGGCGCAGATGCTTTGATCGCGGCGGTCGGCGCGGCAATGGCTTTACTCAGGGTTTGAACAAAAACGGTCGCCACTTCGTTCGCCGCGCCTTTCATATGCTTACACGCTTCTTCGGCCTCTCGACCCAAAAGCTCACCCGACGGAATCCAACGCGTTGCCGCATACCAGACCGCGAAATCGTAAAGTTTATCCGTGAGTGAATCGATCAACGTCTTGGCATTACTGATCGTCGTTCCGGCGAGCACGCCACCCAACGCAGTCACAAATCGCGCCGCGCGGGTATTCCATTGCCCCGGCGAAGCAATCGGCAAATAGTTTGCGAACGCATCCGCCACAACTTGGCCGCTGGTCCAGGCTGGCGCCCCACCCGGCGACTTGTCACACGCGACGAGATAACCGCCCACATCCCCTTCGAGATTATCCATCACGCCATAGTCCGAGGTTGTGTTTTCAAAAATGACTTGGACACTGGTGGTTGCAATTTTGGCGCGTTTACGTGCGAGACTGGCGGCACCACCACCGAGATCGCCAAGCCAGGTGACGATCTCGATGCCCGTGCCGCCTTGTCCCGCCATTGGCACATTGCGCATCACCAAACTATTGCGCGTTTCAATCCCGATCAGAACATGTCCAATGTCAATCCCGCGTCCGCCATCGAGGATGCTCTGACTGTTTTGTAGATCGTCGAAAAGCGTCGTTCCAACTAACGCCGGACGCGGATCAGCGGGCACGTTGCCGGCGGTGTACGTGAGAAAACCCAGGTTACGGATGCGCGCACCGGCTTCGCTTCGCTTGCTCTCAACTTTGTAATCTTGGCTCCAGGTCGTGCCATAGTAAATTCCGCGCAAGGCGCACACGCGATCATTCTCATCCGTCATCTTGGCTTTCTTGACGAGCAGATCCTCAGCCTTGCGGATCAAATCAACCACAGCGGCAAATGTCTTTGCGGGCGCCATCTTAATTATCCGGCACCCAATCGTTGCCAACCTTTTTCCACTTGGGCAGGGAATCATCCAACCGCAGTTTGATCAACTGAGTTGGCACACGCACATCCCAGGGATCGCCCACCGGAATTTCGTCGCCCGGCTTTTGCTCCGCCTCCGCCACTTCTTGGACAATCGGCAGATACAGACTGCTGGAAATATCCGGCGGATCACCACCGTCCCACAGCAAGCCGGTTTCCAAATAGTGAATGACGGCATCTTCAAATCCAGGCCGCACGGGGAACACCACCCGCGCCGCGCCAGCGCGCAGGAAATCGGCAAAGTTCGGATCGTTACTATCGTCGAGCAGTGAACGCTGAACCCAGGTCTCCTTGTTGGCCCAAAAGTACGGATAGAAAAAGTAGACGATGCGTTCCCATTCAAAGGCTTGCTCGAAGAATCGGATGAACGGTCCTTGAATCGCCAAACGCCCTAGATCAACCTCGGGGCGATTCTTGGCGTCGGTCCCAATGGCGCCGAACTGTTCAAAGTGTTGCGTCGTCAATTGTTCGATACAGGCTTTGCGTAATTCGGCGATTATCACCGCATTGTTCGCCTCTGGGTTGCGCCCGCCGACGGCGACGGCTTGCGCAGTTTGCATTTCCGCAAGCGCGTGTTCATAATCGGATAGTTTTTGTTTGTAGGCTTGAGCAATCGTCGCATACGCCTTTTCCTGCCAAACCTGAAATGCGCGGTCAGTGCGCTCGCATAAAATTTCCAATGACACCGTGGTGGCATTGATCTGGGCGGCAAACAGTCCGACGCTCAACGTGCCTTGCTCTGAACCGAGCGAGCAATAGCCATAGCCAGGGATGCTCTGCGCGCCAATCAATACTCGGACCACTGGATTTTTATCGGACGGGTAATCCCACCAAGCACTTGCCGCCGCCGAAATCGCCGCATAGCCATCATCAAGATTGATCGTCCCGGATTTGCAAAAGAGATGTGGATCAGCGGCTACCGTGGCATCCCAGGCTTGCGAAAAAGTTTTGTGCAACGCCGGCGGCGGATCAATGCCAGTTGCGCCATACGCTTGCGCATACACCTGGTAATTGCCTTCGTCCAAATCAGCCGGCACGATGGTAAAATCCGACGGTTTCACCACAGTTAATTGCGCCGCGGCTTGCTTGGTCTGCGCGAAAATATAGAACGCGGCTGGCTCCGGCACCATGACATCGAACAGCAACCGCTTGCCATAGTTGTAGATTTGCGCCTCGCTAATTTTATCCACAAACTGATACACGCCGCTGACGTTTCCGCCGCCGTTCATATTGTCAAATCCATGGCTGAATTTTTCCTCAAACTCCTGAAGCGTGATCGTCGTCTGCACTTGACGAACCTTGGTCGTGAGTTTGGAAACAGAACGCGAGACCACATCCTTGCTAAACTCGGTGGACTGCTTGGTCACATCCTCGGTTTGATTTTGGTACGAACCTTGCAAGTCCGCTTTCATTTCGACAAACGGGCCATACTTGGCATCAACGCTCAGCCCTGCCTTGACCTGCGCATCCGTTTTCACGGTAGTGTCAGTTTCGCGCTTGAGCGAAAAGCGATCGGTTGATTGAGTGTCGCGTTCTTCTTCCTTGTCCGTTTCGGTCTCAACGGTGGTGGTCTGCTCGGTTCGATCCAAGCGGCGCGTGTCGCGTTCCATTTTTTCGGTCTTTAAGACATTTTCAATATGCCCAACTTCACCACCTTCGTAGCGTTTCAAATGCTGGCGAACGATCATCAAATCGCCAACCCCAACTGGACGCAGACTGCCGGGTGATCCGATCCCAGATCCGAGTCCTGCTTTCCAAAATAGACCAGGGTCGAAAAACTGATTGCCGAGTTTGATCAAGGGCTGGCTCATTTGCAAACTTTGCATGGCTTGCTGTTTGAGCAATTCCGAATGGGCATCTGTAAGCCGGCTCATCAGCGCGGTGGCTGGAGTCGTCGCCAACTCACCTGCGGTTTGACGAATCGTGTTTGCCGCGGCAGGCGGCAAACGATCCAAAGCCTGCTGGGACAAGCGCCAAGAACTTTGCATCATGACACCTTGGCTAGAGCTGGGAACCGGCGCGCGAATTCCAGCACGAATCCCTTTCGCCGGTTGACGCGCAGGCGGCTTGACAATGGTTGGCTTGGCAGGCGCAACAAAATCGCCGGTACGAATCGAATCACGGAGCGCTTGGCGCGCACTGGCCAGTTTCGCAATTTCACCGGCAAGATCGCGACTGGGCGGTTGGGTCACAGGCGGAACATCTTTGAGCGGAGGCGGCGCAGGCGGATTCAGCGGCAAAGTAACTCGGCGCAAGGTGAAATTATCTGTGCCGGCTTGACTCAACTGTTCGATCAGATCGTAACCCAGGCGCGCGTTTTGCAGGCTCAGCATGTCAGATCCAATCGATTGCGAACGGTACTTGAGCACAGCCAACGTTGTATCCAACCGCGCGAGATCGTCAAGGAAAGCTTTTTGATTGGCAAGACCGGGCGCATTATCGCCAAAAATTTCCTTGACCTTGGCGGTAACTGCATCGCGGGTCAGGTCAGCTGATCGCGCCCAAGCGCCAAGAATCGCCAACGATTGCCCGTAACGATAATCCCCCAAATTGGTTTGAACTGGCTGTTGAGCCAACGCGCGCGCGCGCTCAATCCCAGGCGGCGAGTCCTGAATGATCTTGACCACGTCGCGAGACGCGCGCGAAGGCACCGTACTTTTGGGGTCGACGGGCTTGGCGGGACGAACCGCCACAAAACGGAGCAACTCGTTCATTCTGAAATCTCCTTTGTCGAAAAGGACACTTTATTTGTGTTTCTTGGTGCCCTTTGTTGACAATGAATTTATTTCCGATAACGTTTATGGATTACTTGTGCCGCTGTCGTCCGCAAGTGCATGCGGGTATTTCGAAATAAACTCTAATTCTCATCTCCAGCCCGCCGATCAAACGGACGCAAGTAACGCGCTGGACGATAATCCATAAACGCGGGCGGTAGGATGTTCAGTAAACCGAACCCGGCCGCTTCGCCATTCAGAACCGCCGCATCCGTGTTACCCCACTTGCCGGTATCAATTCGTTGAATCAGATTTTGCAACGCCGTGATCGTTTCCGCTGGAGTGAACGCGCAATGTCCCGCACGATGCACGAACGTTTCGCGCAAGAGCGCACTCTGACCAGCTTCGCGAACCACTTGCGCGTACGCTTGCTCGTTTTCGACCGGCACCAATCCATCGCCGGTGGTGTGCATGGTCAAGACCGGAATCTGAAGGTTGCCATCGAAGGTGATATTCTGGACCAGGTAATTCGTCGCGCCCGGGTCGGCGGCAATGCGCGGCGCATGGTTCAGTGTATCCAAATCTTTTTCGAGATCGAGACCCGCTTGTTTGTACAACGCGGCTACTTCGGCTTTGCTATTGGAATGATCGAGTTGCTCTTTGTAATCCACGCCTGTGTTCCACGACGGATTACCACCCGCGCGAAATTCCAACTCGGCGCGAAACGCGAACTGGAAAGGCAAGTCAACGTTCTGCGCCCAGGCAAACTGGTTTAGCTCACGTGCAGTAAAGTCGTTCTGTGCTGGCTCTGGCGAGCCAGTAGCATACCAGCCGGGAATATCGCCAAGCGCCGCTACCAACGCGAGCCGCGCGCGTCCTTGCGGCGTGGCCTGCGCTCCGGCAAGCACCACTTCGGCAGTCTGCAAGTTAACACCTGGGTTCGTGATATGCACAAGTTGTAGTGGCACGTTTGGCGCGAGTAAGGTCTTGAAGGCGAACGAGGCATCAAGCGCGTCGTTCCAGATACCCACTCCACCCCCAACAACACCGCACATGGGTAA
>JBBIUF010000032.1:0-40044 GCA_037440365.1 Chloroflexota bacterium
AGGATCGATGCCGCAAAATTTTTTCCTGTCCCGCTTGCTTGCCGATGATGATTGGGATTGTCATTTCGTTTAACTCCAATTTTAACCGCAAAGACGCAAATGGCTGTGGGCAGTTCACCACAGTCACGCCAAGTTTTTATTTTGAATTTCTTTGCGTTCTTCGCGTCTTTGCGGTTAATTTATTTTTACTCCGCGTTCTCTGCGTCTCTGCGGTGCATTAATTTTTTCAATCAACTCGCGCACCTCATCCACCTTCAACGTATGACTCGCGCGATTCACAATCAATGCCGCTTGCGATTGTAACACCTCGTCGAGTTCGACCAACCCATTCTCGCGCAATGTGCGCCCGGTATCCACCACGTCCACAATCAAATCCGCCAGTCCCACCATCGGCGCAAGTTCAATCGAACCATACAGCGCGATGATCTCCGCCGACAAGCCGCGCGCGGAAAAATATTTTTTTGCGGAGCGCGGATATTTCGTTGCGACGCGCAAGCCGGTGAGCAAACGCCATTCGGCATCGCGCAACGCAGGCTTACCTGCCACGACAAGGCGACATGCGCCGTAACCCAGGACAAGCGGCTCGTACACATTCACGCCGCTTTCGCGCAACGCATCTTGCCCCACGATCCCGGCATCCGCCGCGCCGTACTCGACATAGATTGGCACATCACTCGCTTTGGCAATCAGAAAATTCATTCCGCCGCCATCAATCACGAGTTTGCGCGAATCGCGCGCCTCGCGCAGATCATAGCCCAGCGCCTCAAATAATTTGATCGAGGGATCGAGTAGACGCCCTTTTGCCAATGCAATGGTAAGCAGAGTCATGATGATATCCTGTCAATTGTCCTTGCGAAGAGCAGAGCCACGAAGCAAGCTCCAGAGAGCGAATCGGGGATTGCTTCGTCGCAAACGCTACGCGCTCCTCGCAAGGACAGATTCACTTTTTCCATCGCGCCACCAGATTTCGCGCGCGCCGCGCAAACGCGCATACTCGCGCAACGCCGCATCCGCGCGATTCAAAATATCCACTTCGACGATCTGCCCTTGCGCGCGTGCCTCGGCGACCTTGGCGCTGAATATCTGCGCGATCACATCGGGCGCAATACTGGCGCGCGGACGCAGCGCCATTAACACGCGCTCGACGCCCAGCGCAAAGCCAACCGCGGGAACCGCGTGTCCGAAATGCGCGATCAGATTATCGTACCGTCCGCCGCTTGCCACCGCAAAACCCAGCCCTTGCACAAATCCTTCAAACAAAATTCCGGTATAGTACGCCATGCCGCGATTTTCGGCGAGGTCAAGCGTGACAAATTTTTCCAAGCCGAATTGCCCCAGCCGCGCGACGACCTCACGCAAATGCTCAATCGCCGCGCGCGCCTCGGCATTCACACAGACCGCGCGCGCCAACACCTCCGCGCCACCCCACAGCGTTGATAATTGCGTGAGTGCGGACGTATGCGCCGCGTCGAGTTTGAACGCCTCCAACACCCGCGCCAGCTCGGAGGTATTCTTGCGGCGAATCGCTTCGTGCAACGCCAGGTCGTCCGCGTCACGCAAACCCAGGTCGCGCAGAGTCGCTTGCAGATACGCCGCATTACTCAGCGTAAAGCGAAAATCGTTCAGACCCAGGTCGCGCAATGCCGTCATCGCGAGCGCAATCGCTTCGGCGTCCGCATCCGCCGTCGGCGCGCCGATCAATTCGATCCCGGCTTGGGTAAATTCGCGCCGCACACCGGCTTGCGGCTCTTCGTACCGAAACGCCGAGCCGATGTAGAAAAATCGCAGTGGCATGGCGCGGTCGAATAATTTGGTGCCGACGATGCGCGCGGTCGGGATCGTGAAATCGGCGCGGAGCGCGAGCGTGCGCCCGTCGCGATCAAAAAAGCGATACATTTCTTCGCGCAGTTGCGGTCCCGCTTCCGCCGCGAGCGATTCATAGTACTCGAACATCGGCGGAATAATTTCGCCATAGCCCCAGCGCGTAAAGGTTTCCGCCAGCGCACGTTCGACTGCGCGTTTGCGCGCCGCGTCGTTGAAAAATAAATCGGCAACGCCGTGAGGTAGTTGTGTGTCCAACGGTTGAGAAATCATCCAGACTCCAAGAAACAAAAAAGACAAGCCGCAATTCGACTTGTCCTGGGGTGATTCGGTGCATGCCAAAAATGGCGAGCGCGCTTACCGACTCACCCGATTCGCATGATGATGTTTGACCACCCAGATCATATTTAACATTGCGGCGATTATAGGCGAAACCAACAAGATTGTCAAACGCAATTTGACACCCCGCATCAAGTATGTTATATTCGCGCCAGATTCGGAGACATGATCAATGACCTGCAACACGTTTAGCCCTCGCCCGCGTCCGACACCAGCCCATCGGTCTGGTGCATTTGTCGTTGCGCGCTGAACGCGAGGACAAGTCAAGCTACAATGCAACCCAGACCGCGTAACGCGATGGTCTGGGTTTTTATTTTTGGAGGAAGGATGATTCGAGTTGGCATCTTTGGCGCGACGGGGTACACCGGCATTGAACTGGTCAAGATTTTTGCGCGGCACGCGCACGTTGAATTAAAATTTGCGACATCCGACACGCACGCGGGAAAATTATTGAGCGACGCGCTCCCCTGCCCGTACGCTATTCCGCTGATCGCGCATGACGCCGCGCCGCTCGATCAAATTGATGTCGCTTGCCTTGCTTTGCCGCACGGCGCATCCGCCGATTTTGCCAAGCGCGTGATTGACGCGGGCGCGCGTGTGATCGATCTCTCCGCCGATTTTCGCTTGCATGATGCGGCGGCGTACAAAAAATGGTATGGGCTCGATCATCACGCGCCGGAATTATTGCCGAACGCCGTCTACGGCTTGCCGGAATTGCATCGCGCGCAGATCAAGTCCGCGCAACTCGTCGCGAACCCCGGCTGTTATCCAACCAGCGTGATCCTGGGTCTCGCGCCGCTCTGGCGCGCCGGCGCAACCAACGACACCGTGATCGTAGACTCGAAATCGGGCGTGTCGGGCGCGGGACGCAAGCCATCCTTGACGGTACATTTCGTCGAGGTAAACGAAAATTTGTCGCCGTATAATATCGGGCGCGTGCATCGGCATCTCTCGGAAATGGAACAGGAATTGCAAGCCGTCAACGCCAACGCCTCGCTGATCTTTTCGCCGCACCTGTTGCCGATCAGTCGTGGGATTCTTTCGACGATGTATGCGCGGCTCAACGACGGCTGGAATGAACAGCGCCTGCGCGATCTATATGCCGAGGCATACAGCAATGAACCGTTCGTTCGCATCCTGCCTGCCGGACAAACCGCGACGATCACACATAGCAACCACACCAACTATTGCACCATTTCGATCCACCCCGTTGCCGACGTCAATCAAGTGATCGTCTGCGCGAGTATTGACAATTTGATCAAAGGGGCATCGGGACAAGCGGTGCAGAATATGAATTTGATGTTTGGTCTGGACGAGACAATGGGGTTACTGTAAATGAACTACCGCCGCGACGCAGAGGATGATAAAAAATTCTCGGCGATCTCTGCGATAAAATAAAATTTGGAATTGGAATAATAATAATGTTGGTACTCAAAGTGGGCGGAAACGAAATTGATGATCCAAATTTTTTGACGGGGTTGGCGCGCGCGGTGGCGGCCATGACCGCGACACCGGTGATTGTGCATGGCGGCGGCAAAGAGATCGCCGACCTGCAATTGAAACTCGGACTCACGCCGCGCTTTGTCGAGGGCTTGCGCGTGACGGATGAAACATCGCTGGCGATTGCCGAGATGGTGTTGAGCGGGCGCGTGAATAAACGCATCGTCGCCGCATTATTGAATGCGGGCGCCGACGCGCTGGGTTTGAGCGGCATTGATCGCGCGCTCGTCCGTGTCGAAAAATTGCACCACCCCGCCGGTGACCTGGGTCGCGTGGGTCAAGTGGTCAGCGTGCGCGGCGAAGTGCTTGAAGATTTTGTCGCGCGCCACATTGTGCCAGTCGTCTCGCCGATTTCACTTGGCGAACAAGGCGCGTATAATGTCAACGCTGATGCGGTCGCCTGCGCCATCGCCGCCGCGCTCAACGCCGAGGCCGTAGTGTTTGTGACCAACGTGCCCGGCGTGATGGAAAATGATCAGGTGCTTGCTGCGCTTACCGCGCCCCAAGCCGAGGCGTTGATCAAAACTCAGGTGATCAAAGGCGGCATGATCCCCAAGGTGCGCGCCGCGCTCGACGCCATTGCCAATGGCGCGCAAGCCGCGCGCATCACGAATCTCGACGGGCTGATCAACGGAAGCGGAACCGAATTCAAAAACGACCAATGACGCTAGATGGAAGGCGGGAAAACTTTCGGTCACCGGTCCTCGGTCTGGCAACAAGGAGAAAAAAATGAATTCCCAACAAATCATGGACGCCGAAAAACATTATCTCGTTCAAACTTACGCGCGTCCGCCGTTTGTATTGACGCACGGCGAGGGCGTGTATGTGTATGACGCCGACGGCAAAAAATATCTTGACACAGCGGCAGGCATCGCAGTCAACGCGCTGGGTTACAATGACCCTGAATTGACCCAGGTTATTCAGAATGCGGCAACCGGGTTGGTTCACACGTCGAATTTATTTTACACCGAGCCGCAGGTAGCATTGGCGAAGGCGTTGGTCGAAAAATCGTTTGCGGATAAAGTGTTTTTTGCGAACACGGGAACCGAAGCGATTGAAGGCGCACTGAAATTTGCGCGCAAGTATCACACCGAGCGCGGCGATCCACAACGCAAAAACTTTGTCGCGTTTCACGGCAGTTTCCACGGACGCACGATGGGCGCGCTTGCCGCAACTGACTCGGAAAAATATCAAGCCCCGTTTCGCCCATTGATGCCTGGCGTAACCTTTGCGAATTTCAACGACCTGGATTCGGCGCGCGCGGCGATCACACACGAGACTGCCGCTGTAATCATCGAGCCGGTGCAAGGTGAAGGCGGAATTTATCCGGCAAGCACTGCGTTCCTGCGCGGCTTGCGCGCCTTGTGCCACGAGCGCGGCGCGTTGTTGATCTTTGATGAAATTCAATGCGGCGTTGGGCGCACCGGCAAATTGTGGGGCTATGAATGGTCGGGCGTTACACCAGATTTGATGACGGTGGCGAAACCGCTCGCGGGCGGTTTGCCAATTGGCGCGGTGCTGGTGACCGATGCGGTCGCGTCATCGCTTCACGTTGGTGAACACGGCACAACATTCGGCGGCGGCGCGTTGATCACCGCAGTCGCGCTCTCCGTGTTCAATCGCATTAGCGATCCCAAGTTTCTCGCGCATGTCAACGAAACGGGAAATTATTTGATGGAGCGCGTGAGCGAAATCAATTCACCGCACATCCAAGAGGTGCGTGGACGCGGCTTGATGGTCGGCGTTGAACTCGACATTGACGCGGCGAAGGTGCGCGAACAAGGATACCCGCACGGTTTACTCCTTATTCAAGCGCGTGAAAAAGTGGTGCGCTTTGTGCCGCCGCTGATTTTCCAAAAAACACACGTGGATGAGTTGGTCGAAAAATTCGGCACGATCTTAGCCCAGTCTTAAACACCCCAAAGGATTCGCTCACAAATGATCAGCCAAGATGCTATACTTTATCTGTCCATGATGACATGTGACCCAATTACTCTCCGCGCCGCAACCCTAGCCGATGCGCAAGCCATCGCTGATCTCGTCAACCTCGGCGAACGCGAAGGACAACTCTTGCCGCGCACCCTCGAATCGATCCGCGCCAGCATTGGCGACTGGCTCGTGGCACAGGCTCAGGATCACATCGTCGGGATCGGCGCGCTCGTGGCAATGAATCCCGTCCTCGCTGAAATTCGCTCGCTCGCCGTCGCGCCGGACTATCGCACGTTTGGCGTCGGCGGCAAAATCGTCAACGCGCTCGTGGACCAGGCGCGCGAGCAAAACATCGCAACGGTATTTGCGTTGACGCGCGCGGTTTTATTTTTTGAAAAGCAAGGCTTTATCATCACCGACAAGGTCAACTTTCCGGAAAAAGTGTGGCGCGATTGCAATAGCTGTCCCGTGCAATTCGCGTGCGACGAAGTGGCGATGGTGAAATCAGTCCACCGCCGCCCGTAATCCGTCGTCAGAAAATTTCGCAATTCTAAATTCACAAATCAGGAGGTTTTCGATGGTCGAGAAAAAGAAAGCCGGCAAGGTCGTCCTCGCGTATTCGGGCGGGCTCGACACGTCGGTAATTGTCCCGTGGCTGAAAGAAAATTACGACTGTGAAGTCATCTGCGTGTGCGCCAACATCGGGCAAGGCGATGACTTGTCGGGCGTCGAAGCCAAAGCCATTGCGAGCGGCGCAAGCAAATGTTATGTGCAAGATTTGCGCGAAGAATTTATCACCCATTACGTTTACCCAACCATCCAAGCGGGCGCAATCTACGAGCGCAAGTATTTGCTCGGCACTTCATTTGCGCGCCCGCTGATCGCCCAAGCCCAGGTCGCGGTTGCCGAAATGGAAGGCGCGGATGCCGTGTCGCACGGCGCAACCGGCAAGGGCAACGACCAGGTGCGTTTCGAATTGACCTATCAGGCATTGAATCCCAAATTAAAAGTGATCGCGCCGTGGCGCGAATGGAGCATTCGCTCGCGCGAAGATGCGATTGCGTATGCCCAAGCGCATCATGTTCCCGTCACCGCCACGATCAAATCCATCTATTCACGCGATTGGAACTTGTGGCACTTGTCGCACGAAGGCGGGATCCTCGAAGACCCGTGGCAAGAGCCGGAAGCGGGGATGTACCAATTGTCCGTTGCGCCAGAGCAAGCGCCGGACGAACCCGAATATGTCGAGATCGAATTTGACAAAGGTACGCCGCGCAAAGTCAACGGCATTGCGATGGGCGCGATTGAAATCCTCACATTGCTTAATCAACTCGGCGCAAAACACGGCGTCGGGCGCGTAGACCTGGTCGAGAACCGCTTGGTCGGCATGAAATCGCACGGCGTGTATGAAACGCCCGGCGGCACGATCCTGGTTGAGGCACACGACGCGCTCGAACAAATTTGTCTCGACCGCGAAACGTTGCATTACAAACAACAGCTCGCGTTGCGCTACGCCGACCTGGTTTACAACGGGCAATGGTTCACGCCGTTGCGCGAGGCGCTCGATGCATTTGTGCGCGAAACGCAAATCACGCTGACCGGCGCGGCGCGTTTGAAACTCTACAAAGGCAACGTGATCCTAGTTGGCCGCAAATCGCCATATAGTTTGTACCGCGAAGATTATGCGACGTTTGGTCAAGAAGATGTCTATAACCAAAAAGACGCCGAAGGCTTTATCCGCTTGTTCGGCTTGCCGCTCAAGGTGCGCGCCTTGATCGACATTGAACGGCACGGCAAGAGTGCCTACGCCCAACCCGATTATTCGAAATTCAAACGCGACTAACATCAGTAGGCAAAAGACAGTCAGCAGAAAGCAGATCGTTGCCTACTGCTGACTGCCAACCGCCGTCTCGAATGGAAACATATGGACAATTTGAAAATTGGGGTTACGACTGCAAAAGGATTCAAAGCATCAGGCGTGGCGTGTGGACTAAAGAAAAACGGCGCGGTTGATCTTGCGCTGGTCGTCAGCGACACCGATTGCACATGCGCGGGCGTATTCACGACCAATCGCGTGCAAGCCGCGCCGGTGATGTACGACAAAGAAACCCTCGCGAATAATTTTGATGCTATCCGCGCGGTTGTTGCGAACAGCGGATGCGCGAACGCCTGCACGGGTGATGCTGGGTTAGCCGACACGCGCACGACTGCCGAAGCGACCGCGCACGCGCTTGGCATCCGCACGGATCAAGTCCTTGTACTTTCAACGGGCGTCATCGGTCAACGTTTGCCGCTGGAGAAAATTCTTGCGGGTGTAACGAGCGCGGCGAGTTCGCTCAAATATGATGGCGGTGATGAAGCGTCGCGCGCGATCATGACGACCGATACCAAACAAAAAGTTTTCAGCTTGCAATTACAAAATTATTCAATCGGTGGCATGTGCAAAGGTGCAGGGATGATTCATCCAAACATGGCGACGATGTTGAGCGTCATCACCACCGACGCTAAAATGTCGCCAGAACTTTTGGATCGCGCCTTGCGCGCGGCAGTCAACGTCAGTTTCAACCGCGTTAGCGTAGATGGCGATATGAGCACGAATGACACGGTACTGGTATTGGCAAACGGCGCATCGGGTTACGAAATTGGCGCAAATGAATGGAGCGATTTCACGAACGCGCTGACCCAGGTTGCCACCGATCTCGCCAAGCAAATTGTGCGCGATGGCGAAGGCGCAACCAAGTTTGTCGAGATCGTCGTGAGCGGCGCGGACAGCGAGGGCGCGGCAACCCAGGTTGCCAAAGCCATTGCCAATTCGCCGCTGACCAAAACCGCACTCTACGGCGGCGATGCCAACTGGGGACGCGTGGTTGCGGCGGCAGGCTATTCCGGGGTCGCCGTTGAACCAGCGAAAATGAAACTGTGGTTCGGCAACGTGAACGTGTTTGCCAACGGGACACCGACCCAGTTCGACGAAGCCGACTCGACGCAAGCGCTTGCGGGGACAGACATTGCAATTCGCCTCGACCTGGGTCAGGGCAACGCGAGCGCAACCGTCTGGACCTGCGATCTCTCGCACGACTATGTGACCATCAACGGCAAGTATCGAACGTGATCGGCGATTCTGGATTCGCGCGCAGTAAAATCCGAATTCAGAATCGCGTTTATGCTATAATGCAGAGGATTTAGTTTCGATTGCCGGGGCGATACCGTGATTGATCCCTTTATTGGAAAAACAATTGGCAAGTATGAAATCGTCGAGTACATCGGACGCGGCGCGACGGCGGATGTGTACAAAGCCTATCAACCCGTGCTGGAACGTTATGTCGCGATCAAACTCTTGCACCCATTCCTCTCCGAAGACCCCGAATTTCTGATTCGCTTTCAAACCGAAGCCAAAGCCGCCGCGCGCCTCCGCCACCCCAACATCGTCCAAGTCATTGACTTTGACACCCTGCACGGCATGTATTATCTCGTGATGGAGTTTATTGACGGCACCACCTTGAAGAGCAAACTGCAAGAGTTGAACGCGAATCAACAACGGCTCGAACTCGATGAAGCAATCCGCATCATCCGCGCGGTTGCGACTGGCTTGGCTTACGCGCACATGCACGGTTTGATTCACCGCGACATCAAGCCCGCGAACATTATGCTGGGACGCAATCACGAAGTCATCCTCACCGATTTCGGCACGGCGAAAATCGTCGGCGGCGCGCAACACACCGCCAGCGGCGTCACCGTTGGCACAGCGGCGTATGCGTCGCCGGAGCAAGTGCTGTCGCAACCAACCGATGCGCGCAGTGATATTTATTCGCTCGGCGTGGTGTTGTTTGAAATGCTCGCCGGACAGCCACCCTTTCAAGCCGATACCGGCGTGGCATTATTTTTGAAACACATCACCGACCCGGTGCCGAATCCGCGCTTGTTAAACCCTGCCTTGCCGCACGACATCGAAACCTTGATCTATAAAGCGATGGCGAAAAAATTGGAACAGCGCTACCAATCTGCCGACGCGCTGATCGCCGACCTGGATCGCATCGGCACACCCGAAGCGATCACACCACCATCCGCCGCCGAATCCGCGCGCCCTGAAATCGACCGCATCGTTGCATCAATCGCGCTCGCCAATGCGCCGGAGCCAACTCCCCGCCTTACACCCCGCACCGCGCCAATCGGCCAATTTCAATTGCCGCCGTACACCATGTCGTCCACGATTACGCTCAATCATCCCGCCGAATTGCCTGCCGCGTGTGAAAAAGATTGGGCGCGGGCGGCAACCCATTTCGCGCGCGGCTATATCGCGCAATGGTTACGCGATGGCGTCAAGCAATTGCGCGCCGATCACCAACATGGTCTGGCAGATGATCTTGAAGCCATCGCAAACCGCGCCGACAGTATTGCGCACAAAATCGTGACGGACGATGAACACACGCGGAATATCGCGCTCGAAGAATTTTTGCTCACGCTCGGCGCGCCCTTGCCCGTGATCGAGGTTGCCCCAGCGCGGCTCGATCTGCTTGCCGCCGGTGTCGGTGAAACTGGACGCGCTCAAGCGTTGACAATCACGAATCGCGGCAAGGGATTTTTATTCGGCACGGCAACCAGCTTGATCGCGTGGCTGAAAATTGACCCTGGGCAATTCGGTTGCTTTGCTGGTGATGCGGCAACGCTCAGTGTTGAACCCAATCTGGCGCATGCGCACGCCGGTCGGCTTGAAGCCACTGAAGCCATTTTGATTC
Source organism: Chloroflexota bacterium (assembly GCA_037440365.1). GTDB lineage: Bacteria > Chloroflexota > Anaerolineae > UBA4142 > UBA4142 > JBBIUF01. Next base: position 10,326 of record JBBIUF010000032.1, read on the forward strand.
AGAGCGTCGCCGGTAATCACCGCCTGGCCGCCAACATTGATGTGCTGGCGCCCGCGCTTGGCATCGAAGCGCACAGCATTGACCTGGGTCTGATTGGACAAGGCGAAATCATCACCGCTACGCTCACCCTCTATAATCGCGGTGCGGGATTCCTGACCGGGGCGGTCCGCGCCGTGAGCGCGTGGTTGGACGTGTCACTCGATCAATTTAGCATTCCATCGGGCGAAGCGATTCCCGTAACCCTCACCCTCGATTCGCAATCGCTGGCGGCTGGTTCACTGAACGAACAACAAGCTCTGGTGATCGAAAGCAACGGCGGCAACGCCAGCATCGCCATTCAAGCAACGGTAGCGCTACCGCGTTTGCAGATTGAACCGCCGCGCGTGGACCTGGGTGAGATTGACATTACCCACGGTCAGGTTGAGCAAAGCACAACCATCGAAATTAGCAACCCAGGTCGCGGCGTCCTGCTCGGCATTTTGCGACCCGAACAAACTTGGCTGGCGATTGATCCAACCGCCTTTCACATTCCAAGCGGCGCAAAAACCACCGCGCGCTTTGCGGTCGCCAATTTGAAAACCGGCGAGTATGTGCAAGCCGTGCGCGTAGACTCGAATAGCGCGCAAGTGATTGTGCCGGTGCGTTTGCGCGTGATCTTTTCACTTGAGCCAGCCATGGTTCTAGTGCCCGCCGGGAAATTTTTGCGCGGCAGTAAACCCCGGCTCAGCAACGAAATCGAAGACGACGTGACGCGGCTCCTCTGGTTGGAACCTCGCCGCCGCAACGACGACATTCCGGCGGCAGAACAACCACAATCCGAAATTCTTCAAAGTGAATATCGGATCGGTAAATACCCCGTGACAAATGCCGAGTATGCCGTCTTCGTGCGCACCACCAATCGGCGCGCGCCGGAACATTGGGTTGATAACGCGCCGCCACCTGGTTTGGAAAATCATCCGGTCGTGAACGTGACCTGGCATCAGGCGCGGATGTATTGCGTTTGGTTGTCCGAAGTGACCGGCAAAGCGTACCAATTGCCCACCGAAGCGATGTGGGAAAAAGCGGCGCGCGGCACGGATGGTAAAATTTATCCCTGGGGCAACACGTTCGACCGCTATCGGTGCAACACGCGCGAAGGCGGCACGCGCGCGACGACGGAAGTAGGCACGTACAGTGCCGCGGGCGATAGCCCCTATGGTTGCGCCGACATGGCGGGCAATGTCTGGGAATGGACCCTCGACTGGTATTCAAAAGAGTATTATGCGCGCTCGAGCGTGACAGAAAATCCACTTGGTCCGGCAAATGGCGCGGTCAAAGTAATTCGCGGTGGCGCGTTCAGCACCGATGCCACCCAAGCGCGCGCGGCAAATCGGTTGTATGCGAATGGCAGTAACGCCAGTCCCGAAATTGGATTTCGCGTGGCAATCAAAGAATAACGAATTGGAGTAACCATGTGGGGCGGACGATTTTCGAAAAGCATGGACGATGCGTTTGCGCGAATGAACGCATCGTTTGGTTTTGACTGGCGCTTGTACGCCGCCGACATTCGCGGAAGCATAGCGTATGCGAACGCGCTGGCGCAAAGCGGTATCCTCACGGATGCGGAACGTGACACGCTGATCGAAGGGTTAACGCGCGTCAAGCAGGAATTCGACGCGCGCACCTTTGAAGCCAAGCCCAGCGACGAAGATATTCATACCGCCGTCGAACGCCGGCTGGGCGAACTCGTCGGCGCGGTAGCGGGCAAACTACATACCGGGCGCAGTCGCAACGATCAAGCCGCAACCGACACACGGCTGTTTGTGTTGGAGGCCCTGCGCCAGGTGCAGGCTGATCTGCGCCAGGTGCAAATGACGCTCATCGGTCAAGCCGAGCAACACCTCGCCGTGTTGATGCCGGGGTATACGCATCTGCAACGCGCGCAACCAATTTTGTTTTCGCACTGGCTCATGTCATTTTTTTGGATGCTCGAACGCGATCACGCGCGGCTCGCCGATTGCGCGAAACGCGCCGCCGTCTCGCCGCTCGGCGCGGGCGCACTGGCTGGCAATGCGCTCGGCATTGATCGCGAGTTGCTCGCGCACGAACTCGGCTTGACCACAGTCACCGCCAACAGTCTGGACGCGGTGAGTGATCGCGATTTTATCGCCGAGTTTCTGTTCGACGCGGCATTGATCGGCACACACCTGTCGCGGCTAGGCGAAGACCTGGTTTTATATTCCGCGACGGAATTTAATTTTGTGACGTTGGACGATGCGTTTGCCACCGGCTCGAGCTTGATGCCCCAAAAGAAAAATCCCGATGGCATGGAATTGGCGCGCGGCAAAGCGGGACGCTTGATCGGCAACCTCACCACGTTGCTCGTGGTGTTGAAAGGTCTGCCCTCGTCCTATGACAAGGATTTGCAGGAAGACAAGGAACCATTATTCGATACCGTGGATACGCTTGCCCTGCTATTACCCGTTGCCGCAGGCATCATCGGCACACTGCGCGTCAACGCAGACACGATGCGCGCCGCGCTCGACGCGCCGATGCTGGCGACTGATCTGGCCGATTATCTCGTGCGGCGCGGTGTGCCATTCCGCGACGCGCATCGCCAAGTAGGTCAAGTGGTACGGCTTGCGGAAACACGCGGCATAGCGTTGTCGGATTTATCGGTGACGGATTACCAAAGCATCGCGCCGGAATTTGGTGACGACGTGCATACGGTCTTTGATTTCGCGCAATCCATCGCGGCGCGCGACGTGATCGGCGGCACCGCACCCAATGCGGTCCGCGCCCAAATTGCCCGCGCGCGTGAAATCGTCAAATAAAAAATCATCCAAGGTCTGCGCTTGAAAGGGATCCATTCATGCGGAGTGATTTTTTCCGCGATAAACAATTTTTCGCCACCCTGATTAGTTTGGCAATTCCGATTGCGCTTCAGCAATTGATCATTGCGTCGCTCAATGCCGTCAGCGTGATGATGATCGGACAGCTCGGCGAAACGACCGTCGCCGCCGTTGGGCTTGCCAACCAGGTGTTCTTTCTGCTCATCATCATGCTCTTTGGCATCAGCAGTGGCTCGGCGATTTTCACCGCGCAATTTTGGGGCAAGCGCGATGTCCAGAATGTCCGCAAAGTGCTGGGCATTACAATTGCGATGGGACTCGTCGGGAGTACGTTCTTTGCGCTGATCGCAATCCTCGCGCCTGAATTTGCGCTCGGCATTTATTCCGCTGACCCAGCCGTGATCGCGCTGGGCAGTGAATACCTGCGCGTCATCGGCATCAGTTATATCGCAACTGCCATCACGGTGAGTTACGCTTCAGTCCTGCGAAGCACAGGCAACGTGCGCTTGCCCGTCGCCGCAAGCGTTATTGCGTTGAGTCTCGATGCGCTGTTGAATTACACACTCATCTTTGGCTTGTTTGGTTTCCCGGTCATGGGCGTGCGCGGCGCGGCGCTCGGCACGTGCATCGCGCGTTTTGTCGAGTGCGGCTTGCTCTTGATTGTGACGTATGCCTCTGACTCTGCCGCCGCCGCGCATTGGCGCGAGATGCTGGCGTTCGACCGCGAATTTTTTCGCCGCTTTATCAAAACCACGTTGCCCGTCGTCGTCAACGAGGTGGGCTGGTCCGTCGGCGTTTCGACCTACAACATGGTTTATGCGCGCATCGGCACGGAATCGATCGCGGCCGTGAACATTGCGGCGACGATTGAAAGTCTCGCGTTCGTCGTCTTTATCGGCTTGGCGAATGCGTGTGCGATCATGATCGGCAATCGTATCGGCGCAGACGAAGAACACAAGGCGTTCGATTACGCGCGGCGCTTTCTGATTCTCGTCGTTGCGTTTGGCGTGATCCTGGGCGTGGCAATTTTGGTCGGCGCGGATGTGATCCTGGTATTTTACAAAGTCTCTGAAACGGCGCATCAATTCGCGCGCAACATTCTCACGGTGATGGCGTTTGCGCTGTGGCTCAAAGCATCCAACCTGATGATGTTCGTCGGTATTCTGCGCGCGGGCGGCGACACGCGCTTTGGATTTATCCTTGACGTTGGTGCGGTGTGGTGCGTGGGGATTCCGATGGCGTTGCTGGGCGGATTTGTTTTGCACTTGCCGGTCTATTGGGTGGTACTGATGACGTTGAGCGAGGAAGCGACAAAAGCTGTCCTGGCACTCAAGCGCGTGGTTTCGCTCAAGTGGATCAATAACCTGGCGCGGCAAATCGCGCCGGTAGAGGCATAGAAAACCAAACACCCCGCAGAAGATGGCGGGGCGTTTGATTTAGCGGTTCAACTGCGCCAAGCGTTCGCTGGCGGCGCGCAAGGTTTCCTCTTTTTTGCAAAAACAAAACCGAACGAAATGTTTGCCGAGCGAAGCGGGCGCGTAAAAACTTGATCCTGGCACACACGCCACGCCGATCTGTTCGGTGAGATAGCGCGCAAATTGCCAGTCATCCTCAAAACCCAGCGCGGAGAAATCCGCCATCACGTAATACGCACCTTCCGGATCGTCGCAAGCCAAGCCCGCGCCCCGCAACGCGGTGACGAGAATAGCGCGGCGGCGCACGTAATCCGCGCCGAGTTGAGCATAATACGCACGTGGAAAATTCAGCGCGATGGTTGCGGCTTCTTGCAATGGCGCGGCAGTCCCCACGGTGATCAAGTCGTGCGCATTACGGATCGCTCTGGTCAAGTCTGGCGCGGCAAGCGTATAGCCGAGCCGCCACCCGGTTACCGAATACGTTTTCGACAAGCCGCTGATCGTAACGGTGCGCTCGGCCATGCCCGGCAAGGTTGCCAGACTAGTGTGCGGACGATCCACATAAACGAGATGCTCATAGATTTCGTCGGTGATGGCAAACGCATCGTACTCCAGACACAGGTCGGCGATAGTTTGCAGTTCGGCGCGCGTGAACACGCGCCCAGTTGGATTGTTCGGATTGTTGATGATGATGGCACGCGCGCCTGAAGCAAACGCGGCGCGCAATTCGTCCGGGTCGAATGTAAAGTGCGGCGCGTGCAGTGAAACGTACACTGGTTGCGCGCCCGCGATCAAGGTATCGGGCGCGTAATTTTCGTAGAACGGTTGCAGAACAATCACCTGGTCGCCAGGATTGATGAGCGCGAGAATCGTGGCGAACATGGCTTCGGTTGCGCCGCACGTTACCGTAATGTGCAAATCCGGGTCAACGTCCATGCCGTTGAACCAGCGCGCCTTGTCCGCAAGCGCTTGGCGCAAGCGCGGCGATCCGGCGGTGTTGGCGTACTGATTCCAGTCCGCGCGGATCGCTTGCACCGCCGCTTGCTTCAATTCTTCAGGCGCGGAGAAATCGGGAAAACCCTGCGCCAAGTTGACCGCGCCGTGTTGAGACGCCAATTCACTCATCACACGGATCGCGGAATCGGGAAAATAGCGCACGCGGTCAGCGACGCGCGAATGCAAACTCATGATTGATCTCCAAACCTGGGATTGAAATTACGGCGTGATGGTCGCCGTGACCGAGATCGCGGGTGCCATCGTCAACGCAAAAGTTGCCGTCAATGTAGCAGTCCTCGAAAAGATATTCGTCGGCGTGAGCGTCTCTGTGGCGGTCAATGTGGCGGTTGGCACGAGGGTTGGCGTCACGGCGGGCGGGTATGGATTTTGTTCAAAGGCATGAAGGGATACGGTGTACGCGCTATTGCCGCAATCGTGGCGTCCGCGCAATTCCGTCGCGCGGAGATAGACCCAGCGATCGCCGCCGCTATTCCACCACCAGATTTCGGCATTGTTCGCAAAATAGTGATCGTTCTGCGCGAGGATTGTCGCGGCATCCTGATCGTACAAATCGAGATGCGGCTCGGTGGGGTAATTTCCATCCGGCGCGGCGCGAATTTGGTAGAGCATGTTGGCGCGCGCTTGGAACTTGATCCAATCTTCGTCGCCCGCTTGGCAAAAATTAAAATACATCGGACCAGTCAGCACGTGTGCAAGCAAAGGGCAGTCATCCGGCTCGTAACCGTCTTCGCCATCCGCTTGCATTGCGGCGAGTTCATCGTCATTGTAATTTTTTTCACAACGACGGAGCAAAGTTTTCGACGCCGTTGCCGTTATCGGCGCAAACAGTGTGAACGCGAGCAAACTGGCTAGAATGACGCCAAGCAAAATCAAAAGAGGGATACGCATTTTTTCTCCTTGCCCGAAACACAGCCGTCATTCTATCACGGATCACCCTTCAAGCCAAAAGTATTGAGGGGGCGCGTCCAAGTTGGCGTGGGTTTGTCGCGTTCGCCCGGCTTGGAAAAACACGCGCGCGGCGCGGCAACTCCAAACTATATTTCCAAACGCCAGCTCAATCTAATTTTGACCAGAATAGAACTTGATCCGTTTGACTTTTGACCGCGCGCTTGATATACTGATCTATAAGATCAGGTTATTAACGGTGACGATGCCGTGCGAATTACGGAATCTGATCATGCTTTTGCACTATCCGCTTGAACGTCTCGATAGGCGTAGCGATTCTTGCCACGCGCCATTCATCGAGACGTTTTTTATTTTGCAGTTCGCCATTTATGGCGTGCTTGCTAGTCCATGACGGATCAATTTTGCGTATGCGCTGATCTAATCCTGACGAGGGGATTGGAAAAAGTGATACGCCCACAAGGAGGATGAACCCAGCCAAGACCAAACGATTGCTAACCCAAAACCATTTTTCTTTATCTCAGTGAGGAGAAACTCAGAATGTTTAATCGCAAGACCCTCGTCATTTTTGCAGGTGTAGCGCTCTTCATCGCATTGTTCGCGATGATGTTTGTGCCAATCACCCAAACGGTTTCCGCGCAAGCGCCAACTACGACCCCCGTACCACCGGTTGCTAAATTGAGCGTTGTCGGACTGCCCGCGAATGCGGCCCTGCCCGGCGCGATCACCGCGACCGTCAAGTACGTCACCGACACCAAAGTTGGTGAAGCCAGCATCGTCCGCGGTCAAGGCACCACTGGCTTGAGCAACGTGGCAATTAATGTTCCCGTCACGCTGATGGTTGCCGCCGCTGATCCCAAGAACACCGGCACCGCAACCTGGTCGTTGACCAAGCCCGCGGATTCCAAAGCGACGATCACGGGTACGATGACCGCCCGCTTTACGCCCGATGTCGTTGGCGCGTACATGGTCAGCGTCTCCCTCAAGGGCCCCAACGGCACCAGCAACACCGATTTTGCGTTCATCAATGCTGGCACGTACATCGGCGTTGACGTGGGCGGTTGCAAGACCTGCCACCCCACCAAAGTTGCCGAATGGGCCAAGACCGGCCACGCGTCGATCTTCAAAGACAATATTGACAACGCCCGCACACCCACCGTTGACTCGCACTATACCGAGTATTGCGCGGAATGTCACACCGTCGGTTACTTCCTCCCCGCCGGCAACAACGGTGGCTTTGCCGATGTGGAAGCCAAAGTCAACTGGAAAGTTCCGACCTGGGACAAGATCAATGCCGCTGGCAAGAAAACTGGACCCAGCAACTGGGATACTGCCCCAGCTGAAGTCAAGAACATGGGCAATATCCAGTGCGAGAACTGCCACGGTCCCGCGAGCCAGCACGTCAAGACCGGCGCGAACGTGATGGCGGTCTCGTTCAAAAATGATGCCTGCAACGCCTGCCACGCGGGCGGCGGCACGCACATCAAAGGTTTGGAAGAAGCGAACTCCAAGCACACCACCGGTTCGAGCTTTGTAGAAATCACTGGACCCGGCGAACAAGCTTGCCAACGTTGCCATAGCGGTTCTGGCTTTGTCTCCTTCCTGTCCAACCCGACGAACCCAGCCGCTTGGGACAACAACACCAACTATGTTGGTTGCGCGGCGTGCCACGATCCGCACTCGGATGCCAACTATGCGCAACTGCGCGTCGTCGGCAAACCCGTCGCTGTTCCATTCCAAGGAGCAAAAGACGTTGGACTCTCCGGCGTCTGCGAGACCTGCCACAACAATCGCGGTACTCCAGATGGCGCGACCAAGGGTTCTTACCCGCACTATTCTTCCGCCGCTGAAATGCTGTCCGACCTGGGTGGCGTGACCTACGGCGCAACCGTTCCCAACTCACCGCACGGTATGATGGTTGGCGCGGCTCCCGTACCGAATCCCGCCGTACCTGGCACGTTCATGTTCAGCAAGGCAACGGACACCAAGGGTAACATTCCTGGTCCTTGCGTCGTCTGCCACATGTGGACGACCACCGCCATGACCGACACGAACTATATGAAGGTTGGCGAGCACTCGTTCAACACCGTCAGCCCAGACGGCAAGACCGATTACGGCGCGGCGTGCAAGCAATGCCACGGCGCAGTCACCGATTTCAACATGAAAGCCAAAGCCGACTATGACGGCAATAGCAAAGTCGAAGGCGATCAAGACGAAATCAAGGGCTTGCTCAACACGATCTGGAAAACCCTCGAAGCCAAGGGCTGGAAGAAACAGCCGAGCGGCTATCCGTACGCCACAATCCCAGCTACCGCAAGCGATGGCGAAAAGAACGCGTGGTACAACTTCCGCTACGTTTACGGTGTGATGTGGGGTGCCGCCGCCGATGGCACGTTGTCGGATGGCAACCAAGGCGCCGCCGCATCCGTTCACAATTTCAAACGCTCCTGCGCACTGTTGCAGTTGTCTTTGAAAGACCTCGGCGCACTGCCCGCTGGCGCGGCAGACTGCACCAAGTAATTCAATCTCGCAACCAGTCAACTCGGCTCACATCACACCACTGACTCGTTGAAACTCGGCGGGCTGGACGAATCCATGATTCGATCCAGCCCGCTTTGTTTTTTAGCACGCACCAAGCCAAATTCCGTGCGCCTGTAATTTTATGGTATAATGCCAATGTTCACAAAACCGATTTTCGGCGGAGCAACAATGGGACGCGTGATCGCGATCACCAATCAAAAAGGCGGCGTAGGCAAAACCACGACGACAACCAACCTCGGGGCCGCGCTTGCCGAACGCGAACAATATACTTTGCTCATTGATTCCGATCCGCAAGGCGCATTGTCTGTTGGGTTAGGCATCCCCGCCTACGATCTCGAATTCACGCTCTACTCCATTCTCACCGACACCCGCATTCCATCCGCCGCCGTCATTCACCACATCCGCCCGCACCTTGACGTGATCCCCGCCAACATTGATCTGGCAGGCGCAGAACTCCAACTCGCCTCAATGATGGGACGCGAATTTATTTTGCGCGACGCCATCGCCAGCATCCGCGACAATTACAATTATATTTTGATTGACTGTCCGCCCTCGCTGGGTTTACTCACCGTCAACGCACTCGTCGCCGCCGACGAAATTCTCGTGCCGCTCCAATGCGAATTTTTGGCGATGCGCGGACTCGACGCATTGATTGATGTCGTCGCGCGCGTGCAACGCCGGCTCAATCCCAACTTGAAAATGATTGGCATTGTGCCAACGATGTACAACCCGCGCCGCACCCACGCACGCCTCGTCCTGGATCAAGTCCGCGCCTCGTTTCCGAATAAATTGCTCAATGTTGCGATCAAGGAAAGCGTGCGCTTTGCCGAAGCTCCGGAACAACGCCGCACGATTTTTGAACTCGATAAAAACAATGAAGGCGCGGAAGCCTACCGCGCTCTCGCAGAGGTGATCATTAATGGCAGACACGAATGACCGCATCCGCCGTCGTCCTGTAGACGCACTCTTTGGCGACAGCGACGACGCCACACCGAACTATATCGTCGAGCCACCGCAACCGGCAAGCACCGTCACGCCGCCGCCAATCGCTCAAGCGCCATTAGACGCGCCGCCAACAGCATTACCGGAATCCGTTGCGCCTGTCGCGCCACCACCCGTCGTGAAAGTGAGCGCGCCGATTGCGCCGAGCGCGCCAACCACACCTCCATCTGCCGAACCAGCCTTGCCATCGCGCGCAATCGATACGCCGCCCGCGTTCGTCGAACGTCCACTCTCTTTTGTTGAGGAGGCGCGCTTTTCCGCGCTCGCAGAGCGTGTCACGCGCTTGTACGGCGATGTGAAATTGGATTTGCGCGACAGTCCCAAATCCGCCGAATTTTGCATGGGCTTGTTACTCCAAGCGCGCCAAGCCATCGAAACGCGCAATTTTCCCGTCGCCGAAAATTGCATCGAGCGCGTGGATATTAAATTGAAACTCTCCGCCAAAAGTATGCAGGCGGCGCGTGGTCTCGGCATGATCGGTTTGTGGCTGTGGCAATTGGCGATGCTGGCGCTTGGCGCGGGCTTGGTCTTGCTCACGTATGTCATCAACCTCACGCTCTTTGGCTTGCCCGTCGCGCCGCAAGCCAACATCCTCGTGCGCGCGTTGGGCTGGGGCATCATCGGCGGCGTGCTGGGCGCGCTCTACAACATCACCTGGTTCATCCAATTTCGCGAATACGATCCCGCGTATACGATGGATTATTTCGCGCGCCCCTTCAAAGGGATGATCGTCGGCGGCGTCCTGTTCGTGATCTCGGAAGCCGGCATCATCGCGGGCAACGTCACCCTGCCCAACAACATCCAGCTCGGTCCAATTTTTCTCTATGCCATTGCCGCGCTCGCCGGTTTCAAGCAAGAGTATGTCACCGAATTTTTCGATAGTTTGCTCAAATCGGTTTTTCGCGCGCCGCACCTGCCGAAAGAGTTGAAGCAATAAAGCGAGGCGACCCACAATGGGTCGCCTCTTATTTTTACACCTTGACGCGCTCGATTCGCGCGCCCACGCCGCGTAATTTTTCTTCAATGCGTTCATAGCCGCGATCGATTTGTCCGATGTTGTGAATGACACTTTGCCCACGCGCACACAACGCCGCGAGAAGCAACGCCATGCCCGCGCGAATATCTGGCGATTCGAGCCGCTCACCGTGCAAATGCGCGGGCCCCACCACCACCGCGCGATGCGGATCGCACAAGACCACGCGCGCGCCCATGTTCAAGAGTTTGTCCACAAAGTACATCCGCCCCTCGAACATTTTCTCGTGCATCAAAATTGTGCCTTCACATTGCGTCGCCACGACGAGCGCAATGCTCATCAGGTCCGAGGGAAACTGGGGCCAAATGCCATCGTCAATTTTCGGCACCGCGTTATGCACGTCGCTTTCGATGCGGAGGGATTGTTGCGCTGACACAAACACATCGTGCCCGCGCACCTGACATTCCACGCCGAGCCGTTGAAACGCCAGAAAGACCATCGGCAAATGTTCTGGCGCGGCATCCTTGATCAACAATTCGCCGCGCGTCACCGCCGCGAGTCCAATGAAACTGCCCACCTCGATATAATCGGCGCCGATGGTGGTTTCCGCACCGCGTAATTTTTCGACGCCTTGAATGGTGTACGTGTTCGATCCGATGCCGCTGATTTGCGCGCCCATCCGGTTGAGCAATCCCGCAAGGTCTTGGACGTGCGGCTCGCTCGCGGCGTTCCGCAAAATCGTCGTGCCGCGCGCCAGCACGGCCGCCATCAACGCATTTTCCGTCCCGGTCACGCTCGCCTCGTCGAGAAAAATTTCCTTGCCACGTAAACCATCCGTCCGCATATCAAAGCCATCGTTAACGCGAATTTCTGCACCCAGCGCGCGCAACGCGGCAATGTGCGTATCCACCCGCCGTCGGCCAATGACATCACCGCCCGGTGGCGGCAGGCGAATCTCTTTCATGCGCGCAAGCATTGGGCCGGCAAATAAAATCGAGGTGCGAATCCGCGAGCAAATGTCGCGATCGAGTTCCGTCGTCGTGACCTCACGCGCTTGCAAAACCAGATCGTGATCGCCGTGCCACGTCACCACGACGCCGAGACATTCGAGCAAGCCCAGCATGTCTTCCGTGTCACGGATGCGCGGCAGGTTGTGAATGATCAACGGTTCGTCCGTCAGCAAACACGCGGCAAGCACCGGCAACGCGGCATTCTTGTTGCCGCTCGGTGTGACCGTGCCGCGTAATTGCGTGCCGCCTTCAATAATAAACTGCTCCAAGTTAAACTCCCGGGTCCAAGCAAATATTTTATACGAACCAGCCTAACGCTTTGCCGCCGCCAATGCCGCGCCCACAATCCCCGCATCGTTGCGCAAGCGCGCGGGGACAATGCGCGCACGCGTTTTGAGCAGTGGCAAAAATTCGTCCGCGCGTTTGCTCACGCCACCGCCAACAATGATGAGATCGGGCGAAAATAGCAATTCGACTTGCGCGAGATATTCGTTGATGCGCCCAGCCCATTTTTTCCAAGATAAATTTTCTTCGGTCCGAACACGCGCCGCGGCTTGCGCTTCGGCGTCAGCCCCGTTCATTTCAAGATGACCCAACTCGGTATTCGGCACCAGTTTACCGTCGACAAATAACGCACTGCCAATCCCTGTGCCAAACGTCAAAATCAGGACAACCCCGATTTTATTTTTTCCTGCTCCGAATTGCATCTCGGCGATCCCAGCGGCGTCGGCATCGTTGAGCAAATGCACCGCGCACTTGGTTTTTCGGCGGAGCAAGGTTTCGCCGTTCACACCGATCCAAGCCTTGTCCATATTCGCCGCGGTGAACACCGTGCCATGCCGAATGACCCCTGGAAAGGTGCAACCGATTTTACCTTGCCATCGAAAGAGCGCCGCCAATTCACCGATGACATGCGCGACCTTGGACGGCGTGGAATTTTCAGGCGTGTCGAGCCGCAAACGATCACTGATCATCTTGCCGGCGCGCACATCCACAATCGCGCCTTTGATACCCGAACCTCCGATGTCAATTCCCAGGATGCTCATTTCATCCTCCCTGAAACGTCAATGATGACTTGATTATATCACAACTCGTAGCGCAGAAACGTTGCACGCGAGTCAGCAAGACATTACCGCGCCGATTCGTTAAATCGGCGGACCTGTGGTATAATCTACCACGAAATTCTAGTCAAAGGAGTCGCAGTGAATTTCTTTCCCAACTCGATCGCGTTCAGTATCCCCTGGCTGGACGGATCGTCATTTCCAATTTATTGGTACGGCATTTTGATCGTCACAGGCGCGTTGGCGGGCGCGTATGTCGCCACGCTTGAAGCCAAACGGCGCAACATCAACCCAGATCACGTGTGGAACGCGCTTCTGGTCGCACTCATCCTCGGCGTGATCGGCGCGCGTTTGTATCACATTGTCTCTAGTCCCACCGGCACCAACATTGGCTTGGATTATTATTTGCAAAATCCTATCGAGATGTTAAACTTTCGCCAGGGCGGACTGGGCATTTACGGCGCGGTGGCGGGCGGCGCGCTCGCGCTCTATCTCTACGCGCGCTATGCCAAACTGAGTTTTGCGCTCTTGCTCGATATTGCTGTGCCGGGTCTCGCGCTGGGGCAAGCGATTGGCCGCTGGGGTAATTTCTTTAATCAAGAATTGTACGGCTATCCCACTACCCTGCCCTGGGGCATTCCGATTGACGCGGCGCATCGTTTGCCGCTTTTCGCCGACCTGACAAAATATCCCGTCGAGACCACTCGCTTTACGCCAACGTTTTTGTACGAATCGCTGTGGAACCTGGGTATGGCCATTGCGCTGATTGTCATCGCGCGCCGCTGGCAAAAAATCAAAGCCGGCGATCTGATCTTGCTGTGGGGCATGTTCTATGGCTTGGGTCGCTTCCTCGTCGAATTTCAGCGTCCCGATGCTTGGCTCATCAGCGGCATTGCAACCGCACAATTGATCGGCATTGCATTGATCGTCATCTGCGGCGTCGTGCTAATGTACCGGCATACGGGACCGAGCAAAGCCCAAGTTGCCGCGCAACGCGCGCAACAACAACACAAACAAAAACCCAACTAGCATCAAAAACCGCTTTCTTACCGAAAGCGGTTTTTTTATTACTCGGTCTTGACAAGAATTTCGACTGGCACTTGAGCTAGGCGTTTGAACTCTGCGGCATCCGCGTTTGTGCCGACCACATCCGGGTCGCCATAGTGCATCGGAATCGCGAGCGCGGGTCGAATTGTGTTCGCGGCTTCGGCGGCTTCCGCTGGCGTCATGACATACGTTCCACTCACGGGCAAGAGCGCAATGTCTGCCTTGATCTGCGCCATCTCTGGAATCAAGTCCGTGTCGCCCGCGTGATAGATCCGTTTGCCAAGAATCTGCACAATATAGCCAACGTGTTGTGCCGATTTGGGATGAAATTTCTTGTTCGGGTTGTATGCGGCAACCACGTCAATTGCAATCCCTGCCGCGTTAATCTTGTCGCCGGGTTTAACGACGAGCACATTTTCTAATTGCGCGGCAACGGATTGCGGCGCAACGACAACCGTGCCCACTTTGGAAATTTTCGCAATGTCCTCGCGCGAAAAGTGATCATGGTGCTCGTGCGAGATCAAAATCACATCGGCTTTCGGCGCATCCGCCGCGATCTTCCAGGGATCGATATAGATCACCTTTTCACCCATCAAGCGAAATGAATCATGCCCCAGCCAAAAAATGTTTGCGACCACACGAACCTCCTTTTTGATTTGACGCGAACTGCGTTCTCATTTATAATTTGCTCGTTGATGCGGGAGTAACTCAGTTGGTAGAGTGTCTGCTTCCCAAGCAGAATGTCGCGGGTTCAAGTCCCGTCTCCCGCTCTGGCTAAAGCAAGGACGGTTCGCCATGGCAATGTAAAATCCATCCACACGCGAAGGCGTGTGGGATTGGCTGGAACCTTCGCAAAGGGAAAAGACGAGGCAGGTGTGAGTCGCATCTGTCGCGTCTATTTTTTTTCGCGTGCACAATTCGCTTTATAATTGAACCAGCGCTCGACCACAATCAAAATCTTTTGTCGGGGTATTTGTTTTGACCCGACACTCGGTTCGCGAATCACTTGCAATAGGTGAGCGCGCCGTGTAAAGGCGGCTCAAGCGCCAAAATTATACCAATGTGCTTTCAGACTCGGTACGCAGAGGGATTTGAATGGTGAACTGGGTGCCCTCATTTACGCGGCTCGACACGGTGACGGTGCCTTGGTTGGCTTCAACCATCGTTCGCACGAGCGCCAGTCCCAACCCAGCGCCGCCTTGTTTACGTGCGCGCGCGCGATCCACGCGATAAAAGCGATCAAAGACATGGGGCAAAGCATCCGCGGGAATACCAATCCCATTGTCAGCGACGAGAATTTCGATGGTCTGATCGACGGGTTGGGCGGTGAGCGTAATGGTTCCACCCGCCCGGGTATATTTCATCGCATTGTCGAGCAAATTGCGAACCGCGATGCGAATTTGATCCGCATTCGCTAGGACATCCGGCAAATGGTTTGGCACGGTCACTCGAAACGTCAATTGAGCTTGCTGAATGAGTAACGTCATTTCGTCGGCAATTTCGCGCAACACGGGCGCAAAATCTACCGGCGTCATTTCGGCTGGCTCGCCTTCTTCAACCGAAGCGAGAGTCAGCAAATGATCAACCAAGCGTTGCAGATAACTCACATCGCGTTGCATGTTGCCGATATATTGTTTGGTCAACACCGGATCATGAATTCCATGTTCATCGAGCAAATCCAAACGCAGGCGCAAACTGGTCAACGGGGAACGCAGTTCATGCGCCGCATTATCTACAAATTCGCGTTGCTGAGCGATCAGAGCTTGGATACGCTCAGCCATTTGATTGAACGCATGACCCAGGCGCCGCACTTCGTGCGGGCCTGCGGGAGCCACGCGCTCATCCAAACGCCCTGACGCAATTTGATCGCTCGTCGTCGTCAAGTGCTGAATCGGGATGACGATGCGCCGCGCCAGCACGAGACTGGCAAGAATGGTGATGGCCAAAGCCACAACACCGATGCCAAGCAAATCCAGCCACTTGCGCTCGATCGCGGCATTGATCGGCGACATGGGGACGGACAGTTGCACAAAACCAAGCGGGTGAACCGGGTTTGAAGGAATCGGCGCGGCGACATATAAACGCTCTTCGGTGTTGGGCAGGTCGCGCCGAATGTTGTATCGCGTGGAAGAAAATTCGGGATCATGGACCGGCGTGCCAACGGGGACCTGGGCATCCGAACTTGCGGTCACGTTGAACTGGGCATCCACCAACGTGACGCGCCCGCCGATGTTTGCGGCATACGCGCCAAGCAAATCAGGGATTGAACGCGTGTCTGGGTTGGGGTTGGCTTCGTGGGGACGAGCAATGGGTTCACGCATCGCATTCGCAATAATCTGCGCCTGCAATTGTAGCTGATCTTGCGCTTGCAGAATCTGCTCCAGAGCTAGTTGGTGACCAGTCCAACCGATCACACTGCCCAAACTGATCAGCATGACCGTCACATACGTAACGAGCAGATGGCTTGATAAACTATGAACGCGTTGTTGGATCCACAAAACGATAGCCATAGCTTCGCACTGTTTCAATGTAACCCGTAGCGGTTGCATCCTCTCCCAGTTTTTCACGCAATCCGCGAATATGCACATCGAGGGTGCGCGGATCGCCCACCCAATCTTTGCCCCAGACTTGATCGAGCAGGTCATGGCGAGCGATCGCCTCACCCACGTGCGTCATCAAGGCCGCCAGCAAACCGAATTCACGCGGCGTGAGTTCGACGAGTTGTTTGCCGCGCCAGACTTGATGCGCGGCGCGATCTAACGTGAGTTCGCCAATCGTGAGGTGCGGACTGGGGACGGGCGCGGCAACATTCCGATCAATATCGCGCCGGCGCAATGTGGCATGAATGCGCGCCACGAGTTCGCGAAAATTAAACGGCTTGACGATATAGTCATCTGCGCCCAGTTCCAACCCCATGACGCGATCCATTTCTTGTCCGCGCGCGGTAAGCATAAGAATCGGCGTATCCGATTCATTCCGCACCGTACGGCAAATCGTAAAGCCGTCCAGATCCGGCAACATCACATCCAGCAAAATAAGATCCGGGTGCGCGTGCCGCGCTAGGTCAAGCCCCAACGTGCCATTAGCCGCCACAACCACACGCATACCTTCTTTTTGCAAACCGAAGGTGAGCGGCTCGGCAATGTTCTCGTCGTCTTCAATGAGCAAAATCGTGGGCAGAGTCATCAAGGTCTAGTGTAAGTCGAATTGATCAAATTTGCAACACGGCATTTTGATTATGCAAACCCGGAAAAGAAATCTGTCTTGATCTGCGTTTGGCTAATTCCCATGTTAGCCAGTGTTTTTACAAAGGCATCCACCATGCCCCTGGGCCCTGAAACATAAAAGAGACACGCGCGATAGTCAGGAATTTCAGTTTGGATCATCTGTGATGTCAGCGGACCGGTCTTACCTTTCCATAGCGCCGGCACGTTCTGTTTATCGGTGAGCAAATAAGTGGTTTTGATGCCTAATTCTTTTCTAGCCCGCTCGAAAACATCCACATACACCAGGTCGCTGACTCGGCGGTTCACATAGAACAAGACAATGGGACGCGATTGTCGGATGTCGAGTAGATATTTGATCATACTACGGAAAGGCGTGATTCCGATTCCGCCCGCGATCAAGACACATCGTTGCTTTGGATTAGCTGGCAAGACAAAATCACCCGCCACATGCGTCGCCACAATTTCATCTTTTGGGCTCAGGGACAGGAGCGCGTGTTTGAACGTGCTTGAATTTTGATAGAATTTGACGCCGAGTTTCAGGTGGTCTTCGGTCGGCGACGACGCGAGCGTAAAATATCGCCGATTACCCCGGCTATCCGGGTCGGCGTGTCCCAGTGTCCATTCCATATATTGCCCTGGCACAAATGCAAATTTTTGATTGCGCGCAAAAGTAAAATCGTAAATATCCGGAGTGAGTTGCGCTTTGCGAACCAGTTGCAGGACCAACGTTTTCTGCGGACTGACAAGATATGAGAAAACGTTACCGATCAGAATGGCAATTTCGGGTGTCGTGTAAAATGCCCCAAGATGAATTTCGGGAGAGAACAGAAATCCAACCAACCCGCCGTATAGAATTTGCAAGCGCCTAGTCGTTGGGCTAGTCAACGGCTCGGTTAGAATGACGAACGCAAAAAAGAACAGGGGTGAATAGATCGCGGTTCGCTGCACCGTCGTAGCAATATCGTCACCGGTGAACATACCAGCGATGAACAAGGTTAGGATCGCGGTGATTAGAAAACTCACCACCATGTCACCGCGACGGACTTGGCGCATCACCACAACGCCACCGAGCAGAACGAACGGCACCATCGGCGCACTGCCTACCCACCAACTAGCCGATTGGTTGATCGTCACATACGTCAGCGCGACGGCAAACGCCACCGGATTGAAAATGTGTTTGTGGTTAAGCGTGACGATGTATTTGGACGCCATCGCCAAAACGCCCGCCCAGGTGAGAAACCACAGATCATTGAACGATGACAATGGTGTGATGATCAACGCAAGAATCAGCGCCGAAATATAAGTTGATTCTGCATTCGCGGGAACGTGAAAGGCTTTGGAAAAAATCCAATTCGTGATCGAACAAACGGCAAGCAAAAAACCAGTCGTCAATAGCAACGCAAACGGATCATAACCCAGAATACCCACGGCGGCAAGAACCAGCGCGACGCCGAGCAATCCGATCAAATAGTACAGGACTAACCGATACATGGTAATTCGGTTCAAGACCTTGTCAATAAATTCAATCATCGCCGACATACCTCGCGAAACCGCTCGTGAATGTGGCTTGCCGATTCTGATCGATCAGGTAACCTTCAAAGCCATCCAAGTTTTCGATGAAAACAATTCCTTTGCGCCCCATGGCGAAAGCCGCCGTCGCAAAACGGTCTGCTTCGTAAATAGTCGGCCCAATCACGGTCAAACTCACAACGTCTGTAACAAGCGAGTCGGTTTCCCTTGGATTGTAAATGTGTTGTCCTCGGACATAGGTTCCCGAAGTTGCCACACCCAGGTTGCTGATTGAAATCACCTTGACGATCTCGGCAAGGTCAAATGGATTACGAATGCCCACGCGCCAGGCTTGCCCTTGACTATTTTTTCCATCAGCTTGAATATCTCCGCCCGCATCAACGTAGAAATTCGCCAAGCCCTTTTGCCGCAACATATCGGCGGCATTGTTGATGGCCCAGCCCTTGACGAGACCGGAGGGATCACAGATTCCGTTACGCATAATATCAAAATAGCCGTCAGTCTCCTGCCGGGTCACTTCGGCGAGCGTAAGCACCGTGCGCATGTCTGCGCTAAATTCAGCTAGCCCAATTTCGCGGCGATTAAGCCGTGAAATTTCGCTGTGTTCTTTGTACGTGCTAAAAGTCTCGTCAATGTACTCGAAATATTCAAATACCGTATCGATTGATTCCTGGCTCGCATTGGCGTCGGCGATTTCAACTGTAATGGGCATCCCCATTAAAAGGCGCGTTTCTTTCATCGTCAATTTTTTGCGCTATCCAATGCGGTTTGCAATGAACGCATAAAGGCCTGACTTGTCAACGTCGCGCCTGAAATGATATTGACTTTGGCACTTTGCGCCTGAATCACTTCGGTTTGAAGCCAGGGAATCGCTTGCTGATTGATTCGTTGCGACGTCCGGCGATCCGTGGGATATTCTAACGCCTGGACATTCTTGAGTTGCCCGTTTTGAATTACCGCTTGCACACGCACCAAGCCATACATCGCGTTCACCGAGGGACCCATAAAGGTTCCATCTTTGTATGCGCCCGCCGCCGTCCGCGCGATGGCTGGAGTAGCCATCGGGGCAGGCACTGGACGCGCCGGTGGTCGCGTTGCTGTAGGACGTGCGGCCGAATCGTTCGTTGGAACAAACGTTGGTGCAACTTGGGAATTCTGAGATGATGCGGAGGGTGGTTGCGACTGATCCGGCAACGCTTGCGCCACAGGTTTGGTAGGTGACGGCGCAACAAGGTTGAGCGCGCCATTGGACGTTGTAAAATATTCGTGGACAGCATACGCGACAAACGAAAAGATGACAAAGCCAGAGACGGCAAATTTCTCAAGCGCGCGGACACTATCGAATCTAGGCGTAGTATGATTACGAGGCACAGAACTCCTTTATTGAGACGTTCACGCTAACCCTGGTTTTTGCCGGCGCGCAATAAACCAGGAGATTTAGATTGGTTGCGGACACGGCATACCCGTGGTACGGTTAAAAAACTAATGCCAACCGATGGATTTTATTTCGCCAAGGACGGCGCACTCGGTGAACCAATGATGCGAAGAACCGTTAGATATATAACGATGGCATTGGTAACGGCATACATGAGCAAAATCGGCAAGGCTCCAGTGTCCGATCCGGCAAGTAGGCCGTGAACGGTGACAAACGCATAGAGAATGAAACTAGCATAGTGAATAGCGCGCCATGCCGCCGTCGTGATAGTTTTGCGGATATAGAAGCTGAAGGTTACCGGAAGCGCAATATAAAATGCCAACTGCCCCAAACCAACCCACAAGGGTTGATAATTCAAACTCGTAAAGGGAACGATCACTTGGACAAGCGTAAACCCAATGTACTTGTCTCCCAGAAGAATCAAGCCATGGAAAAGCCCAAAGAGCAAACCGAGCAAACTGGAGAATTGGTGCAAGTCAACTACATTCTGGACGCTGAACCGACCACGCCCCATGCGGTTGGTGACCAGCAAGCCGGTCACAACGGCAAGCCAGAGTAACAAATATGCCGCGATTGCGGACGAGCGCGCCAGGTCCCAATACACTTTGGGTTGAGGCCCAAAAATCGAGACACTGAGACCGGGCAACCACTGTTCAAAGAATAGCCCAATCGTAGCCGTAATAATGGCTGTGGCGAGTAAGATCGCCACAGCCGTGGACATTGGAATTACCGGTTCAAGTTCATCGATGCCCTGGGTTTTCGATTTGAACATTTCTCTGCCTCCATCCAAAACTAGCGCACGGATTATAGCATTGATTCTAGCGAGACGACCGCGTGCGCACCACTGGGCGCACCGCAGAAGATACTTGCGATGCGGCTGACTGATTGAGTCCTTGTTGCGTATTCGTGACCGAAGATTGAGCGAATGCCGTTTGCGTAGTTAGGCCACTCTGCAATTGATCGTGCGCTAGAATGCCCCAGCCACCCAGTGTGATGGCAATGGAACTGACCGCGATCAGCATTTTTATTCCGCCGATGCCGGCTTTGGTGGATTTGGAAGAAGATTTGCGATTCAACATTTTCATAATTCCTTTGTGATTTTGGACGAACTAGTTTCAACTCTGATTTGTCTGCATTGTAACATCAAACAACTCCCGTGTGGTTAATGCTCGCTTAGGGTCAAGTTAAGGTCTGGTTATGGCATAAAACCGTCAAATGCAACGAGAAAACGAAAAAGCGCAAAATTGACAAGGATTCCGTGTCAAAATATAATCGCCCTCGATATTGACCGAATCCATTCAGGTAATCTTCGCTTGGCGTGGTTTTCCATGCCACATGTTTTGTGCCTAACCATGTCCACCTTGAAACTAGTTGCATTTCTAGCAATCCTGACGTCAGTCAGTTGTACAGGACTGGCGAAAGATTTGCCGTCCGTTCCAATCGCAATTGAAACTGTCTTTACAAGCCCAAGCTCTACGCCCGCGCCAACGATGCTTCCAACAAGTATCGCCACGCCAACCAGCTCGGCAACCCCAACGCCGACTTTTACTCCTTCGCTTACTCCAACACCCTCTGCAACGCCGACGCGCACTGCCACACCCACCAAGACACATACTCCAACGCCAACGCATACCCCAACGCCATACCCGATTCCATCGGGTAACATTACGCGAGTTGACACGACATTTCACAGCGCATCATTGGGCCTGGACCGCGAGGTCATCATCTATCTTCCGCCGGGTTACAACGTCACCACTCAACGACGTTATCCGGTGCTTTACCTTTTGCACGGCTGGGGCGGCTATGACCTCAAGCACACCACGGAATGGGAACAATGGGG
Organism: Chloroflexota bacterium; assembly: GCA_037440365.1. Taxonomy (GTDB): domain Bacteria; phylum Chloroflexota; class Anaerolineae; order UBA4142; family UBA4142; genus JBBIUF01. The sequence continues at coordinate 32,158 of JBBIUF010000032.1, forward strand.
TTTGCAACAAGGCGTCCAAGACGCGATCCTCAAAGGGATCAGCCGCCCCATGATCGTTGTTCAGCCATTGGCATATACCCCAACCGGTGAATGCTCGCTCTATTTCAACCATGGTCCCGGCACGGACGGCAAACCCTGGGGCGACTATATTTGGAAAGATGTCGTCAACTTTGTTGACACGAACTATCGCACACTGCCCCGCCGCGAGAGTCGCGCCATCGGCGGGTATTCCTTTGGTGGGCAAGGCGCGCTTTCGTTAGGACTGATCCATCCCGAAGTCTTCAAAGTGATCGGCGGACACAGTCCATCGTTCCGCCAAGCCGACGGCTCGATTGATTTTATGAACGATCCCAATTGGTTTAATCAATTCGATCCAGTCTGGCTTGTTAAAAACACAAACACCGTAAAACAGTTGAGCATCTGGCTTGATGTCGCCACTGGCGATGACAAAGTCCGCACCTGTGGCGCAGGTTCGGATCATTGCGTGGAAGCGTTTCACGCGCTCTTGGATTCCAAAGGAGTTGCCCACGCCTGGCACGACCAATGGCCCGGCCCGCACGAAGGCAGTTATTGGCAAGGTCATTTACCCGACTACCTGGCATGGTATTCGGCACAACTGGTTGGCGAATGAATCGCGTGACCAATGCGCGATGGTTGTTGCCACAGCCGCAAGACAATCGAAACTAGACGTGTCGAGCAAATAATTAAAAGCGAGGACTCGGTATACATCGAGTCCTCGCTTGCGTTTCCAAACATGCTGTCACCTCGCATCCGGGTCATTTCGAGCCACGCGCGAAATCGTTAAAAGAATGATGAGAAACACCTGGGCTGATTCGACCCGGCTCACTAAAACGGGACACTCCTAGTCAATTGCTCTGCGCCGCAGTTTGGCATGGATTTGCGCCACTAACAAAGACGATGAAATGGTTCGGCTGATATAGTCATCCGCTCCCAAGTTCAACCACTCGACTGCCTGTTCTGAAAACAGCGGCTCGCCCAGGATGAGCACCGGTAATTTTGCCGAATTAGGATTTGCCCGCATACGCCGTAAGAGGTCGTATCTACGCACATCCGGCAATCGATCATCAATGAGCGCCAAGACCAATGACTGGGCTTGAATGATCCGCCAGGCGCTCGTGCTATCCGTGGCTTGCATGACTTGAAAGCCAGCCGACTCTAGACTCGCTTGGAGAAACCGCGCCCGACTCGGCTCGGATTCGGCAATTAGAATTTTAGGGTGGACCATTCGCTTGCCTCGATTTCACCCAATGCTCCTGGGTCGGGAAACGCGCGGCACAGAATTCCATATGCCGCGCGCCACTCGGTTACTCACCTTTCAAAATTAGAAATGGCTTACTCGTATCGTAGCGCCTCAATGGGCCGCAAACTCGCCGCTCGGTTGGCAGGATAACTCCCAAAGAACAACCCCACCACGGCGGAAAAGACTACCGCCAGAATGATCGAGCTAGGCGCGACCACCGTGTGTAACGTCGTCGTTCCAACTTGGACACCTGAAATCACCGCGGCGATTAGCACACCGAGCAGAATGCCCAGCAACCCACCGGACAGACTAAGAATCGTCGCCTCCGTCAAGAACTGGATCATAATGTCGCGCTTGTGCGCGCCAATCGCTTTACGCAAACCAATCTCGCGTGTGCGTTCCGTCACCGACACTAGCATAATGTTCATAATCCCAATGCCGCCGACAATCAGCGAGATTGCCGCCACACCGCCCAGAAAGATGGTGAGCGTCCCACTGACCTGGGTCGCTGTGTTCAGAATATCCTGCTGACTCTGAATCGTAAAGTCGTCCTGGAGTTGGACATGATGGCGTTGGCGCAAAATATCGCCAATGTCTTGCACTACCTGGTTCTGCACGGCCGGATCGGTGATCTTGGCATTAATCACCGACACCGAGTTCCCGCCGCGAAATTGTCCGTTACGGCTCAAGCGACTCATCGCCGTAGTGATCGGCACAAAAATTTGCGTATCCGCATTGTTTTGCCCGGTACCGCCCTTGGCTTCCATCACGCCAATGACCCGGAAACTCTGACCATTCACGCGAATCGTTTGACCCACCGGCTCGACCGTATCGAACAACTGCTGGGCAACTTGAGCGCCAAGCACCACATCCGCCGATGTCGCGGTGACGTTAGCGGAGGATATGAACGCGCCATCCGCAACATTCACATTGACCACACTGGGATAATCAGGAGTGACCCCCAGGATGCGCGCCACACTATTGTTGGCTTGATACGCAACCTGTCCAAAGCTATCCACTTCAGGCGCAACCGCAACCACATTCGCCACATCCGCCAGCGCGGTGCCATCTTCAAGCGTCAAGGTTGCCGCCGCGCTGTTCTGCGCAATACCGCCCTGCTGGGTATTCCCCGGACGGATAAACAGCAGATTGGTACCGATCGAGTTGATTTGATTCGTGATGCTGGCTTGCGCACCTTGGCCAATCGACAGCATCGAGATCACCGCCATCACGCCGATGATGATCCCCAGCATAGTCAAACCCGACCGCATTTTATTCGCGCTCAGACTCCGCAGAGCCACGCGCAACGTTTCTAGAATATTCATCGTGACCTCTACTTTCCAACAAGAGCTAATTGACAAGTTGCCCATCACGGACGCGGATAACTTGCTGGGCTTGCTCCGCAATACTGGGATCGTGGGTGACCAGGATAATCGTCAAGCCCTTGTCCCGATTGAGCGACTTGAAAATGTTCATAATCTCCGTGCCCGATTTCGAATCGAGATTGCCAGTCGGTTCATCCGCCAGAATAATGCTGGGATTGTTGACCAGCGCCCGCGCAATCGCGACGCGCTGTTGCTGACCACCCGATAGTTCGTTCGGGCGATGATACAAACGCTCACCCAGTCCCACGGCTTGCAAGGCTTGCACCGCACGCGCTTTGCGATCCGGCGCGCCAGCGTAAACCATCGGCAGTTCGACTTGATCGATCGCTGGCGTGCGCGGCAGTAAATTGAATTGCTGAAAGACAAAACCAATTTTCTGGTTGCGCACATCCGCTTGCGCGTCGTCGCTCATCTGCGAGACATTCACACCATCCAGGATGTAGGAACCGCTGGTTGGTGTATCCAGGCAACCAATGATATTCATCAGCGTCGACTTGCCTGAGCCAGAGGGCCCCGTGATTGCCACCATCGCGCCTTGTTCGATCTGAAACGATACGCCGTTAAGCGCGGCGACTTGCATGTCGCCCATCTGATACGTTTTCTTGATCTCTTGAACTTGAATCACCTTGGACATTATCCACCTCCGAAGCGGCCGCCCAAACCAGGGACGCCCAGTCCACCGCCACCGTTCGGTTGCCGCGTTTGCGTTTGATTCAACACCACTACATCACCGGATTGAAGACCCTTGGTAATCTCAATCGTTTGATCGTTCGACAAACCCGTGCTGACGGCTTGTTGCCGCAACTGGCCATTGACCTCAACTGTCACCGTCTTTTGATTGCCTTGCGTATGGACGGCGCGCACAGGCACAACCAGCACGTCACTCCGTTGCTCGACCACAACGGACACATTCGCCGTCATACCTGGCTTGAGACCCTGGTCGGCATTGGTCACCGTCAAAATCACAGGATAGTTGACCACACCTTGCGTCACCGAACCGGCGGGGCTGATTGCCGCGACGCTTGCCGTATACGTCTTGCCCGGCAGAGCATCCAAAGTAATTTGCGCCGCATCGCCCACTTTGAGTTTGGGCAAGTCAACTTCGGCAATGACAACTTTGACTTGGAGGTTGGACAAGTTCACCAGACTAGCCGCCATGCCAGTAGCCGAATCGCCGACGCCATAATTCACCGCCGAGACAATGCCATCAAACGGCGCGACAAGTTTCGTTTTATCCAGATTGCGTTGCGCCTGATCCACTGCAATTTGTGCGCTGGTGCGTTGCGCCTGCGCGGAAGCGAGTTTGGTATCCAAATTGGTTTTGGCTTGATCGAGCGCGATCTGCGCGCTATCCATTTGCGCCTGCGCTTGTTGCAACGCCGCGTCATTGGTCGTGTTTACGGTGATATTGTAATTTGCCAACGCGGAACGATAATCGCTGGTAGCGCTGGCAAGATTTTGTGATTGCGTCGTCATGCCGATATTCGGGTTGCTACTGCCGCCAATTTTATCGTACGCGGCTTGGGCAACTTGCAAGGCCGCTTGCGCTTTATCGAGCGCCGCTTTGGCGACTAGAATCTGATTGGCGTTCTGGCTATCCTTGGCTTGCGCCGCGACCACGTTCGCTTGTGCGCTATCGAAACCAGCTTGCGCGGCGCGCACCGCGTATTGCAGATCGGCTTGCGTTTGATTCAAGTTCGCTTGTGCATTGGCCAAGTTCGCTTGCGCGTTCTTGAGCGCAAGGTTGAGATCCGTCACATCCAACTGCATCAGCGTTTGCCCCTGGGTTACCTTGTCGCCAACATTGATATTCACTTGAGACACAATCCCGCTGGCTTGAAACGCGAGCGATACCGCTTCGGGCGAAGAGACATTCCCCGCCGCGCTAACCGTCGCCGTCAGCGCGCCGCGCTGGACCGTCGCCGTCTGCGCAGTCGCTATTTTCGTGGCGGCACTCGCGCTTTGGGTTTGCCACACGAACAAACCCGCCAAGATACCGATAATGACAACCACACTGCCTACGATGACAAAATTCCGTTTCATTGTATTTTTCCTCCTGGGTTACCCTTCACGTAACCAATTGAAATAATGTTGGCTCGCTCGATTCCGATCGAACGGATGCTGACACTTTACTCCATCTCAAAGGTCTTGTGGTTAAACTTGAATTACGCTTGGGTTAGGATTGTGTTAGGGCGACACGCTTGGATCGGTTGCGACCCAGGCTGATTAGCGCGCATCTGGAGGGACACACCACCGCACCGCTGTCGAGGAACTCGAACAGCGGTGCGGGCATTCGGCTCTATTCAATTGTGTTTACACGCGCGGATGGACCCAAGGGCTTGTGGAATTCACTTACTATTACTGCGCGAGAGGCGACGCACTGACATTGAGCGTGAATTGCGTCGGAGTCGCATTGTTGTTGGTAACTTGGACATAGTAAATCGCGCCATCTACTGTGACAGGATGTCCAGCCCAAGTTAGATCATAGTTGGCTTCGTCAGGATTGAACGCACCGTCGCCAATCGACGAAAGCGTTCCCGTGCTTGCCCACGCGGCAATTTCATCGGGAGTGTAGACGGCAAAGCTCACGCCACCCACGCCATTCGCGTTCAAATCAATTTCGTCTTGCATCCCGCCCGTGTAACGGACAGCGTACCAGCCACTTGCGCCTGCCGCTAATGTTTGCGATTGTCCGATGACACTCGTCAGGCTAACTGCATGATCCCAGCTACTGCCGGGAGGCGTCCCAGCCGCCATGGTCGCGGTGGCGGAAAGCGCCAAGAGCGCCACCGCAAGGACGGTAGACCAGCGAACGATAATATTGTGTTTCATTTTGAATCTCCTTCTTTGTCGGGCTTGACCGGCTAAATCTGATTTTGGTTTTTCGTGCGATTGGGTTCGTCCGTATCGAACATGGCCGCACTGTACCACAATCAGCGCGCCGGGTGGTTATGTTTGTTTTACGTTTGAGTTAGGGTTGTGTTAGGGCAACCGATTGCATCGCATGGTTTTTCCACAACGTGAATAGGATTACGCCCATTCTTACTCTGGTTTCACATCTGCGCCTTAGGTTGCTCTTATCTCAGGTTAATCTAACGCGGCGTTGCCACATTCGCCGCGTCATTCCACCGTGATTGGGTTTACTAAAAGAAACCGTTCAGGTCGCGTCAAAAATTAGACGCAGACTGACTGAACGGTTACTACCAAAGGTTATGACACCAAAGACGCCCTGTGGACAACCTGACGGAGCCAGTTATAATGTTTCCGTCACCCAGGTCTTGACTAGTCAGGAGGATTCAATGCCACGTCGCTACAGCATGGCAGGCGCAAGCCAGGTCGCACAGGTTGCCACGCGCGAAATTACCGCATGGCTCACACACTTGCCGCAAACACTCACCGTGCAAAACGTGGAAGCCGACGCCGCATTTCAACAAATCGACGTTGATCTCATTTGGACCACGCGGACACGCGCGTATCAGATCGAAATCAAAGGCGACCGCTGGGATCGCACGGGAAATTTTTTCTTTGAGACAATCAGCAATCGTGAAAAAGCGACGCCAGGTTGCTTTCTGTACACCCGCGCCGATCTCGTGTTCTATTATTTTGTCGCCGCGCGCACGCTCTACATTTTACCAATGCCAGAAACGCGCGCGTGGTTTCTCGAAAATCAAACGCGCTACCCCGAACGCGCCACCACCACGCCCGTGGGCAACACATTCTACACCACCGTCGGCCGCCTCGTGCCGATCCGGGAGGTGGTACGCAATGTGGCAGGCGTCAAGCAACAACGCCTAGCCCAAGAACCCGCCGACGATCAACGCCCACAATAAATGCGCCACGGCGATCACAGGCGCGAGTGTCACGAGCGCATACAACCGCCCGCGCTCGGGCAAAGCTGAACGGCTGACACGCGAAAAAACGCCATAGAAGATCACAGCCGCGCCGCCCCAAATGATCGGCACGGACAAAGGCAAGCCACCCAATACGCCGTGCGCCACATGCGCATAATTCCACCAACCTAACTGCACCGCCGTCGCTTCGAGCGGCAACGCAAAGCTTGCCGTAATCACAAACAGCAAACCCAGCATCGCCAGCCCGTTGTCTGTGGGTGACAGACGCCGCGCAAATTGGTATGCCAGATAAAACACACTGCCCCATAACAAACAGATCAATGCCGGCGCCGCGCCGAGATACAAAACTTGCGGCGCATAGCCATACGTTTGCAAGGCAACCTGGTTGATCGTCTCGCGGATGATGGCGTATAAATATGCCGCGATAAACCACTGTTCGGCAAACGCGCGTCCCGCGTACCGTTGCGCATGCCAGACACACCCAATAAACAAGAGGACTGCAATCAACTCAATTGTGAAAGGGAACATCGTTACGCCTCGCCGACCACGCGCGGTGCGCCCAGCCAATACACACCCAGCCACAAGATCGGCGCCAGGAGCGTCAGCAACACACCAGGCGCAAGATGCAACGCGAGATCGGTCAGCCCAAGCGATAGCACCAAGAACACGATCAAGCTAAACGGTAAATGCCGAAAAAATTTTTCCATCTCTGCTCCTAATTTTTGGAATTATAGCACGCCGCGAATCAATTGACGAATCATCTGGACAATTTTTTGTGCCGACCATTTGACAAGCGCCGCATTGCGTCCTATCATCTAGCCCTATTTCGAGGAACCGCATGATTGGTTTTGGCGAACTCCGCCGCTGGGCAACGCAATGGAATATGGATCTGACCATCGTCGAGCGCGTGTATGCGACGGACTGGCTAATTGCTGGTCTCGGCACACACACGCCGCTTGCGGATTCACTGATGCTTTACGATAGCTCCGCATTACGGTACGCGCATTGCGCCGATTATCCGATCATTGACTTGCCCGCCTTTCTCATCACGCGCGAGTTGGATGCGCCAACCTTGATGGATGCAATCCATACGGCGTCATTGACCAGCGGCTTGAAATTTATGCTCTCTAGTTTCAACGGCCATTCAGCAAAAGTCGAATACAGCGGTCCGCTGGGTAGGCGCTCCGCCGCGCAACCGCGCATCATGCTATCGTTCACCATCGGCACGCCGCACCTTGCACCGATCCATGCGCCGCTCATTCATCGCTTTAGCGATCCTTGCCCCGCCACCGTCGCCGCGATCACGCTCACCGAAATCGCCGCTGAACGCCTCGTAGCTATCGCACAGAATCCGCGCGCGCGCGATGTGTTCGATCTGTGGTTTACGCTG
>JBBIUF010000033.1:0-21076 GCA_037440365.1 Chloroflexota bacterium
CATCCAGATAAACTTGATGAACTGGTTTCTCATCATCGTAATCGTTGCTCCCCATCACAAACTCACCGGCGGGGATCAGGATCATTTCTTTGCCATCGCGTGGATTGACCTTGCTCATCAATCCAGCACGCCGAATGTCCGGCATTGCGCGTTCCAGCAAAGTTGGCGTGTGCTTGTACGTCGGCTTGACCGCGTTAATCTGCTGAAACAAATTCCACGCCGTCGCCCAATCATCGGTTTCCAGCGCATCCAGCAAACGCTCATAGGTTTCGCCCAGCGCAATCCAACGCTGGCAGGTTGCCAGTTTAGCGGGCGCATCCATAAAGTTGGCGTCCAGCCGCAACAATTCTTGCAAGTTCGTCGCCGCTTCAATCCACGCGCCGCTCTTGTCCTCGTGGTCGCTCATGCCGTCGCGCATCGCGTCGTCCGCATCAAGATACAAACGCAATTTTTGCAAGCGCGCGGACGCATCACGATAACCTGGCGTGCTCGCCACAATTTTTTCCAACGCATCGCGCGCGGCAGATAAATTTTCGGCGGCTTGCAGTGCACGCGCCTCACTGTAGAGATGGATCACTTGATCACGCGATAAAATCTTGGACGGCGGATCGGCGGACAATTCGCGCAACGGCGGCTCTAGCGCAGGCGGGGGATCGGGGGGCAATACAATCGGCGCAGGCGGCACGGGCGGATCGGATGCGGCGGGCAACGCGACGTCCAAGCCTCTGACCAGGAAATCGTTTAGCGCGTCAGCGTAACGCCCATCGAAATTGATGTACAACAACCCGCGTAAAATTGTCGGCAAGACACACGGCTTGACGATGATTGGGATCACGCGCGGCCGCCCGTTGCGTCCGCGTTCCATGCTCAAGTCAATCGCAATCCCAATTTCGCGCACGCACCACGACGACGCCACCGCGTCCGGCGAGAGGAGCGGCGCATAGACATCGCACTCTTCCAAGCCTTTCGCAATCCGCACGGCAATTTCGTCGCCCGGCTTGATGGAATAGGCGTCAAAAAAACCTGCCAAACCGTGACGGTTCAAATCGTTCGTCAGGCGCGTGGCAAACTCAATGTCTTTCCATGAATGCGTGATAAAAAATTTTGGCGGCATGGCGAATCCAGTGTTCAGTAATCAGTAGCCAGAAAGCGGTAGGCGGCAAGCAGAAAGCGCCTGTCTGCATCTGCCCTCATTATACTCGGAATGAAGATATGTCACAAAAAACAAACCACCGCTGACACCGCAAGCACAGCAAGTTTTCAATCTGCGGAATTGGGGTTTGTAAAAATATAACTTGCGGTGTCATTGCGAGGAGCGATCCTGAGCGGAGTCGAAGAATTGCGACGAAGCAATCCCCAACTCTGGAGATTGCTTCGCAATAACACCCAACCGGGAAATTATTTTTTAACCAACGCTTTGTGCCAGCGGTGGTTTTTGTATCGAGCGGGCTTTATATCACCCAATGGATTTTGATCAACTCTTGCACTTGCTTGAATTCGGGATCGCCCGTCACCAAATCCGCCTTGTTTTCTTTCGCCAACGCCGCCGCAAAGCAATCCGCCAACGACATCTTGTGTTTGGACTTGAACCGCGCCGCCGCCAGAGCCAATTCCCAACTGGCGTCCACAAACTCAACGCCCAACTGCGCGAGTTCCGCGACACTCTGATCGGCATCTACTTCGGAAACCTCGCGCGCCAGGATGTACCAGACTTCGCACGCATTGACGACGCTCATCATTACGGGAATCCCCTGCTCATGCGCATCGGCAATCAAATCGGCGATCCGCAGTCCAGCGGGTTCGTCTTCCCAATACGCCAGCACCGCCCACGAATCAAGCACAAACGCTTTGGGTTTGTGTGGCATCAGAGTTCCCTTTCCTTTTTCTTTTCGGTGGCGAATGCTTTGAGCAAGCCCTTGCCCTTGTATTTGCCGCGCAGACTGTGAATGTGTTCCCGCGTAATCGGTGTGAGAATAATATGTTGCTGGTATTTGTCCAATTCGATCTGAATGCGCGTGCCTTCTTTAATGCCAAATTTGCGCCGAATGGACGCCGGAATGACAATTTGCCCTTTGACCGTTGCAAAAGTTTCCACTGCAACCTCCTGTAGTCTATTCAAACAAGTGATACCATATAATTTATTGTAAGTCAAGTAGAATAAATCATACTTTAATATCATATCCAACCAGATACAAAAAAACAGAAGAGATGCAATGACACCTCCTCTGTTCAGCCCCGCCCGCGATTCTTGGAAGCCCGATTTCACATCCGCCGCATAATCTCCGCCGTCATCGCGCTCGTCGTCAACGCGTGTTCACCGGATTGAACCAGGTCAGCGGTGCGCCAGCCCTCGCTGAGCGCGCGCTCAACCGCGCGTTCGATCACGTCCGCTTCATGCGGCAGATTGAGCGAATGGCGCAACAGCATCGCCGCGCTCAAAATACTCCCGATCGGATTCGCAATGCCCTTGCCCGCAATGTCCGGCGCGGAACCGTGAATGGGCTCATACACGCCGAGCGTGCCTTGACCCAACGATGCCGATGGCAATAAACCCATCGAGCCAACGAGGACTGCGGCTTCATCCGTGAGAATATCGCCAAACATATTTTCGGTGACGATCACATCGAACGACGCGGGCGCAGACACAAGCCGCATCGCGCAGGTATCCACCAAGACATGCTCCAGCTTAACCTGGGCATCATTCGCGCCGAGGCGCGTCGCGATCTCGCGCCACAACCGCGAACTCGCCAGCACATTCGCCTTGTCCACCGACGTGACACGCATTTTGCGCGCGCGCGCCAAATGCAACGCGAGCGTGACCACGCGCTCGATCTCGGCTTGGGCATATTCCAACGTGTCCACCGCGCGCACCTTGCCGTTTTCTTCAAAGCGTCCTTGCGGCTTGCCGAAATACAAGCCGCCCGTCAACTCGCGCACGACGAGAATATCCACGCCCGCAATTTTTTCCGGGCGCAGAGGCGACGCATACGCCAGCGCGGGATGCGGCTTGACGGGACGCAGGTTCGCGTACAAGCCGAGTCCTTTGCGCAAACCGAGCAAACCTTGTTCGGGGCGCATCGCCGCGCGCGGATCATCCCATTTCGGTCCGCCGACCGCGCCGAGCAGAACCGCATCCGATGCGCGACACGCGGCAAGTGTCGCTTCGGATAACGGCGCGCCCTCGGTGTCAATCGCACAGCCACCGATTAAATGCGTTTCAAAATCAAACTGATGCTGATATTGCGCGGCGATTTTTTCGAGAACGGCAATCGCGGCATTCGTGACTTCGGGTCCAATGCCATCGCCGGGTAGGGTGATGATGTGTGCGTGCATAATACTCCGTTTGCAGAATTCTGATTATTGTGCTTTAGCAATCGCCAGCCCGTACTCCACCGAGTCGCACAACGCGATCCAGGACGCCTCGATGATGTTGGACGATGCGCCGACGGTGCTCCAGCGTTGCGTATGGTTCGCCGTGTCAATCAACACGCGCGTCGTCGCCGCCGTGCCTTCGTCGCCGTTCAAAATACGGACTTTATAATCCGCCAGGTGGAACGCATTCAGCGCCGGATAGAACGGGAGTAACGCTTTACGCAACGCGGTGTCGAGCGCGTTCACGGGGCCATCGCCTTCCGCCGCGACGTGCACCACCTCAGCCCCGACGCGCAATTTTACATTCGCCTCGGCGAGCAAGCCGCGTCCCTGGCGTTGCTCGACGATCACGATAAAGTCAATCATCTCAAACAACGGGTGATAATCCGCGCGCGCGCGATGCAACATCAACTCGACCGATGCTTCCGCGCTTTCAAAGTGAAAACCTTGCGCTTCGAGTTCCTTGATGCGTTGCAAGATCGCGCCCGCGTCACCAACCGCTTTCACGTCCGCGCCCATCGCCTCGGCTTTGCTCAACACATTGCCCTTGCCCGACAATTCCGAAACGACCACGCGCATTTCGTTGCCGACCTGGGTCGGTTCAATGTGCTGATAGCTCGTGACATTGTGCCGCATCGCCGCGACGTGAATGCCGCCCTTGTGCGCGAACGCGCTCCGCCCGACAAACGCCATGTGATCGTCCGGCGCGAGGTTCGCAATTTCCGAAATTGCGTGCGATAGATTTTTCAACCCGGCAAGTTTTCCAGCGGGCAAACAGGCGTGATGCAATTTCAATTCGAGATCGGGAATGATCGCGCACAGATTGGCATTGCCGCACCGCTCGCCATACCCATTGATCGTGCCTTGCACCAAATCGCAACCCGCGCGCACGCCCGCGAGCGTGTTGGCAACTGCGAGTTCGCTGTCGTTGTGCGTGTGAATGCCAAACGATTTGCCCGGAAACTGGGCGCGCACCGCGCGCACAATCTCTTCCAGTTCCCAGGGCAAAGTGCCGCCGTTCGTATCGCACAAGGTGATGTTATCCGCGCCGCCGTCAAATGCCGCGCGCAACGTTTGCACGCTATAACCCGGATCGGCTTGATAGCCGTCAAAAAAATGTTCCGCATCATAGACCACTTGGCGTCCGTGCGCCTTGAAATACGCGAGCGAATCGCGGATGATGCGGAGGTTTTCTTCGCGCGTCGTGCGCAAGACCTCGTCCACATGCAACGTCCACGTTTTGCCAACGACGGTAACGACCGGCGTGTTTGCTTCGATCAGCGCGCGGCAATTCGCATCGTCGGCGGGTTGCGTGTTCGGGCGGCACGTCGAGCCAAACGCGACCAGCTTGGCGGTCTTGAACTGGATCGTTTGCGCGCGCAAAAAGAATTCGGCGTCCTTGGGATTGGAGCCGGGCCAGCCGCCTTCGATATACGCGATCCCGAACTCGTCGAGCAAATGCGCCACGCGCAATTTGTCTTGCACGGTGAGCGAGAGTCCTTCGCGTTGCGTGCCATCGCGCAAAGTCGTGTCATACACTTGAATTTTCATGCATCATCCATGGGCAAAAATTTCACCGCAGAAAAGCAGAGCGCCGAGTTTGTTTTTTCTCTGCGTCCGCCGCGTCTCTGCGGTGAGAAAAAAGAGCGGGTTGTTACGCTTGGACGGCCGCTTCGTACCGCGCAATCGCATCCTGGCGCGTCAAGAGGTAACCCAGCTCGTCCACGCCTTCGAGCAAACACGTTTTCGCAAACGGATCGATCTCGAAATGCGCCGTGCGGCCACCGGGCAGATTCACCGTTTGCGCCGCCACATCAATCGTCAATTCGACGTTGGGAATTTCGGCGACGAGATCAAAGAGATCGGTATGCGTTTCCTTGTCCACCACAATCGGCAGTAAGCCATTCTTGAGCGCGTTACTCCGAAAAATATCCGCGATGGTCGTGCTAATCACCACGTGAAAACCAAAGCCGGTGAGCGCCCAGACGGCGTGTTCACGCGAACTGCCGCACGCAAAATTATCGCCCGCGAGCAAAATTTGCGCGCCGCGCGCGGCAGACTGATTCAACACAAAGTCGGGCTTGGGTTTGCCATCGGCGTCATACCGCCAATCGGCAAACAAGTGATCACCCATCCCGGCTTTGTCAGTCGCTTTCAAATAACGCGCGGGAATGATCTGATCGGTGTCAATATTTTCGTTCGGCATAACGACGACGCGCGATGTGAGTGTTTTTAACGGATTCATTTGACCTGCCTTGGATCGGCGACGGCTCCGGCAATCGCAGAGGCGGCGGCGGTGAGTGGCGAGGCAAGCATCGTGCGCCCGCCCTTGCCTTGCCGTCCTTCAAAATTACGATTGCTCGTGCTGACCGCGTATTGTCCCGCCGCGATCATATCGCCATTCATTGCAATGCACATCGAGCAACCCGGTTCGCGCCATTCGCAACCCGCCGCGCGGAAAATCTGATCCAGTCCTTCTTGCTCGGCTTGGCGCTTGACCGCATACGAACCTGGGACGACCAGCACGCGCGTGTGCGCCGCAACGTGTTTGCCGCGCAAGACAGATGCCGCCGCGCGCAAATCTTCGATGCGTCCGTTCGTGCAACTGCCAATGAACACCACCTCAACGCGATGCCCCAGCAGTTGTTGCTCGGACGCCAGGTCCATATACGCAAGCGCTTGCTTCACGCTCGCATCCGTGGTAGTTGGCACACGCCCAGAAATCGGAATGCCCATCCCAGGATTCGTGCCAAATGTGATCATCGGTTCCAGCGCGCTCGCGTCGAGCGTCACGGTCTTGTCGAACGTCGCGCCTGGATCAGTCGGCAGAGTTTTCCACCGCGCGACCGCCGCGTCCCACGCCGCGCCCGTCGGCACACCTTCGCGGCCAGCCAAATAGTCAAACGTCGTATCATCGGGCGCAACCATGCCAGCGCGCGCGCCCGCTTCAATCGTCATGTTGCACAATGTCATCCGCGCTTCCATTGAAAGCGCACGAATCGCCGCGCCGGTATATTCGATCACGCACCCGGTGCCGCCGCCGATGCCAATTTTTGCGATCAGCGCGAGAATAATATCTTTCGCCGTTACGCTGGGCGGCAACGCGCCAGCCACTTGCACTTGCATCGTGTGCGGTTTTTTCTGCAGTAAACATTGCGTTGCCAAAACATGTTCCACTTCGCTCGTGCCAATGCCAAACGCCAACGCGCCAAATGCGCCGTGCGTCGCCGTGTGGCTATCGCCACAGACAATCGTCATCCCAGGTTGGGTCAGACCCAGCTCGGGACCAATGACATGCACAATGCCGCGTTGCGGACTGTCGAGACCCAGCAAGCGAATTCCAAACTCGCGCGCGTTCGTTTCCATCTGTTTGATCTGCGCAACGGCTTGCGCGTCCGTCATGGGGACATGGCGCGGCGTGGTCGGCACGCTATGATCGATCGTGGCAACCGTTTTATCGGGACGCCGCGCTTTGAGTCCCCGCGCGCGCAAACCCGCAAACGCTTGCGGCGACGTGACTTCGTGAACCAGGTGCAGATCGATGTACAAAACGGCGGGACTCTCCGGCGCTTGCGTAACCACATGCGCGTCCCAGATTTTTTCAAAGAGTGTGCGCGGCAAGGTCATCGCGATTCAACGTCCGTGAATTTTGCGGCCGCCGTCTCATCCGACCAAATCGGGGCAATGTGCCATTGGTTCGCGTGATCGCGCGCTTCGCGCATTTCGAAAAACGGATCAAACGCGCGCATCGTTTCGTCTTCCGCTTCAATCGTCGGCGTGGGAATCAAATTCGGGTCCATTTCAACTCTCCTCAAAGAAAAAATAGTTAAACATTCATTTCGGACAATTGCGCGTGTACACGCGACGTATTTTGTCCGGCGGTCAACAATTTGTTCAGCGCGGCGAGGTATGCTTTCGCGCTCGCCACGATAATATCCGTGTCCGCGCCATGCCCGCCAAACGTGCGGGCGTCGGGTTCGTCGGGTTGCACGCGCACCGTCACTTCGCCGAGCGCGTCAATGCCTTCCGTGATCGCGTGAATGTTGAATTCGACGAGCGTGCTGGGAACTTTGACAATTTGATCAATCGCTTTATAAACCGCGTCCACCGGACCTGTGCCAACCGCGGCAACAGTCTGCGTATCGCGCGGTCCGCGCAAACGCACCGTCGCCGTCGGCATCCCATGTCGTCCGCACACCACTTGAATATCATCGAGCGCATACACTTCGACCGGCTGATAAAATTCATCGGCGATCAACGCTTGCAAATCTGCGTCGGCAATAGTCTTTTTCTTGTCCGCCAATTCCTTGAATCGCGCAAACGCCTGATCGAGATCGGCGTCATTGAGCGCGTAACCCAGTTCGGTGAGCCGCGACTTGAGCGCGTGCCGCCCCGAATGTTTGCCCATCACAAGTTGCGACGCGGACAAGCCAACCGTTTCAGGGCGCATGATTTCATACGTCTGATGATTTTTCAACATGCCGTCCTGATGAATGCCGGCTTCATGCGCGAACGCATTCGCGCCGACAATCGCCTTGTTCGGCTGAACCACGATGCTGGTGTAATTCGCCACCATGCGCGACGTGCGTGTGATCTGCGTCGCATCAATGCCCGTGTGCAAACCGAATTGTTGCGCGCGCGTTTGCAATGCCATCGCCACTTCTTCGAGCGATGTATTGCCCGCGCGTTCGCCGATGCCATTGATCGTGACCTCGGCTTGGCGCGCGCCCGCACGCAACCCGGCGAGCGCGTTCGCGGTCGCAAGACCCAGGTCGTCGTGGCAATGCACGGACCAGATCACGCGCTCGCCACCCGGCGTATGCGCGATCAAATCTTTGATCAACGCGCCGTACTCTTCGGGCGTCAGATAGCCCACCGTATCGGGAATGTTCAGCGTCGTCGCGCCCGCGTTGATCGCGACGGTCAGCACCTGATATAAATACTCTGGATCGGAGCGGCCCGCATCTTCCGGCGAAAATTCCACATCGTCGCAATAATGTTTGGCATACGCAACCATTTCGGCAACACGCGCCACCACTTGCTCGCGCGTCATTTTTAATTTGTATTGCAGATGAATATCACTCGTCGCCAAAAATGTATGGATGCGCGGATGCGCCGCCGCGCTCACAGCTTGCCAGCACTGATCAATGTCGTTCTTGTTTGCGCGCGCAAGCCCTGCAATGCTCGGCACCCGCGCCTCGCCATGCGGATTGCCGACTTCGGTGGCGATGCGGCGCACCGCTTCGAGATCGTCGGGCGAGGCGGCGGGAAAGCCAGCTTCGATCACATCCACGCCGAGGCGCGCCAATTGCCGCGCGATTTCTAATTTCTCCGCGCTCGTCAAACTCGCGCCCGGCGATTGCTCACCATCGCGCAACGTCGTATCGAAAATGCGAACATAATTGTTGTCCATAGCCCTTCCTTTTTCCAATTGCCTTTGCGAAAGCGCGGTGTTGATTGCCGCGCAGCTCGCCATGACCGATTCGGATTTAGCTGACGACTTGGCCTGCGCTTAAGCGAAGCACATGCGTAATACTTGATGGAAGTTCATCCGCTCGATGGGTCACATAAATCATGCTGGCGCTGTGTTCCTGCTGGCTCGCATCAATCGCTTGCAAAATCAAATCCCGATTCGCGGCATCCAGACCCTGGCACGGTTCATCGAGAATGAGCAACGCCGGATTTTTTACCAACGCCCGCGCCAAAAGCGCCAGCCGTTGCTCGCTTTCCGCCAACTGCGCAAAGGGCGTCTCGGCTTGCTCGCCGAGTCCAACGCGCTGTAACCACGTTCGCGCAATCTCGCGTTGTTGCGCCGAACACTGCCGATACAAACCCACCGAATCGAACCAACCCGAGCAGACGACATCGGAACACGTTGCGGTTCTGGGATAATATAATTGCAATTCCGGCGCGACCCAGCCGATGTGTTGTTTGATTTCCCAAATGCTTTCGCCCGAACCGCGCCGTTTGCCAAACAGCGTAATCGGGTTGGCATACGCTTGCGGATTGTCGGCGAGAATCAGACTGAGCAACGTTGTTTTACCTGCGCCGTTTGCGCCCAACAACGCCCAACGCTCGCCCTCACGAATTGTCCAGTCCACGGCTTGCAGGATTGGTGTGCCGTTGTACGCTACGTTTACGTTCTTCATCTCGACGAGAACATTGCGCGACGCACTGTGACTCGGATTTTGAATCAAGCGGTCGGCGGTCATTGCGAGGAGCGATGCGGAACGTTGCGACAAATCCGCCGCGCACGCGCCCGATTGTCGAAATGGAGATTGCTTTGCGCTTGGCGCTCGCAATGACAAATCGAGAACATGCGTAATCGCATTGGGCATTTCATCGCGGCTGGTTCCGGCAATGATCACGCGCATTTCGCCTTGCATCACAGTTTCAAGATTACGCGCCAACTTGGCTCGAAAACGTTCGTCCAAGCCAGCAAACGGATTATCCAGGATCAATAGCTTGGGTTGCTTGAGCAACGCCTGCGCCAGCGTGACCTTGCGCCGCTCGCCGTTGGAAAGTTGAACCACCGCTTTATCAAGTACAGATTGCAGTTCGAGTTGTTCGATGATGGCTTGGCGATGCGCCGCAAATTCTGAATCCGTTAAAGTTACACCGAATTCAAACGCATTGACGTGTTTGACGCCGCGCTCGGAAAGATATTCCGCCACGACGAGCGTGTCTTCCGCAACGCCCACATTCCACCGTTCTTGATAAAACGCTTCGTCACCCAGCACGCGGCGTTGCGATTCCAAGTTCACATACGCGATCTGGTTTTGCGGCAGAGTATCTGCCGGGTCTTGCAAAAAATGATACGTGATCTTGCCCTGGGCGATTGGCAACGCGCCGCCGAGCGTTTTTATCAGCGTTGACTTGCCGGAGCCATTGGGACCAATCACCGCCCAGTGTTGATCGCTGAACAGCTCCCAATTGAAATCGTGAAACAAGACCTGGTTACCGATTCGGATCGAAACCTGATTCAGCGAGATGAATGGAGTGGGCATGACTTGCTAGGATGTCAGCGCCGGTCAAGCCAACGCCACGCGCCGCTGGCTTGACCCTAGTGACATTTTACTTGTTCCAGTTTTCCGGTCGCAGGGAGCGGACTGCCGCGCCCGCTTGCCACATTTCCGATTCATGAATCTCGCGCAGTTCGGCTGTCAATTTTTCTTTGTAATCGGGACGGCTATTTGCCGCAAGCACGATGCGCGTTTGTTCGCCGGACAAGACACTCTGGTACAGTTTCGCAAAGACTGGCTCGGTTGCCCGGCGAAATTCGTGACGCCAATCCAACGCGCCACGTTGCGCCGTGGTACTGCAATTGGAGTACATCCAATCCATGCCATTTTGTCCGACCAAGCGAATCAAGCTCTGTGTCAATTCCTCGACGGTTTCGTTGAACGCTTCGCTGGGCGAGTGACCATGCTTGCGAAGTTCGTTGTATTGCGCTTCCATCACACCCGCCAACGCGCCCATCAAAATGCCGCGTTCGCCGGTGAGATCGCTATAGACTTCGTTTTCAAATGTCGTGGGAAACAAATAGCCCGCGCCGACGGCAATCCCCAGCGCGATCGTGCGCTCGGTCGCGCGGCCGGTCGCATCCTGAAACACCGCATAGCTCGCGTTAATGCCACTGCCGCTCAGAAAATTGGCGCGCACACTGGTGCCAGACCCTTTGGGCGCGACGAGGATCACGTCCACAAAATCGGGCGGAATGATCCCGGTTTGATCTTTATACACAATGCCAAAGCCGTGCGAAAAATACAAGGCGTCGCCTTTTTTCAGATGCGGCTTGATCGAGGGCCACGTCATCATTTGCCCGGCATCGGAAACCAGGTATTGCAACACCGTGCCGCGCTCGGTCGCTTCTTCGAGCGAAAAGAGCGTCTTGCCAGGAACCCAGCCATCTTTGATCGCCTTGTCATAGGTCGCACTGCCCGACTTTTGACCTACGATCACGTTGATCCCATTGTCGCGCATGTTAAGCGCCTGCGCCGGACCTTGGACGCCGTAACCCAGGACGGCAACGACTTCGTTCTTCAAAACTGCGCGCGCCTTGTCGAGCGAAAATTCGTCGCGCGTGATCACATGTTCAACTACCCCGCCAAAATTAATCTGTGCCATCATTGCTCCCCAAAAATAATTTAGATTAATCCAGCGCGTCGTTCCGTGTCCTCACCAAACGAGAATCGGCACACCCGCGCCTGACTAGTTGTATGAGTTGCCGTTGCCATTCCCGTTCGGATGAACTCCGACGCCGCGCACCATGGCCACTTGGCCGGTGCGCACCATTTCGACGATACCGCGCGGGCGCAAGAGTTCGACCAAACCAGAAATTTTTTGCTCATCGCCCGTCACTTCGATGATCGCCGAATCGTGCGAGACATCCACGATATTCGCGCGGAAAATACTCGCCAGTTGATTCAGTTCGGCAAGCGCGCTCGTGTCCGCCTTGACTTTGATCAGCGCCAAATCGCGCATCACGGTGGGCAAGTGCGTTACGTCTTGCACGTCCACCACGTTGATCAACTTGGTCAGATTTGCTTCGACCAGGTGCGGCGCGGTTTGCTCCGTGTCCACCAAGATCGTCATGCGCGAAATATCGGATTCATGCGTGCGCCCAACCGTCAAACTTTCGATGTTGAACGCGCGGCGGCGAAACAGACTCGCCACCCGGTTCAACACGCCGGGTTTGTCTTCGACCAATGCTACAAGTGTGTGCTTCATGGATTCCTCTATACTCTCATCTACAAATTAAGCGATTTCATTTGCCGTCGGTCGGCGAATCATCGTGTGCAAGTCGCCGCCCGCTGGCACCATCGGATACACGCAGTCTTCTTGTTCCACGCGGAAATCAATCAAGAACGCGCCGTCGTGTTCGCGCGCCGCTTGAACCGCCGCGGGAATTTCTTCGCGTTGCGTCACGCGCATCGCCTTGATCCCATACGCATCGGCGAGTTTCACGAAATCGGGGCTGAGGATAGGCGTGGCCGCGTAACGGCGTTCGTAAAACAATTGTTGCCATTGCCGCACCATGCCCAGATAGCCATTGTTAATGATCGCGATATTGATTTTCAATTTCTCTTGCTGGATCGTCGCGAGTTCCGCCAACGTCATTTGAAAGCCGCCATCGCCGACGATGACCCAGACATCATCCTGCGGGCGCGCAAATTTGGCGCCCACGGAAGCCGGCAACGCAAAGCCCATCGTGCCTAATCCGCCCGACGTGATGAGCGTGCGCGGCTTGTCATGCAAATAGTATTGCGCTTCCCACATTTGGTTTTGCCCCACATCGCTGACCACCAGCGCATTGCCTTGGGTCGCTTCCCAAAGATCATGAATCACATGCGCGGGCGCGAGGTTGGGCGTTTCTTCCTGGCGCATAATATCGCGTGCTTCAGTTTCCAATTTCCATTCACGAATTTGTTCGTGCCACGCACTGCTGGCACCCCGCTGGACGAGCGGCGTCATTTGCGCGAGCGCGTCGCCCACATCGCTCAACAATGCCAAGTCCACGCGCACGTTCTTGGCGATTTCCGATGGATCGATTTCGACATGAATTTTCTTCGCGTGCTTGGCATACGTTTTCAAATTGCCGGTCACCCGATCATCGAACCGCATCCCGAACGCGATGAGCAAGTCGGCGCTCTGCACCGCGCGATTGGCGTAGGCTTCACCATGCATCCCCATCATGCCCAGCGACAAGGGATGCCGGATCGGGAACGCACCGAGACCCAGCAACGTCAACGCGACTGGGATTTGCGTCTTTTCCGCAAACTCGCGTAACGCGCGTTCCGCGCCGCTGATCATGACGCCATGCCCCGCAAGAATCACAGGACGCTCGGCTTGGTTGATCCACTCGACCGCGCGCTCCAATTCCGAAATCGGGATCGTCGTGGGAATGCGGCGGCGCGGGAAGGTGAATGGATCGTTGGGATAGACAAATTCGCATTTTGCATTTTGCACATCTTTGGGAATATCCACCAACACCGGACCCGGACGCCCCGTCCGCGCAATGTGAAATGCTTCGCGGATCGTGTGCGCAATGTCACCCACTTGCGCGACGAGGTAATTGTGTTTCGTGATCGGCAGCGTGACGCCCGTAATGTCCACTTCTTGAAAGGCATCGCTCCCGATGACGGATGTGCCAACCTGCCCCGTGATGCACACAATCGGCGACGAGTCGAGCATGGCGGTTGCGATCCCCGTGACCATGTTCGTTGCGCCGGGTCCGCTCGTCGCCATCGCCACGCCCACTTGGCCCGACGCGCGCGCGTAACCATCCGCCGCATGCGTTGCGCCTTGCTCGTGCCGCGTGAGGACGTGATGAATGGACGGATAATCGAGCATGGCATCATACGTCGGCAAAATCGTGCCGCCGGGATAACCGAATACAACCTTGACCCCTTCTTGCACCAGAGATTCCCAAATAATTTGCGCGCCTGTGCGAATTGCCATTCAATTCTCCTATGATGATTCCTTCTGAAAATTACCCGGTCCGCTCAATTCATTTACGGGTCGCGTAACACCGCGCCCGTGCTTGCGCTCGTCACCATGCTAGCATACCGCCGCAACCACTTGCTTTTAATGTCGCGTTTTTTGGGGGTGACCTTCGCAAGCCGCGCACTGATTTCCGCGTCGCTCAATTCCACGTTGAGTGTCCGCTGATTGAGATCGATCGCGATCATGTCACCATCACGCAACGCGGCGATCGGCCCGCCTGCCGCCGCTTCCGGCGACACGTGTCCAATGCACGCGCCGCGCGTGCCGCCGCTAAAACGGCCGTCGGTAATCAGCGCGACCTGCTCGCCCAAGCCCATACCCATGATCGCGGAAGTTGGCGACAACATTTCCTGCATCCCCGGTCCGCCGCGCGGTCCTTCATAACGCACGATCACGACATCCCCCGCTTTGACTTGACCGGCAAGAATCCCGCGCATCGAATCTTCTTCCGATTCAAAAATGCGTGCGGGACCACGAAACACTTGCATCGCTTCGCTCACGCCGCCAGTCTTGACCACTGCGCCATCGGGCGCGAGGTTGCCAAACAAGATCGCCAAGCCACCGGTCGCGCGGTGCGCGTGTTCAAAATCGCGGATCACGTCGTGATCCAGCACGCGCGCCTCGGCGATATTTTCACGCAAGGTTTTGCCAGTCACGGTGGGACGATCCAAATGTAGCATGTCGCTGTGCGAGGAAATTTCAGAGAGGATGGCGGGGATGCCGCCCGCGCGATGCACATCTTCCATGTGCCACTGTCCCGCCGGGGACACTTTGCAAAGGTGCGGCACACGCGCCGCCACGCGATTGATCCGTTCGAGCGGATAATCCACGTTAGCTTCTTGCGCCAACGCGAGCGTGTGCAGAACCGTGTTCGACGAACCGCCCATCGCCATGTCAAGCGCAAACGCATCGTCAATCGCATCGGCGGTGACGATCTGACGCGGCGTCCAATTCATTTCGATCAATTTCAAAATTTGCGCGGCGGCAGTTTTCGCCAGCGCTTCGCGTTCAGGCGATTCGGCAAGCGCCGTGCCGTTGAACGGCAACGCGAGACCCAGGACTTCCATCAAACAGTTCATCGAGTTGGCGGTAAATAAACCCGAGCACGAGCCGCATGACGGACACGCATAGTCTTCCAATTCCTTCAACTGCGCGTTGTCAATCTTGCCCGCTTGATACGCGCCCACGCCTTCGAATACGCTGATGAGATCAACCACCTTGCCTTGCGGCGTCCGCCCGGCACGCATCGCGCCACCCGACACAAAGATCGTCGGAATGTCGAGCCGCATGGCCGCATTCAACATGCCCGGCACAATCTTGTCGCAATTCGGAATGCACACCATCCCGTCAAAGCAATGCGCCGCAACCATTGTCTCTACGCTGTCAGCGATCAGTTCACGGGACGGCAGGGAATACTTCATCCCGCTGTGCCCCATCGCGATCCCGTCGTCCACGGCAATGGTGTTGAACTCGAAGGGCACGCCACCCGCGTCCCGCACCGCTTGCTTGACGAGTGCGCCGAATTTGTGCAGATGCGCATGACCCGGCACAATATCCACGTATGAATTAACGACCGCAATAAACGGCTTGCCGAAATCAGAATCGCGGACGCCGGTCGCTTTCAGCAAACTGCGATGCGGCGCGCGCGCGAATCCACGCGTGATCTGATCGGAACGCAACTCAGTCATTGTAACATTCCGTCATACAATCGTTGACCCATTGCGTCGTTTCCGCTTCCGTGCTTGTCGTGCGTTCCGTTTGATTTGCATGCGTTTGCATCGAACCCTCCAGTCAAAAAGAAACCGCCTGCTTGGTTCAGGCGGTTTTTTCATTCGAGTTTTTTTATCTCGACCTGCGTCGAGAGCGTACCTCGACTTGCGCCCAAACCGCATTACGCCTGTTGCTAAGAATCAAGCCAACAAGCGAAACTAGGACGACCAAAATCGAGCCGAACACGGATGACAATAACATTTGCTTGCCTCGAACAGAAATTGCCCCACAATGTTCAATCAAAGTGCGTGGAGCAACCCAACCATCACTCTGTTAATACTGAGAGTATAGCAGTCTCACCGGGCAATGTCTATAGACATTATGCGAAAATCCAAGCGCGCCATGTTTAGGTAGATTGCACAAACAGATTGGTCATATCAATTAACTGTTTGCCGTGAGCAAGCGATGCGCGCGGAGTGCCAGTTGCACACTGAGTCGCGTTTCGGCATGATCGAGATCAAGTCCGCCGATTTCCTTGATGCGTTCAATGCGATAAATCAACGTATTACGATGCACAAACATCGCTTCCGCCGTCTGACTCAAGTTGGCGTTGTGCGCGAAATACGCGGTGAGTGTCGCGATCAAATCCGTGCCTTGCGCGCGATCATACGCGATCAACGCGCCGATAATTTCATCGCGGAACGCCGCGAGTTCGGGACTGGATTCCAATTGAAAGAGCAACCGGTACACATTCAATTCGCCGAAATAGAGCGGAGTTGGATCGGCGAGCCGGTGCGCCATCGTCAAGGCTTGCCGCGCTTCGCGGTACGCATCGCGCAAACCGCTCAGCGTATCCACCGCCCGCCCAATCCCAATCGCCACCGGATCGTTTGCAAATTCAGCCGCGGCTTGATGTCGAATGTTATCCGCAATGCGCCGCGCGCGATCGATGCCTTCCCGCGCTTCGAGCCGGCAAAAAATGACTACTTCGTTATCGCGCGTTTCGGCAATGACCGAAGCTTCCGCGCGATGGAGCAAACCATGCACCACCGTTTCCAACCGCCGATACGACGGATGCGTGGTGTTTGCCCAATCCACCACAATCGCCGTATGCCGCCCGTCGGGATCATACTTGTGGCGGCGCGCCCACAACATGGCTTCATGCGGCGCAAGGGTGCCGGACAAGAGCGCGTCGACAAACGAACCGCGCACGCGCTTTTCGGCTTCGCTCACGGCTTTCGCTTTCGCCATTTCAATCGCGCACGCCGCCGCGCTCCGCTCCGCGATCTGCCGATCGAGCACGCGGAAATGATCACTGGCTCCAACAAGCGAAAAGAATCCACGCGCCACACCCTTGACCACAATCGGCGTGATCAAACGCGCGAGATTTTCAATCGGCAAGAGTTGATCCAGGGCGTGCCCCGTTTGCGCGGCTTTGCGACGATCGCGAAATTCGACGGGTGTATTTTCCGGCGCGGTCAACCATCGTTCGATTGGCGCTTGCTGAGGTGCAGACGCTTCACCTAAACTGCGCGCTAGAATTTCGCCGCGCTTGTCCTGCACCCAGACCGCTTTGCCGGTTGTGCGCGCAATCAATTCTGTCATCGCCCCCAACCCGGCATTTTCCGCGGAGAGCAAGGTGAGTTGTTGATACAACTGCGCGGTGCGATGTTCCAATTCCGCATCGCGATTCAGCAAGAGGGCGAGCGCGACATGTTCAATGTCGCGCAAGTTGCTGGACATGGGTAACACAAACAGCGGCACCTGATTATGCTCCGCTTGTTTGATCGCATCCTGGGTCGGCTCACCTACCAACGCAATCCCCACCACGCCGCTTGCCGCGAGCACGGCGATCCGTTGCATGACTTGGCGCGTGTAGGGCGGCTGGCACAACACAAAATCGCCGGGCGCAAACGCGCGCGTCATTTCGTGCGTCGCCACGCACCACGTCACCAGACGATCAGAAAATTTTGACGCGGCGCGCGCGCGCGTTTGCACAGGCAACGCCAACTCGACAAATTCCTGAACCGTGATCGAAGGAGTTTCCGTCATTGTCAATCAACCGATCAATAAAAATGCCTATCACCTCAACACGGATAGACATTTCATTCAATACTGTACTTGGGATTATACGCTCAATCAGACCAGCGTCAAACTTGCGGAAATCCAAAGTTCCCCACTGCGAAAATGCCTTGCCGCTCAAGTCTGGGGTAACCAAAGCCTCAGGGCTGGATGATCACCTTGAGACCTTCCCGCCGCCGCGCGACCGCAAACGCTTCACGCGCGCGCGCCAATGGAAAACGATGCGTGACCAGCGAGCGCACATCGACCTGCCCGTGCATCACCAGTTGCATTGCGCGCGGATACGTGTGTTTCATCCGCCGCACCCACTTGACGGTCAAGGCTTTACGCCGCGCCATGCCTGCATCAAACCCAGTCTGATTGTCATCGGGAATGCCGACCAGGATCACATGCCCGCCGGGTTTCACACACGCCGCCGCCGCGTCTACCGCCGCTTGATCTCCAGCCACTTCAAATGCTACGTCTACGCCACGCCCGTTTGTCGCCGCGATAATTTTTTCTGCCGCATCGTCTTCCGCCGCAAAAACTTGCGCGCCGAAATGCCGCGCCGCGTCCAAGCGATGCGCGAGTGGCTCGGTGGCAAATACATGCGTCGCGCCGCTAATGCGCGCCACCTGGACGATCAGCAAACCAATCGCGCCACAACCAAAGACCCCCACCGTCATGCCCGGCAAAAGATGTGCGAGATCAACCGCATGAATCGCTACGCCGAGCGGTTCGAGCAATGCGCCATCTTCATCGCTCAACGCATCGGGCAACGCAAACAGACCGCGCGCATCCCAAGCGATCCATTCACGCAACGCGCCATCCTGGGTGCTGTGTCCGGCAAACCGTTGGCGCAAACACAGATTCGGATTGCCCTCGCGGCATGGCTCACACTCGCCGCACGCGCTCAGCGGATCAACGGCAACCCGCACGCCAGTCTTTTCGATCAAGCCGGCAAACTCATGCCCCAGGATCAGTGGTCGCTCTAACCGCGCGTCGCCGATGCCCGCATCCGCAAACCAATGCACATCCGATCCGCAAATGCCGACCGCGGTCACACGCACCAACGCCTCGCCCGCACTCGGCACTGGAATTGGTTCGTCATCCAACCGGAGATCGCCGCGACCGTACAAACGCGCCACCGCTTGATTCATGCGCAACACACCTCATCAAAATTTGATGTCATGCCCATCGCGATCATGCACGGGGACGATGTGCGCCATCGCACAAGGGTTTGATTTTTGATTTACCGCAACTGCACAGCGTCACCCGATTGCGCGTTTCAAACGGCTTGCCATCAGAACGCTCCACCGGCAGATTCCCCGTCACCCACAAGGGACCGGCGATTGGTCCCGCCGCCGTCATTTCAGTCGTCACCGCGATTTGTTGCGGCAAGTCGGGTTCGATCTCCGGCTCCCCTGGTTCAAGCGCATAGGTGTATGAGCCGGAGGGACAGCGTTCAATCATCGCAATCACCTGAGAACGCACATTTGTATCCGCCGTCTGCGGCACCATTTGTTCCAGGTTGGCTTGCCGTGTACCGCAAAAGCCAGATTCCATACACACGGAATAATCGCGCTTGACGACAATATGCGTCCCGCCCGGTAGCGTGACTTGGCGTTGAGCGAGCAAACCTGGGTCGGCAGTTTCCGTGCCATCGAAATCAATTTCCATGTGCGTGCCGTCGCAGAATGGTTTAGCGTTTGATTGCCCGCACCGGCACAGCCGGTATTCCCCGCTGGTTTGCAGTGTCTCGTCTTTTTTCCACGTCAACGGTTCACCATATTCCGAGACAACCTGGGTCTTGCGCACCAACGGCACATTGCCCTGAACAATCAACGGCCCATTGGTTTCAATCGTAATCTTGCGTTGAATTTGAGACTCGTCTGCGTGCGCGGCTGTCATGCACATCCTCCTTTAGGCAAATTCACCTTGCATTACCAAAGTTGCACTCCACCTCTCAGAACACAATTAACGTATCACGAATCGGCGCGTTGGTCAAGCCGATTTCACTCACGCGCGCGATAAAAAGCCAGCCTTGTCCGCAACGTTGGAACAAGACTGGCTTTACAAACCGCTGTATTTTAGATTGAGGGATCGCCGTTTGCGTCTGGTGGTGGCGCAACCTTCGGCGTGACTGGCGCACTCGACGTTGCGGACACCATTGAGGTTGGCGGCACCAACGGCGCTGGCGGCGCAACCGGAGCCGGTATGTACGGATAATTACGCGTGCCAAACCGGGTCAGCACGACCGCGCCCAGCCCAAGCGTCGCAACAAACAAGCCCACCAAACCGCCCGCAATGGGCACCCAGGTTACAATCGCGAGCAAAAAGATTCCAACCACCGCCGCGATCAGCGGTTCGCGCCATGCGGTCTTGGCTTTGAGCGCGTCCAGCGCTTTTTCGCCGACCAGCCAACTCATTGCGATCCAGCCAAACAAGATCGCCACGATGAACGCCACGCCCAACAACGGCGTGCCGATGCAGGTGATGAGCAACGGAACCATCAAGATCGGTACGACCAGCGCCGTGAGACAGCCAACCCCTAAACTCGGCAGAGTCGCTTGTTGCGCCACAGCCACAACCTGGTGCGTTTGCTTGGGCAGGAACACCAACGTCAATGCAGCAAGCACAGCCAGCGCAAATGCAAGCAATACGCCCTTGACAAAACTCGTGACCAATCCAAACAGACCACCGAGCACACCGCTACCGATGGACGGCAGAATGGGCGCACCCGTGCCACGCGTAATGCGACCGCGGATCGTCGCGCCTTCTTGCTGGTGCAAGGCGCCGCCCATCGTCACGACATCACGCCCTACGATCGCATTGGATTGCAACGTCACATTCCCGCCGAACAAGGTCACATCACGCTTGACTTCGCCAGCCATATCCACATTACCGCCAAAGACAACGACATCGCCTTCAATCGTCACCCCTTTTTCGATCACCACATTGCCGCCGAACGATACCACATCCTTGCGAATTTGCGCGCCGCTTTGAATGCGCGCGCCGCAACCAAACAACACAACGCTGTCCGGCGTTTCATCCGCAGACACAAGCGTATTGCCACCCATGCACACGTGATCGCCGCCGCGCGAACCTTGCGCGAACGCCGGTGTCGCCGCCAATGTCAAACTCAACAACAAAACCAAAACCCACAGTAATTTTTTCATTTTGTGCCTCCCGCAGAAATTATGCGAGGAGAGAGTTGGAACGACCCCGTCACCACACGCGCCCACACAAACGTCAACGCAAACGCCATGGTAGCAAACCCTACGAGCATCACGCTGTCCACATGGGGCATCACCGTCACCACAGCCACCCAGAGTGCTTCGCCGAGCGAACCCAGGTCAAACGCCATCGGGGCGACGGTGGTGGCGCTCGCCGCCCCGGCTGTCGCACAGCAGGAGCAGAAGATGAC
>JBBIUF010000033.1:21086-39805 GCA_037440365.1 Chloroflexota bacterium
CCATCGGGGCGACGGTGGTGACCACCGCCATCATCGACGCCGGGTGACTCGCCAGCGCGATAAACCACACCAAGACGACGCTGACGACGAGCCCGATCAAGCCCAGCACTGCGAAGACAAGTAATGCGGATCCGAGCATGGCTTGTCGCCGCGCCTGCGCGCGTTCGTGTTCAGCGATCCGCGTCATCACCCGGTGTGTAAAACCAGGCGGCGGCGCGATCAGCGTCAAACGGGTTTCGTCTTGCATCAGAGGCCTCCCTCACGGACAGCCGCGCGTTGACCGTGCATTGCGGCAGGCGCGTGCCCATCGGCATTCAGCACACGCACCAAGTGTTGGCGCGCCCGGTGCAGTTTCACTTTCACCGCGCCCGCCGAATCGCCCGTCGTTCGCGCAATCTCTTCGATCGATTGCTCGTGCCAGTATTTCAGCACAATGACCAAGCGGCTCGCGGGTGACAAATGCGTGAGCAATTGCGCGATTTCGTTTTCGTTCTCGCGGCGCAGAACCAGATCGTCCGGCGCGGGCAGATCGCTCGATAACGACTCGGTCAACGCCTCATCGTTTTCGAGTGAGAGCCAGAAAAACTTGCGCCGCCGTAACCGATCAATGCAATAGTGTGCGTCAATCGAAAGCAACCACGTCGCAAATTTTTGATCAACGTGAAATGTTTTCAATTGCGTGTAGGCGCGCAGAAAGGTTTCCTGCGCCGCATCCTCTGCATCGTTCGCATTGCCCAGCATCCGGTACGCGAGGTTATACACCGGCGTTTGATACTGCTCCACCAGTTGGGCAAAGGCGTTTTGATCGCCGCGTTGGGCGCATGTCACGAGCAATTGCTCTTCCAACTTTCCCCTCTCACTCTGATTTACGCGGATGGCGCAAAAAGGTTACACCGTCACGTGTACTAAGCCTGACGCAGGGCGCGCCAGATTTCGCGGAGCGTGGGACGCTTGCCGTACATCAGCAAGCCCACACGGAAAATTTTTGCGCCAGCCCACAATGCCAGCGGCACGGAAACGACCAACACGCTTAAACTGATCACAATATCTTCAACCGGCACCTGGGTCATGGGCAAACGCAACATCATCATCGTCGGCGCAGTCAGCGGGAAATACGACAAGACGCGCGCCAACATCGCGTTGGGATTGGCAAACAGGATTCCAGCAAAAAACCAGGGGATCGCCGCCATGAACGAAAAGATCCCGGCAATCTGCTGACTCTCGCGCACATTCGTGCCGAGTGAGCCTGCGGTCGCCATGATGGCACCGAACAAGAGATAGCCCAGCAAAAAGTATACCGCCGCCAGCATAAAGGCACCGGGATTCAGCACCATCACCGCGCCGGCGAACAACGCACCCACGCCGCCGCTCAACGCGAACGACGAGCCCAGCCACACGCCAACCTGGGTCAATCCCACCGCGCCGAGTCCGATCACTTTGCCCGCGAGCAATTCAGTCGGCGAGACGGACGATAGGATAATTTCGATCACGCGGCTTTCTTTTTCTTCGCTGACACTGCGGAGCAAATAACCGGACGATGAAAAAACCGCCATGAACAACAAGATCGAAAAAACATAGGGCGCGATAAAACCCGAGACCACCGATAATGCGCCGCCCGCCGATTTTTCACCCTGCGCATCAAGCGTCACAATATCGTACTTGGCGGGTTTCGCGGCGCGCGTCAGGGTCGCGTCATCCACTTTGCCTGTCAGTAAACCGCGCACCAAAAATGTTTCCAGACTCGCTTCATCACTCGCTGAGCCGGTTTCGAACAATCCTTTCGCATACGCCGTCACCTTGCCCGATTGCACATAATCAGCGGCGATGACATAGTAGGTGCGAATGTGATTAGCAAGCAACGCACGTTTTGCCGCCGCTTCATCCGGGAACGCCTGAAAAATCTTGGCATACGCTTCTGGGATCGGCGTGAACAAGTGCGCTTGATCCACAATGCCGACCACTTGCGCTTCCGGCAAAAATTGGCTGACCAGGAATTTCGTCGCCTGCCCGGAAAACAACGTGGCGATGACGAGCGCAATCACACCCATGACCGGAAACAAGAGCGTGACAAAAATAAAACCAACCCGCCGAATGTTCGTCACATATTCGTGCCAAGCAATGACGCCGATTTTACGCAGATTCATTGCTTGCTCCTTTCACGACCGTAACAAAAATCTGATCCAGCGGCATGGTCGCCATCTCGAATTGTTCGACCGGCAAGCCCGCGTCGAGTAATTGCTTTAAAAAATCGCGCGGCTGAACCTCGGGCTTGAGATAAACCATCTGCCGGTGATCGCGCAATTCGATGCGCGCCACTTGCGCCCAACCACTCAAATCGAACTGCGGCGCGATTTCCAAGGCGTTCGGCGCAAATTGTTTTTTGATCTCGGCGAGAGAGCCATACAGCACCGCGCGCCCGTGATGGATCAACACGATGCGCTCGCACAACGATTCCACCATGCTCATCTCATGCGCCGACAACGCGATCGTTTTGCCCTGCGCGCGCAACTCGCGAATCAAATCCTTGACCACCGCAACATTCACCGGGTCGAGTCCCTGAAATGGTTCGTCGAGAATCACCAGGTCGGGATCGTGGATGATGCTGGCAATAATCTGCACTTTTTGTTGCATCCCGCGCGATAATTCTTGGACCTTGTGCTTGCCCCATGCGCTCAATTCAACGCGCTCCAGCAAGGCGGCCGCGCGTTGCCGCGCCTGCCCCGCCGACAAGCCTTTTAACTGTCCTAGGTAGATCAGTGATTCCATCACACGCAAACTGCGATACAAGCCGCGCTCTTCCGGCAAATAACCAATGCGTGCACGCGCCGCGCCCGGCGAGCCACCTAACACCCGCACACTCGCCGCATCTGGCTTGAGAATATCCATCAGCATCCGAATGGTCGTTGTTTTACCTGCGCCATTCGGTCCGAGCAAGCCAAAAATTTCGCCGCGCTGAACCGCAAAACTCAAATCGTCTACCGCGACCACGTCGCCGTACACTTTGCGTAAATGCTCCGCCTGAATCGCCGTTTCGTTCATCCCACTCCTTGTTTCTAAAACGCAAGCGTAGAGACGTTGCCCAGCAACGTCTCTACTTGTTTTCCATATCTTGATTCTACCACGCTTTGGCTTTATGCGGCAGGTATTGGCACGGGGATTGGCGCGGGCAATGTTTCGGTCACGGCGGGCTGGGGTGGCTTGGTCAGCGCCAGGTAGCCTGCCGTCCACAACGTCGAGCTAAACGTTTGATACAAGCCACTGATGAACACAATCACCACGATCGCCGGGAGACCCAGGATCACGCCAACCGCGATTGCGCCACCAACCGAGTTTGCTAGCCAATAGATCAATACCGCGCTCCCACCAACCACCGAACGCGATCCCGATGCCAATCGCGAGAATGTACAATACGGCGACGTTGCCCAAGTTCGCGCGCACGATGCGATACCCTTCGCGGATCGAATCCATCACGCCGCGTTTACCGATAACGCACGCGCGCGTAATAAATTCGTAAAACGGATACACCACAAAACTGATCGCCGATAGCAGAATGACCACGCAACAAATCAGGACGAACGTACTGCCCAACCCAGCCAGGACAACCCCAACTAATTGATCGGGGGAGCGCTGTCCCGCGCTGATCAACGGAATGACCGTGACGAGGATCGGCAACGCAGCGACCAGGATCAAAATGAGCGACACCAGCGCCAAAGGAATGTTGATCGTAAGCGCAATACCGAGCAGAGACCAAAAGCGCGCCGCGCCAAGACTAAACCCTTGCCGCACGGCCGGAAGCGTCCCCTGCGTTTCCAACTCGTGCACTTGGCCAATCAACGCCGCGCGGCTGACAAAGCGCAAGATGATCGAAAGCACAAACCAGATTACGACAAAGCAAATCAGCGCAAGCACAATCGCCAAAATCGCCTGTTGCATCCCAGGAGCGATGCTTGGAAATTCACTGTTCCCACGTCCCGTTCCGCCATTGCCACCGCCAAAATTGCCCGGATTAAAATTCGTGCCGCCGCCGCCAAACAATGCCAACAACACCCCAAATACCCACAACGCGCGATGCGTGCGCGTGATTTCAAATGCGCGAACTAGAATTTTTCCGTAATCCATGTTTTCCTCATTTCTGCTTGCCGCTTGCAAGATCAGCGTTTCGCGCCAATCCACCTGCGCGTAACGTCTGCACAACCAACCGATGCGCAATCGCTCTGAATCGGCCCCAGTCACCCCAATCATCGGGCAAGCGCTCAAGCGCGTCCGCCACTTGATCCAGGTCGCGCCATGCCACCTGGCGAAACTCGCTAATGTCTTCCTCCACATCCGTCACCACCGGCACAGCGGCGGTCGGCTCAGTCAACCACACATACGAGACAAACCCAGTTCGTTCCGCGCGTTCGACAAATTCGTATTCGACAACGCCGAGAAACCGCGTCAGATCAATGGCAAAGCCGGTTTCTTCGGCGATCTCGCGCCGCGCGGCATCGGCGATGCGCTCACCGGTTTCAACGCCGCCCGTCAACAAGCGAAACGATCCCGGCGGATAAAATCCTTTGGTGTGTAGTAAAACGCACTCATTCGGGCGCGGCACCACCAACACAATCTCGCTTGTGCGCTGGCGAAACGGCACGCGCGTTTGAGTATGCGATACGTCAAGTTGCACAGTCCAACGGAGCGGCGCGCCGTACTGCGCGGACAGCGATTCAATTTCGCGCGCATCAATCAACGACATTGACAAACCCTCCCACTCGCATTATAGTCGCGTGGTTTTCCCTGGAGCAACGATGAAACAAGACCTGCAACAACTCATCGCGGATTTTCCGCGTCAATTCTGGGTTCTATTCGGCGGCACGGTGATCAATTCCACCGGCAGTGGTATGATCTTTCCGTTCCTCACGCTCTACTTGCACGATCAACTCAAATTTTCCGTGACCGTCGTCGGCGTGATTCTTTCGCTCTGGGCATTCAGCGCGCTCATCGGACAATTGATCGGCGGCGCGCTCACGGATCAGTTTGGGCGCAAGCGTTTGATGGCATTCAGTCTCGGCACGAATGCTCTCGTCTTGATCGCATTTGGTTTCGCCAACTCTTTTGCGACCGCCGCGCTAGTCGTGATTGCCGCAGGTTTTGTCAGCGCGCTCTACCAACCGGCGCGCGACGCCATGGTTGCCGACCTGGTTACGCCTGACAAGCGCACACAAGCGTATGGCTTGCTACGCGTCGTCGCCAACCTGGGTGTCGCGATTGGCCCCGCCATTGGCGGCTTGCTTGCATCGCGCTCGTACCTTGTTTCATTTCTCGCCGCCGCATCCGCCACCGGAATTTATTTTTTGATTACGACCGTGGCGATGCACGAGACCAAACCTGCTACCGTCGCGCGTCACGCCAACGCGCCCGCCCCCGGCAATTTCATCACGGTGTTCCGCGATACGCACTTTGTCGTTTTTTGTATCGCCGGAATTCTCGGCGCGATCCTCGCCGCGCAAATGATGACGGTATTGCCCGTGTATATGAAAGACCAATTTGGTCTCGATGCTGGTTATTATGGCTGGGTGATGACGACGAATGCGGGCATGGTGGTGGTCTTGCAACTCGCGATCATGCGCGCGACGAATCGAGTTCCGCGCCTGCTCCTCGCCGCAATCGGCGTTACACTTTATGCCATTGGCGTCGCGAGCATCGCAGGGGGGACTGCGTTTCCACACTTTATCGCGGCAATGGTAATCTTTACCTTCGGCGAAATGATCCTGGTTCCAACCATGACTGCCGTCACCGCCGATCTTGCGCCTGCCGATTTGCGCGGTCGCTATATGGGCATGTTAGGTTTGACCTGGAGCGCAGGCTTTGGCATCGGTCCAATCTTCGGCGGCGTGATCACGGATAATTTCACGCCGCAAACGCTATGGCTCATCACCCCGATTGTGGGCATTGTTGCCGCCGCGCTCTACCTCGCGCTCGCACAAATCATCCCGACCCACACCACTCACCCCACAACCGAAACGTAATTACAATTTTATTTACGCACAAACCGGCGTAAAGTTACAACAGCCACCGATGAATTAACCTGCACTCCAGCATTGGATTCATTTACCCCAACGCATTTTTTCTGACTTCGAAACTCGCGCCGTCAAGTTCATCGTAATCGGCGAAACTGAAACCACGTGATCGATCAAAATCGCGCGCACGTCAGAATTTTTATCGTGATCGCCTTTAACTAGATTGAGTTCATAGCCATCAATCACTGGGCCGTGCGGCGTTTCGGTAATCGTCGAGCGGTAAAAATTTTGATTTGAAATCCGGGTCCAGCGCCACGGCGTTTTCCGCGTCGCCGCCTGCGGCACGTTGACGTTCACCACATCCGCGCCATGCAATTTACCGCGCGTCAACATGCGCCGCGCAAAGCGTTTGCCCCATTCCGCCGCCATGGAAAAATCAACCGAATCATCGTGCGAATAATGCAGCGCCGTATGAAGCGCAAGCGATACCGCTAATGCCGGATACCCCATACTCGCCGCTTCGATTGCCGCGCACACGGTCCCGGAAATGGTCACGCCGTTACCAATGTTTTCGCCGTAATTGATCCCGGACACAAACAAGGTCGGCGGACGATCTGCCAGCAACAACGCGGCATAGCGCACGGCGACCGCGGGCGAACCGTCCACCGCAAACGCGCGCACCGGCGTACCGTCAATCTCGTAATGCACCGGCGCGGCAACCCCGCCGCCGCGAAACGCACGCCCCATCGAGGTTTGTTGTTCGCGCGGCGCGACAATCAACACCTCGCCTAACGGCATGACCGCGCGCGCCATCGCGCGAATACCCGGTGATTGGATGCCATCATCATTGACCAAGACGATCAAAGGGTTTTGCAATTTTCGATTTGTCATGTCTCACTTGGTATAGATAAATTTTTGTTCTCGATCAACCATTCATGCGTACGCCGCATTCCTTCGGCAAACGAAATGCGCGGTACATAGCCCAAAAGTTTTTTCGATTTTTCAATGTCGAACACAACCGAGTGCGAATAAAATTCAACGCTTGTGCGCGCCAAACGCGGCGGCAATCCCGTCACGCGCGATTGCATCTCAAAGGGAAGCGTCACTGCGCGCGCGAACCATTTCGGCAAGGCGTTTAATTTAGCCACGCCGAGCATATCCGCATACGCGCCGTAAAATTCGCGCCACGTCACACCGCGTCCCTCGGTGCCAATAAACGTTTGACCCGGTGCCGCATCCTGTTCCAACGCCAGTACCATCAAGTCCACCAGGTTGTCAATATAGATCGCGTTGCACATGCCCTGCCCATCACCGATCAGCACTGGCGCGCCGCGCCGCACACGCGCAAGCGGACCCAGCGTCCACGCTTGCGAACGCGGACCATACGTGCAACCAGGACGAATGATCACCAGGGGCACAGCGTGTTCCTGCGAAAATTTGCGCGCCACGCGCTCGCCTTCCGCTTTGCTGATCGAATAATAGTCGCCCGTGAAATCGAGCGGTGAATCAGCGTTGGCATTGGGCGGCGGCGGGTAACCATGCACATTGATCGTACTCAGGTGAATAAATCGCGCGACCTGGGATTCGCGCGCGGCGCGCAAAAGATTGAGCGTGCCTGCCACATTGACGCGGCGAAAATCGGCAAGCCGATTGCGGCCACCTTGCATCGCCGCGCAATGCACTACGGCGTCACAGCCATCCACAGCCGAGCGAACTGCTTCGGCATCGGTTATATCACCAAGGTAAACCTGAAAGGTCGCGGAAATTTTCCCAGTTTGGGTCCTCACCAAGCCGCGCACATCCACGCCTGCGCGTACCAACCGTTCCGTGAGATGGCTACCGATAAATCCATTCGCGCCGGTGATCAATACGCGCTTATTTTCCAAATCCATTCCGCTCCCTGCGTTGCCGATAAAAATCGCGGATGTGTTGCGGCGCGCGATCCGATGACCAAGGCGCGAACGGAGCCATTGTCAGCGTGCAAAGCGCAAGCAGGACCACATCGTAATTCACACGCCAGCCCGCAAAATCAACCCAGCCTTGCTCGCGATCCGCTTTGAGCGGAATGCCCGCTTTTGCCAAACGCTCATACACGGCGTCGAATTCGTCGCGTTGAATACTGATTGGGTCATTGGGAAAATGCGGCGTCGGATTGTAGGGGAATTTGTAAAAATCAACGACGCGGCGCAACGCTAGAAATCCTGCGCGAATACACAAATCGGCGCGCGGGTCTTTGGGAATATCAAGAATCGAGCGCGCGAGCGCGGCGGCATCCAGAACCGCACCTGCGGATGTGACCCAGGAACGATCTGCGGTGGGCGAGCGGAAAAAATTCAGCGCGGGCAATGACGTATGGCTTTCCTCGATATCGGCGAACCACGCCTCCCAGGTCTGCCACATTTGACCGATATTTTCCAAGCCATGAATCCGATGGTAGCGTTCGATCATTTCGACGGCCGACGGCGGCTTGCCCGCGCGCACTTCGAGCAAGGTCACCGCTAACTCGCGGCGCTGAAATGCCGCATACATCGTCGGCAGATACGCGATCAACAACGCGACCATAATCAAACCAATCATCGCTTCGGTGAACGAAAGCAACGTCCGCGCAAATCCGTCGACAGGGGCAAAGCCCAGCGTGAGCAACGCCGAACCGCTCGTCTTGAACGCATCAAACCCAGTTGGGACACCGGTTGCCCAAAACATCAACGTATAACCCAGGGTGATGAGCGTCAACCAAACCGGCACGAGCGTCAGCAAACTGATGGGCGCGTAAAATGCCATGATTCCGTCACGCTGATCGTACGTCCGCGCTAAACGGTTCGCCACTTCAAAGAACATGCGCGTCATTCGGAAGACCGCACGACTCAAATAATCTTGCGTAGAGCGTGGAACGACAAACGTCCGCACCGCCGATAGAATCGTGCTGATGGCGATCAGTAAACCGATCAGAAAGACCAGAATTGACATGCGTGACCTTATACCGACACACGCGCCAGAATTGTTTCGAGATAGCGTGATTTCATTTGCTGGCTGGCAAGCGCGCGCTTGATTGGCGGCGCGTTCAGAATAACACCCAGGATTGCCGCCATGGCACGATGGCTGAACAGCGCGCGCTGATCGAAAATCAAATTTTGCAGATCGCCGCGCTCAATCGCCATCATCACAACGCGCGCCGTTGAGTTGACCGGCGTGATCACGCGCTCGGCGCGCGATGCGAGTGTGATGCCCTTGGTTGGACAGACGCGCGCGCACACGCCGCACCCGAGACAAATCTCCGCGTTCAGTTTGGCTTGGCGCTTGTAACTATGATGCGGATCGTTCGCGGAGACAATCGTCATCGCTTCCACCGGGCAAACATTCGCGCATTTGCCGCACCCGTTGCATTGGTCCAGTTGAATCTGCGGAATAAAGTTCGTCGTATGCACCGGATTCAGGATGCCAAATTTGCGCGCCGCGATCATCGCTTCGCAACAACAGCCGCAACAATTGCAAATGAAATTCACACTCTCGCGCACATTCTCGCCGAACTGCACCAAGTTGTTAGCGTATGCCTGCGCGAGCAAATCTTTGCCCTCGGCGACATCAATGGCGCGCGCATAACCGTGCCGCGTGAGCGACGCCGCGGTCGCATTGAACGTCAAGCAAATGTCTTTCGGCGCGGCGCAATCGCGTCCCACATGTTGCATTTTATGGCGGCAATAGCACACGCCCACGCCAATCGCCGTCGCCGATTCGATCACGTGACTCGCGCGCTCGTAATCCAGCACGTGCAACGCATTCTCGGCGGAGAGCATCGGCTCGTTGACATAGACGCGACCCAGTTGCGTTTCGCCGTGCGCAAATAACGCGCGAATAAATTCTTCTTCAACGTTGAGATATTGGTAAAATAATTCGCCCAATACTTTTTGATCCACATCGCCGCGCAAGCGCATCATCGAAAATTCGATAAAGCCGGCCATCGGCGGCGGCAGAATATAGGTCGTCACACCATTCGGCGTCACGGTATCCAACAAAATTGCGCGGCTTGCCAGTTCATCCAGCACCTTGCGCGCATCCGCTTCACGCATCTGCCAAATGTCCGCCGCTTGTTTCGCGGTAAAGGGCTTGATGGGAACTTGAGCCACCAGTTCCGCCTCGCGTTCCGAAAACAACATGGCTAGAATTTGAAACAGGGTATCCGACAACGGCGCGCCTTGCGGAAAACGATTGAGCCGATCCGCGAGCTCACGATAGCCGGACTTGAGTGTCGTGTGCGCCATACGCATCCTCTCGTAAAATTATTTTCCGATCTGCTCACTATGGGTCAAACCCACCATCGCCGCACTGACTTGCCACAAACGTCTTTGCAATTCCAGGTCATACGATGTCGCGCTGGATGAAACCGCCTTGCTTGCCACAAAATATTTGCCGGTGACATTCGCCACGTCAGGCGAAGATGCCAGATACACGCTCGTCGCCGCACCTTGTTCGGCGCTGATCGAAAACAGATCGAACAAACGCCGCCCGATATGTTTCAAGAACCAGCCGTTGTTCGTGAACAAGTTGGTCTTGACAACCCCCGGATGGAGCGCGTTGACCGTAACGCCGGTACTATCCAAACGCCGCGCTAGTTCGTACGTGAATAACACATTCGCCAGCTTGGAATTATTATACGCCGCCAGTCCATGATAATTTTTTTCGCCTTGCAAATTATCAAACTCGATCGTGCCTTGTTGATGTAAACCCGACGAGACACTGATAATGCGCGCCGGCGCGCTGGCTTGGAGCAAGTCAAGCAAAAGATTCGTCAGCAAAAAATAATTCAGGTGATTCAACGCAAACGTGCGCTCGATCCCGTCCACCGTTTGCGCCCGCGCCATATACACGCCACCCGCATTATTGACCAGCACATCGAGCCGCGCGCACTTTTGCTTGATCTGCTCCGCGAGCAAACGAATTTCTTTTTGCGATGACAAATCCGCCCGCAAAAATTCAACTGCCGCGTTCCCCGTTGATTGCCGAATCGCCGCAACCGTCGCCGCGCATTTCGCCGCATCGCGCCCAACGACGATCACGCGCGCACCGTGCGCCGCCAATTGCCTCGCCGTTTCCGCGCCAATCCCGCTTGTTGCGCCAGTCACCACGCAAACTTTGCCATTCATCAGGTTATTCATTGCGCCTCCACCAATGTTCGATTGTGATTCTTCCGCGCCCAAACAAATAAAATTACAATTGCCGCGATTTCAATCACCATTGCTAATGCACCCGCTTCGGGACCAAATGTGCCGCCCAGTAACCATGCGGGTGCAGTCACATTCAAATGAAACAAACCGCCCATGTTCAAGCCACTGACGCTAAAACCGAATACTGGACCTTCCGCAAAATTCCACGCGGCGTGCAAGCCAATCGAAAACCACAAACGCCCAGTGGCATAATAACCCATGGCGAGTAACCCGCCCGCAAAAAATATGCCGAGCGTGGAAAGCAAACTCGCGCCGGGATTGAGTAAATGTAGCGCGCCAAAGTACGTCGACGAGACCATAACCGCTGGCACAAAACGAATTCCCTCGACAAGATTCTGCAACAGGTAACCGCGCGCATCGGTCTCTTCGCTAATCCCCACCAATAAATTAAAGGCGAGCGCGAACGCTAGCGTGACCACAATCGAAATAAAATTTGAGCTGTCCCAGGCAAATCCTGTGAGCGTTGCCCAACCAAGGGCAAGCGTGATAACAAAAATAATCAACCACATTGCGAGGGCAAACGCCAAACCCGCCAAACCGTCTAGCCACCAACCTGGTTTTAATTGAAAACCCAGCGACGCGAACGAACGCTTGTCAACCACGCGGCGAAAGAGCCACACCAAGCCAACGACGCCTAACGTATTGATGAAGCGCACACCAAAACCAATCGGCGTCAAGCCGGTCAAGTCTGCAACCAGCGCAGAAATCCGCGCTACGATTTCTGCCGAAGGTGCGCCTTGCGCTAACAACACGCCCACTGCGGCAACACTCATTGTCAATCCAATTACAATTTGGAGCAACAGCATCGCCATGAGATACAGCACGACGCGCCACCCGGAGCGCAAGCGTCCGGTCTGCACAAACCAGCTCGCGCATCCTTTGCCTGGTGTAACCGATGGTTGATCCATTTTCGCTCCAACGTGGGTTTGAGAATGCAACTATGATAAAACAGAAACCCGTTTTCGGCAAAAACGGGTTTCTGTGTGACAGGTTTTAGGATTCACGCCGTCCCAACCAAAAGAACAGCGCCACAATCAATCCAATCAATGGCACGATCATCCACAGCAACCAACCCATCGGGAAAGCAAAAACGCCAGTAAGGTTGAACCGCGCTATTTGCCACAACACCACGATCAAGATCAGATTGACAAGCGCAAACGTGACGCCAACAAAAATCAAGCCGCGCTCTGGCTCCAACCGCCAACGCGCACCCCAGCGCCCAAACGCGATCAACGGCTCGCGCGTTGCCAAGAACACGACGAACCCATCCAGCACGACAAACAACAAGCTCATTCCGAGATACGTGACCATGAAATAATCACGCGACATCCACCCATCCGGTTGATCGTTGATATTGAAATGCGTCGCCATTTTTTCGACGGGCAGGATTGGATCCACATACGCCGCAAATGCAACCAGCGCCGTAAACGAAATCAGCACTGGCATGAGATATGCCCAACGGAATTTGACTGGTGTCAGTTCACGCGCAATCACCGTGCCGCGCGCGAGATTGCGGGCGTAGACAAACAATCCAGCCAGCGCGCCAAAGAGCGTAATGAGCATCACAACCGTTAGCGCCGCAGTGCCTTGACTTGGCGCAAAGTTCAGCCATTGCAATAACACACCGACCAGCGCCATCGCGATTCCGACGAGCGCCATCAGCCCGCCGCCCAAACGATTCGTCTTGTCCCAGGTTTCGCGGCTGGCATACGCATAGCCGATCCGCACGCCGAAAATCGGATTTGGTCCAACGCGCGGCGCGAGAAAATACGTGACCAGTCCGACCACAAATAAAATTCCACCGATCAACCAGCCGAATGCTTGCACCTGCATTTATTCCTCCGCCGGTTATTGCGCGCGCAATTTTACTGAATCGAAATACAATCCGCTGACGCGATGCGGCTCGGCTGACTCAAACGAAACCCGCATCGTCACAGGGTCATCGTTTTCAAAACGCGCGGCATAAATCACCGTGATCACGTCGCCCGTTTGCAGAACGCTCGACACTTGACGCGAGACATAGTTACCGATTTTGGCGTTGACCTTGGTTCGCATATTGACCAGACCATCGGCATTGATCGCGGTTTTCATTTTATCGTTGAGATCGCGCGAGAATGTTGCATAGTCGTTTACATTCATCGCTTGCATCAAATTGTCGGTCTTGGCTTCGCTGTACGCCAACACCTTGTCGCGATCCGCGCCGCTCAAAGGCAGAGCAACCGATGAACATGCGCCGAGCAAGACGATCAACAACAACATCGCGATTGAAACAATTCGATTGCCTGTCATCATTTCTCCTCGGTAAATGTAGGGCAAACGCTTGCGCGAATTTGCCAGCAAGTTGGAAACTTGCTCTACGGTTTTTATATCGCAAACAACACGTGCAATACAATGTCCGCCGAAAAGTGCGACAGCATCGCGGATTCGAGTCCATGCTTCCAATACAGATAACCACAGGCAAGCCCCACGAATCCGTTCAACACAACTGCGCGGACGATGACGAGCGGCGTGAGCGGCATCAGCATCGCCGTCGCGGGCAAATGTCCCAGCCCGAACAAAATCGCGGCAAGGATATTGGCGACCCAAAACACGATCGCCGTTGGCTTGCCTTCAGGCGTGTGGCTGATCAATTTGCCGAGCCACGCCAACAGCGTCATCAAAAACAATCGGAGCAATACTTCTTCGTCAATGCCGCCATAAAACGAGGCGAGAAATCCTTGCCACGCGGCAGGTTTCGCACTGCTCTGGGCGCTCAACGCGCTTGCCGCAATGCCCAGTTCGGCTTTAAGCGCGGGCGCAAACACAAACACGTCGAGCGCAATGATGAGCAATGACGCAACCACGCCCAACACAATCGACGGCACGAGGAATGCTTTGATCCGATCTCTCACCCTGAGCAACGCCGAAGGGTCGCGCGCAAAAAATTCTTCGAGGATCGGCGCGCCCAAGCCAATGCGCTTGGCAAGAAACAAACCAATCAGCGCGGCAATACCAAACATCACGGCGTTCTGTGCAACCTGAATCGCGATCAGCAATGGCAACGGGATCGGCAGAGTGAGTTTGCCGAGCGTCCCCGCTTGAAGCGTCAGCGTGTACGGCAGAATCGCCACAAGGCCGACAATCGCGGCGATCCAAATCGTGA
Organism: Chloroflexota bacterium; assembly: GCA_037440365.1. GTDB lineage: Bacteria > Chloroflexota > Anaerolineae > UBA4142 > UBA4142 > JBBIUF01. Next base: position 35,450 of record JBBIUF010000033.1, read on the forward strand.
AAAATACTTGCCAGTTGAATTTCTTTTGCGCAATCATTTCGCCTTTCCTCGTTTAATCATTTCACCCAACAAAATCATCAATGCCGCCGCACCGCTACCAAGAATCGTCAACCCACGTGATGATTAGCGCTCACCTTAACTTGACTTTTGAATCGTCTCGGCTTGCTTTGCCAGCGAAGTTAATCCTGTCATCGCACCCAGGTTCATCGTGTCCACCGCACTACTGGGCACGATCACGAGCGCGCCTTTTTCCTTCAGTCCTTCAAAGAGCATATTCATCGCGCGCAAATGGAGCGCCGTTGGATTGTTGACGTATTGCAAGGATGCATCGGCAAAGCTCGCCGCGATCTGTTTTTCTGATTCGCCTAGGATCACGCGCGCTTGGCGTTCACGTTCTGCTTGCGCCTGCCGACTCATCGCGTCTTCGAGCAATTGCGGAATCACCACGTCGCGGATCTCCACCGATTGAACGGTCACGCCCCAGGGCGTCGTGCGCTGATCGATGATCTTTTGTAGTTCGACATCAATTTTGTCGCGTCCGACCAAAATATCGGCAAGCATCATCTTGCCGATCACATCGCGCAACGCCGTCTGCGCCGCCCACGCAATCGCATCGCGATAATTCTCCACTTCGAGCGCGGCTTTTTGCGCGTCCCACACAACCCAGAACAGCACCGCATCCACATCAACCGGAACGGTATCGCGCGTGAGCGTGCGCTCCGCTTTGAACGGCGTCACCATCACACGATGATCGATCCAGGATGGAATCGTTTCGATCAATGGGACGATCCAGAACAAGCCCGGCCCGCTCAAGCGATTGAACTTGCCAAAGCGCAGAACAATCGCTTTTTCCCATTGGTTTGCAATCTTCAACGCAAACAAAACAATCAAACCAATGACCAAGGCATCGAACCCGTACCAGGGAAAGGCATTGCGCTCCAATTGCCCTGTCCACGCGCTTGCCAACATGCCTGCCAGCACAATCAGCAGGAACAACGCAATCCCGATGGGATTGGTCTGCTTTAATTCGTTGAACGTTTTGGGACGAAACAATCCGCCTTTCATACTAATCCTCCTATGTTTTCTTGATCCGCGTCCACCGCGTCATTTGCGTGTCAAATGCCTCACGCACTTCGCCGCTGGTATAGCCCATGCTCAACGCCTTACCCACCGCACCATCCATCAGCGCCTTGAGTTGTTCCTGCCGCACGCGCGACAAATGCGCCTCATCGGGGTGTTCGCGGACGTACGTGCCGCGTCCTTGTTGGGTTGTAATCACATGATCACCATCCAATTGCTCGTATGCCCGGGCAACCGTGTTTGGATTGATCCGTAACGTGGTCGCCAACTCGCGCACCGTCGGCAATTGTTCACCCGGCTTTAAACGCCCCGCCGCCACCTGGTACTTGATCGCGTGAACAATCTGCAGGTAAATCGGCTCCGCGCTGTCAGGGTCTAAACGCAAGTCCATACGCTTTGCTCCAATTGTACCAATAGAACTAGTACAATTATACCACACCTTGTCAAGGGATGAACCTCGTCCAGCGATTAGCTATATCTAACACATTTGGTAATTTGTGGCTAACAGGATATAATAGAGTTAACTTGCGATGAGGGATCTCACTATGACCTTGATTGATTTGAACGAAGGGACTGCCACACGAATACTTTCCATTGACGGTGGGCGAAACGCCCGCCAGCAACTGCGCGAGCTGGGCTTGTTTGCCGGAGATACGGTGCGCGTGCTCCGCCATGCCGCGTTTGGTGGACCCGTGCTGGTCGAATGTCGCGGCACGCAGATTGCACTGGGACGTGGCATTGCCAAAAAAGTGGTGGTCGAATAAGATGCGTTTCGCTCTCATCGGTCAGCCCAACTGCGGTAAAAGCACCTTGTTCAACCAAGTCGCCGGATACAAGGCACTCACCGCCAACTTTCCCGGCACCTCCGTCACCTACACGCTCAGCCGCGTAAGCGTCGCCCGCCGAATCATTGAGCTCGTGGATTTGCCCGGCACGTACTCGCTGGCTGGCGCCAATCCGGCAGAAGCCGTCACGCAAGATTTCTTGAGCAAGCAAACCGTGGACGTGATCATCAATGTAGTGGATGCGGCACTACTCGCGCGCAGTTTAGACTTGACGCTCGAATTGCTCGAACTCGGCAAGCCGATGGTGTTGGCGCTGAACATGATGGACGAAGCACAGCGCAAAGGGATCACAATTGATCGCGCCAAATTGAGCGCAACGCTGGGCATGCCCGTCATCGCGCTGATCGCGCGCAAAGGCATCGGAATCCGGGAATTGTTTGCAACCGCGCTCAGCGCCGCGCAAGCGCCCGCACCATCCAACCAGGTCACCTATAGCCACGATGTCGAAGATGCATTAGTGCAGATCGCCGCTCCGCTCGATCACCTGCTCGCTTTACCACCGCGCCTTGCCGCGATCAAACTGCTTGAAGGTGATGAAACCGTGACCGCGCACACACGCGCACACACCCCCAGCGCGCTTGAGCGCACCGCACATTTTCAACGCGCGCTTTCTGCCTCACGCGGCAGACCCGCGGAAGTGATCGTCGCATCCGAGCGCCATATCGCCGCGCTCAATTTATTTGAAGCGCACACGACTGTCACCCGCGCGGGCGCGCTTGATTGGCGTGATCGCATTGACGATGTGCTGTTACATCCAATCTGGGGCTATGTCGCGCTCGTCGCGATTCTGGCAGGATTTTTCGAATTTGTTTATGGCATTGGAACATTGATCGAACAACCGACACTCGCATTTTTCGATGGCGCGTTAGCGCAGATCGGATCACACTTGAATAGCGCGCCACTGGTCAACGAACTCGTCAGCGGCATTATTGAAGGCATTTCCGGCGGCTTGGCGATCGTCCTGCCCTATTTGATTCCATTTTTATTTGGTTTGGGGATTTTGGAGGACGTGGGTTACTTGCCGCGCGTGGCGTTCCTGGTTGATGGCTTGATGCACCGGCTTGGCTTGCATGGCAAAGCTGTGATTCCGTTCATCCTAGGTTATGGTTGTAATGTGCCTGCGGTCATGGCAACGCGCATTCTCGAAGAACCGCGCGACCGGATCATCGCGGCAACGCTCGCCACAATGGTGCCATGCGCGGCGCGCCTCACTGTTGTGTTTGGTCTCGCCGCGTTTTATCTCGGGCCGGGGTATGCGCTTGGCATTTACGCCCTCAATCTATTCGTCGTCGCTGGGACTGGCGCAGTTCTCACACGGCTCATGCCCGAAGTAACGCCAGGCTTGATTCTCGAAATCCCAGTCTATCGCGTGCCGACCCTGCGCGCAGTGATCGCCAAGGGTTATTATCGCGTCCGCGAATTTGTGACCGTCGCGTGGCCCGTCTTGATCGCGGGCAGTGTTGCGCTGTCTCTGCTCGAATTTTTCAAACTTGAAACCTGGATCAATACAGTCTTCACACCGTTAACTTGGGCGCTGGGCTTGCCAGCGTCGGTTGGCACGACGTTAATTTTCGGTGTCTTGCGCAAAGAGCTTGCCCTGGTCATGTTGCGCCAAGCGCTCAATACCACGAATGTCGCCAGCGTCTTGACGGCGACGCAGATATTGACGTTCACAGTCTTTGTAGTCTTTTATATTCCCTGCCTCGCCACGCTCGCCGCGCTCAACCGCGAGCTGGGTCGCCGCAACACCATTGGCGTCGCCGCGTTGACTACGGTGATTGCGCTAGGGCTCGCCCTCGCCACGCGCGCGCTTTTATTTTTCATTGGCGTCTAAAACAGTTTAACTCATCCTCTACGCCCCAAAACAATTCGGGCAGTCGAGATAAAATAAATCGTGGCGAAGAGTTGTCTTCGCCACGATTTATTTCTTGAGCATCAACCAAGCAAATTGAGATTCTTCTGGAATCTCACGCGCCAAATCACCAAATTCGTTGCGCGCCCACGCACGCAACGGCGCAATCACATCCGCCATAACATTTTCGGGAATCGTCCAGGTTTCGGAATAATAGCGCGCTTCCAGTTCATCCAAAATTTGCGCGACCGTCGTCACATCCGTCCAGCGCGCAATTTCAACCAGGCGCGTTGCACCATATTTTTCCAACTCTAATTTTAATTCGTCCGATGTCGTTGCGCCTGGTCGTTGCGCGTCTACGCCATACGCTTGCACCAAGTCATAGAGCTTGCCCCGAATTTTGCGATTGGGCGATTGCGGATTGCGAACATGATAACTGACCAGCAAAGCACCACCCGGTTTTAACACTCGCAAGGCTTGGCCCAGCGCACCTTGCCAGTTGGCAACCAGGTGATAGACATGCACCGCATACACACAATCAAACGTCGCATCTGCAAAAGGCAGATCGTTTGCATCGCT
>JBBIUF010000034.1:0-38056 GCA_037440365.1 Chloroflexota bacterium
GGCTACCTGTTTTTTGTTTCCTGGTTTTATTTACTTGGCCGCAACAAAATGGTCAGCGTCGCAAGAAACACAACCACAAACAATAGACCAATCTCCGCAACTCGTAACGACGAAATGGTTTCGCGCGGGGCAGGATTAGCCGCACGCGGCGCAAGCGTCGGCTCTATTTGCGCGATGGCAACGCGCGTTGGCGCAAGCGTCACAGTCGGGAGAACTGGTGTTGCAGTGATCGTCGGCGCGCTCGTCGGGGTAGCCGTCGGCGCAATGCCAGCCGCGCGCGGCGCAGTCACGGTATTAGAAATCGTTGGCGCGCGCGCGAGTGCTGGGCGCGGCGTCCGTCCTGGTGTGCTTGATCGCGGCGCGTCCGTGCTGTTATCTGCTGTGCCTCCACCCAATCCGAATACCTGCGTCGGAGCTGGCGCAGGCGGCACAGCGGGCTTGGGCGCGGCAGTGTCCGCTAATCGGGTTGACTCGGCGGCTTGTGGTTGCGTCGAAGGTTGCAGTGCTAAAGCCGCCATTGTTGGCGCGACGGCAACCGCTTGCGCGGCAGACACTGCGTTGGGCGGCATCGCGCTGTTGCCGAGATGGGTTATGGCGTCCACGCCGATCACGACACAAAACAAGAGCGTTGCCAACACAGTGGCCCAGCGCAGCGCACCGAATGCGGGCGCGCGTTGCGGCACGGTACGTTGCGCTGGCACAGGTAGCGTAAACGAATGCGGCAATTCCGGCGCGGGCGCTTGCTTGACCAACGCAACCGTCCAGCGCAATAAAGCCAAACTCGCGCGGCATTGATCACAATCCGCCAGATGCGCCTCAAGGCGCGCGCGTTCGTTCGCGGCAAGTTGATCGTCAAGATAATCGGATAACCGCGCTTCGACCCACGTATGCGATTCAGCAATATGTTTGCGTCCCACCATAGTTATACCTGCTCACTCTTTAGACGATACCGCGCGGGCAAAAGTTCCTCTTGCCGCACGAGACAATCACGCAAGGCGGCACGCGCGCGGCTCAAACGCGATTTGACCGTGCCAACATTCGTCGCCATTGCTTCCGCCGCTTCATCATACGCTAATCCTTCAATGTCCACCAAGACCAGCGTCAGACGCTGATCATCCGGCAAGGTTGCCAGCCCGCGCTGAATCGCCTCGCCCAGTTCATGGCGTTCGGCGATCTCGTGCGGTGACGCTTCGGGTAACGCGGCGCGATCGGCACCCGGCGCTGGATTGTCTGGATCGATCAGCATTGCATCCAGCGACGAGGTGGGGCGGCGTTGTTTGACGCGGAGTTGATCATAGCAAGCATTCGTCACGATGCGAAGCAACCACGCCTTGAACGAGCCGCCGCGATACGCACGCAGATGCTTGAACGCAGAAATAAACGCATCCTGCGTCGCGTCTTCCGCCGCCGCCGCATCGCCCATTACGCGATACGCCGTGCGATACACTTGCGCTTGATATGTCCGCACAATTTGATTGAACGCGGCAACGTCACCTTGCTGTGCCGCGCGGATAAAAGTAGATTCGTCCATAAATTTCGAATGGATGCGCTATCGCATCAAGACATGCGCCGATCGTTCGAGCACCAACGCATTGACAATCAGCCCAAACCTGCTAGAATTAGCGCACGTTCATCAACGCAACGCAGATGAACGGAAAACTGGAACCGATTGCGCGCCAAACCCACAGGTTAGCAAATTTTTAACGAAAATACCAATTTGACTTGGCGTAAAAATTCGCTATACTAGTCTTGTTCGCCGAGATGGCGTAATGGCAGCCGCGAAGGTCTCAAAAACCTTTGTCCGTAAAGGGCGTGTGGGTTCGACTCCCTCTCTCGGCATTTTTCTAAATTATGAATTTATTATATCACATTTATTCTCGTTCCAAAGCCACCGGTTCTCTCATCCTCTTTTTTTTGTCATCAGCTAGCCGTCCACTGCAAGGACGCGACCCAAACAGCGGAGTTGAACGGAGAGGCACATTATCCGAAGCAACCCAAAAATTTTGCGCGGGGCAATCGCGACTGCCACAGCCAATCTCGTTATCGGCATCACCCTGGGCTTGATTATTACTTGGGGCTTGCTCCCCGTCGGCTTTACCAATGCCGATCCGTCCGACTTGCGGCAGACAGTCAAACTCGATTATGTGCGAATGATTAGCCTCACGTACGAACGCACCGGCGATCTAGTAGCCGCCCAGCGGCAATTGGCAACCTTGCAACTCGACAATCCGACTCTAACATTCAATCAACTCGTCGCACAGGAAAAATCCGCCAGTCACATGATTAGTCAAGACGCGCTGATTCACTTGGCGCAAGGGTTGGGACTCAAAGTAGATTATACCGCCTCCAGTCCCGCCCCGCTCCCGGTTGGCGCGCAAACCATTGTAGCAATTCCGGTCACACCAACGCCCGCCGTGTTGACATTCAAGGTCGTTGAAAGCGCACAACTCTCTTGCGCTGACGAACCCGATGCGGCACACTTGCGGATCGTGGTTCGCGATGCGGCGGGACGCGATCTGCCGAACATCGGGATCCAAATTCGTAGCGCAGACACCGACGAAACCATTTTCACGGGCTTGAAACCAGAACGCGGCGAGGGCTATGCTGATCTCGAAGTGACGCCCAACACCTACACTCTCACCATCCTCAACGCGCAAGCCGATTCGGTATCCAACTTGGTCGTTGGCGATGCGCCCGCCAACTGTAAAGCCGACCGCGGGACAACCCCGCGCGGCTGGAAAATTGTTTTTCAACAAAGTTAACTGTTCGCTGTGCCAATTGCCGCTCAACGGGGCGCGGCAACGCACACTGATCTTGCAACCTGGAGGTAGCTCGTCGTGATACCACAACCGATTGACACGGTCCCGTTGTTTCAAAGACTTGCCGAAGAAGAACGCCAGCAAGTCACCGCACGGCTCAAACGCCGCCAAGTCTCACCCGGCGAGACCGTGATCGCCGAAGGACAACCCAGCGACACCTTATTTATCGTTACGGCCGGCTGGGTCAAACTCGAAAGCGGTAACGCCAACCACATCATCACCCTCGCCAACCTCGGCGCCGGAAGTTTGATCGGTGAAGCCGACACCCTCCTCAACCGCCCGTACTCAATGACCGCGCGCGCCGCTGGCACATCCAGCACTCAACTTTTGACACTTTCTCGCACTGACCTTGAAGAGTTAATCATCGCGCATCCGAGCATCGGCTTGAAATTTAGCGCTGTTCTCGGCTTACGCATTTCCTTCCTCGAAAAATATCTCGTCCAGCAACGCCTGCCCAATATCGAATTGCTTACCGCGCTCTCGGAAGATGATCTGCGCGAAATCGCCGAGCGGCTTGATTTCCATTGGGCGGCACGCGGCGACCTGTTGATCGAAACCGGCACGCCTGGCGACACGGCGTATTTCATCGAAGAAGGTCACGTGCGCTTGATCGCCAACTCCCGCGAAGGCGAATCGTTTGAAGAATTGGGCGAAGGCGACATTTTTGGTCACACCGCGATCATCACCGGCAAAAACTATACCGCCACCGCGCGCGCCATCACCGATGTCAGCGCGTGGGTGCTGAAACGCTCCGTGTACCAAGACCTCATTCGCCGCCGCCCCGCGATCAAACTCGCCTTTAGCCGCGCCCTCGCCGAAACCCTCTCACCCGGCGATCAATCCGACGCAATGGAACGCATGCGCCAACTCCAACTCTTTGCCGATCTACCAGAGGACGCGCTCGCCGCGCTTGCCGCGCGTTTGGTCTTGCGCAACTTTCCCGCGGACGAAGCCATTTACACCGAAGGCACACCCGGCGACGCCATGTATCTTGTCGAATCCGGCGAAGTAAAATTAATGGACAGCGCATTTTCGGACGCACACCTGCTCGAACGCGCACACAATGGCGAATCGTTTGGCGAAATGGCATTGCTCACTGGGCGCACTCGCGCCGAATGCGCGCGCGCCGCAACCGACGCCACCCTGTGGGTGCTTTACAAAACTGATTTCGATGATGTAATGGTGCAATATCCAGAAATCAGCGCATCACTCAGCCGCACCTTGACGCAACGCCTCGCTTCGCGCGAAAGCGATTTCGTTATCCGCCATTTGCGGCGCATCAGTTTATTTGGCGATCTCGCCGCGAGCGAATTGAAATTGATCGCGAAACAAGTGCGCGGCTTGCGTTTTCGCCCCGGCGAAATTATTTGCTTTGCCGGACAACCCGTGCACACGCTCTTTCTCATCGAGAACGGCGAAGTCAAACGCATCACACCCGGACCCGACGGGCAACCCATCGCATTCGATATTTTAGATGCCGGCGATTCGTTTGGCGAACAAGAAATTGTCCAGAGCATTCCTTACACCGCCACCGCGCAAGCGATGGGTGATGTGGAGTTGTGGACGATTGCCAAGAATGATTTTCAGCGCATGCTTCAAGAATATCCCGCGTTGGCATTGGCGGTAACGCGCATGATGGCGGAGCAATTGACTCGCGCGCAAAGTTATCCGCAACGCCGAACAATGCCGTCGCAACCGCGCGGCAACATGCCCATTCCACCGCGCGCGCCAACCGCACGACCCAATATGGGCAATGTCCCACCACCCGGCAGTCGCATTCAGCAACCGCCATCCGGCGCACGCCAGATCAAACCGATGGCGCAGTCAGCAGAGCCGCAACCACGCGCGAATTCGTCAGTCTCGCACATTGCCACGCAAAACCGTCCGCCCGCTGTCGGGAGTGTTGCGCGCCAACACGCGCAAACATCCGCGCACACGCATCAGCCCGCTTCGCCGCACGCGCAAGCACACGCCACGCAACATGCGACACAACACACGCCGCAACATGCAACGCCACCCTTGCCACGTTCAGCCCGTGCGCCCGCGTCGCGCAAGCAGAATAATTTTGCGAGCGAGTTTGGAACCTGGGCGCGCGAACTTTCGCTAGGCGCGAAATTGCGCGTCTTAACCCTGGGCTTGCTGATCATTTGGATCGCGCTCATAGCTTTGCCCTTTACCACGATCACGACGGTGAGTTCCGCTTTTGCTGGCTTGCAAGTTTCAAACCCTGGCACGACAAATTCCGGCACAGCAAACAATAAACCGGCGATCGCACAACGCACATCCGGCAGTAGCGACACCGCCAAAGTTGCGTTTGCCGTGCCAACGGACACGCCAGTACCAACGCGCACACCACAACCCACGTTTACACCGCGTCCCAAACCGACGCTCGTACCAGTAACGCGCACGCCACCGCCGCCGCCCGCACCGGCGATCGCCGCCGCGCCCGCCGCCACCCCCGTCCCGGCATTACCAGCAGTCTATATGGACCCGCGCATTGGTGACCCAGCACGCGCTGGCGCGCAAGTGCTACCCCACTTGGAAAGTGTACGCATCATCCCAGCCGCCGTTGCGCACGGACAAAAGTTTTGGCGTGTCGTCAGCATTAAATTTGAAAACATTGACGAGTCTGGAAGCGACCACACCATCTATGTCAAAGTGCTGGATGAAACCGGCAAACGCGTCGATGGAAAAAAGGCGCACCTGATCGGCGAGAACAGTCAAATCACTGAATACCCGGATGAAAAACCCGCCGCCGATATGTGCAACTGCAACTTTAACTATCCGATGTATGGGGACGCTTACGACTTTACGATTGAAGATCAATATCCGAGCGACACAGCCGCAGGAATGATTATGCCAATGCGTCGTCACGTAAACTTTCGCGTGACCTTCCAACTCACCACCAACCCCTAACGCACCCCGTCTGATTCACCGACGACAGACAGCAGAAAAATTTCTACTGTCTGTCGTTTTATTTTTCATCTGTGAGTGAGCCAATGCCGTGCTGGCAAACACACTCCGCGCGTTAATTGTCTCTTCATTCAAAGTGCGTTATAATGCCGATAGTTTTCGGGAGATGATTGCACATGGGATTCAATGTTGGTGAAACCGTTGGCGGATACACGATTACGGAATACATCGGGCAAGGCGGCATGGCAACGATCTACAAAGCTCATCAAGCCGCGCTGGACCGCGATGTCGCACTCAAAGTCATTCACCCCGCGCTCAAAGAAGATCAATCCTTTGTCATGCGGCTCAAACGCGAAGCCGCCATCATCGCCAAACTCAATCATCCCAACATCGTCACGGTGTACGATTTCAGCGAACACGAGGGCTTGCCGTTTCTCGTCTTGCGCTTTATCGAAGGCAAAACGCTGAAAGCAGTTTTGCAAGAACAGAAACTTGCCACACATCAAATCCTCAACATCGTCCGCCCCATTGCCGACGCGCTGACCTACGCGCACTCGCGCGGCGTTTTGCACCGCGACGTGAAACCATCCAACATTTTGATTGACATCGAAGGGCACGTCTACCTAACTGATTTCGGTTTGGCGCGTTTCGCGTTCAGCAACGAGTCCACTTCATCACAAGACATGCTGATCGGCTCGCCCCATTACATTTCGCCAGAGCAAGCCAAGAGCGAAGCCGTGGATGTCACCACCGATATTTATTCGCTCGGGATCATCTTGTACGAAATGTTTACGGGGCGCGTGCCATTTTCCGCGAACACGCCGTATGCAACGATCCTCGCCCAGATCAACGATTCGCCGCCAGCGCCGCGTTCGATCAATCCAAAAATTCCGCGCGCCGTCGAACTGGTATTGCTCAAGACCCTCGCCAAAAATCCAAAGCAACGCTACCCTACGGTGCGCGCCATGCTCAAGGCGCTGGACAATGCCGTACGCGGTCCAGCCGAGGCGGAAGACGGTGCCACAGCGCTTCCCCTGATCGAATACCGTTCGCCAAACGAAAATCCCTTGCAAGGATCATTGACGCGCGTCAGCGATCAGTTAAAAACCGCGGCGACTTTATTGGGCGGAAACCCCAAGCAACCGCGCGCTTGGTTGCCTGTATTGATCGGCGCCGGGATGCTCCTGGCATTGCTCGTCTGTCTCGTCGGCACGGTCTTTTTCGCAATGAACCAAAACAATCCGGCAACACGCGGGACGCTTGCCGCTTCGACCAGCATTGCCAGTGCCGGTAAGCAAGCAACCAAGCCCGTCGCACCGACAGCCCTACTGCCCGGATTGACTGCGCTATTGCCACCGCGCCCTGCCGCAACGGCAACCGCACTTCCACCATCGCCACCACCGCCAACCGCCGCACGCACACCAACACTCAGCCCGGTCGCCGCGTTGCCACTCGCGGAAGCGCCGCGCGGAAAAATTGCCTACACCCTCGCCACAGGCGATAGCGCCGAACTACATACAATCTGGGTTGTCAATGCCGATGGCACCGAAGCCCATGCAATTATTGACACCGCGATGTGGGGCGCGCTCTCGCCGGACGGGAAACTGATCGCGTACAATCGCACGAAAGAAAAAGGCATTTATATCGCCAATGCCGATGGTAGTAATTCACGGCAAATTCTTGGCTCGCAAGCATGTTGCGCGCAATGGTCGCCCAATGGCAAACAATTGGTGTACTATCAAGGCGATCCAAATTTCAAATTTGAGCGCGCCATTTACACGGCGAACGTGGATGGCACAAATCCAACGCCCATCGCGGAAGGATATAGCCCAACCTGGTCGCCGGATGGCAATCGGATTGCGTATGCCGGCTGTCAAACCAACTCCAATCGGTGTGGTTTGTTCATTGTGGATCTAAAAACAAAAAATTCAAACCTCATTTCGCAGGATAATGGAACACTACCCCAATGGTCGCCACGCGGCGACAAACTAGTGTACCAAGCCAGCGACGGCAAAAGTCACATCAATGTTTTTGTCGTGAACGCAGACGGCACTAATCGCACCCAGTTGACGTATGGCAAAAGCAATGATGGACAGCCGGTTTGGTCCAGCGACGGTAATTTTATTTTCTATCGTTCCGATCAAGACGGCAAAGAGTGGGGCATTTTTGCCATGCGCGCCGACGGCGCAAATCCAAAACTCGTTGTGAATAAAACGCCGCCCGATGGCACGCTGTGGGGACGTGAATCTCTCAGCACTGCGCCATAAAAGCACGGTGGCGAGTGAGCGGTGCGGCGCAAAGGTCGCCCGGGACTCGCCACTTTTCTTTTGCCTCTCACCCCATTTGGGATATAATCTAACCTGACCGCACGTTCAAACCCGATCGCGATCAAACCAGCACTCAGCCAACCGCACCCAATAAACCAAGATGCCTGAATTATCCAATTCGACAATCGAGCGCGCACGCAGTGACATTACCGATTTACGCCGCGGGTTAAGCGAGTTATCGCAGTGGCTTGACTCGCAACCGGAAACAATTCCGCACGCGCTCGACATCCGCAAGCGCGTGTCACAACTCGCGCTCTTCCTTGAACGCTTGAACGCGGGCCTCGAACAGCAAGAGCGCGACCGCGCGCAATTGGTGGGCTTGTTTCAAGTCAGCCGCGCCGTCAACTCGACGCTGAATCTCAACGAAGTGTTGGAACGCGCCATGGACATTATCATTCAGGTCACGCGCGCCGAACGCGGCTTTTTGATGCTCACAGATGACCAGGGTGAATTGACCTTTCAAGCCGCGCGCAACATGGATCGCGAAACGATCACCAGCCCCACCTTTCAAGTCAGTCGCAGTATTATCGAGCGCGTTGCCAAGACCGGGCAACCGATCACAACCACCGACGCCCAACGCGATCCACGTTTTTCCGATCAAGACAGCGTAGTCAGTCTATCCCTCCGCTCGATTTTATGCGCGCCGCTCACCGCCAAAGATCGCGTCATCGGCGTCATCTATGTGGACAATCGTTTACATGCCGGCATGTTCCAACAACCCGACCTGGACGCGCTCCGCGCATTCGCCGACCAAGCCGCGATTGCCATTGAAAATGCGCGCTTGTTCGAAAGCGTGCGTCAAAAAATGTACGAGATCGGCGCGCTTAAAACGTTTCAGGATAACATTTTTGCGTCCATCGCCTCAGGCGTGCTAGCCACCGATCTCGAAGACCGCATCACCGCGTTCAACCGCGCGGCGGAAAATATTTTTGTAACCTCCGCCGCGCAAACGCTGGGACATCACTACCAAGAAACGCTTGCCGCGCTTGCCAACACCATCCTGCCCGCGCTCGTCGCCGAAGTCAAACGCGCAGGCAAACGCACTGTCGCCGCCGAAATCGAATCTGATTTTCCGAATCGCGGTGTCATCAACCTTAGTTTTAGTATTGCCTCGCTGAAAGACGCCAGCGGCAATCCGCAAGGCATCACCATTGTCGTGGACGATCTAACGGAAAAACGTCAACTCGAAGCAACGCGCGCGATGTTTCGCCGCTATGTTTCGCCCGCCGTCGTGGATCGCTTGCCGAATAATCCCGATCAATTGAAACTCGGCGGCCAGCGGCAAGAGCTCACCATTTTGTTTGCGGACATTCGCGGCTTTACACACTTTAGCGAACCATTACCACCAGAAGAATTGGTCGATATTTTGAACGAGTATCTTTCGGTCGCCGCCGATGCGATTCTGGATCACGAAGGCACCTTGGATAAATTTATGGGCGATGCCGTAATGGCGATTTTCAACGCGCCTCTGCCCCAGGAAGACCACGCCATGCGCGCCACGCGCGCCGCGCTCGCGATGCGCGCCGCCGTCGTTCGCTTGCACGAACGCCTGCCCAAAGAATTACAATTGCAATATGGCATCGGGATTCACACCGGCGACGCCGTTATCGGCAATGTAGGGACAGAACAACAAATGAATTTCACTGCCATTGGCGATGCAGTCAACCTAGCGCGCCGCTTGCAAGAGAATGCAACCGCCGGACAAATTCTAATCAGCGATCAGACCTATGCGTGCATCCAAGCCCAAGCGCAAGCGCGGCAATTGCCGCCTTTGCAAGTCAAGGGTCGGCAAGCGCGAACCCAGGTCTGGGAATTGGTGGGCATGCGTGTTTGAAATTTGCTTCCTCGGTACCTCGGCATCCGCGCCGAGCAGTGAACGCAATATGACGTCAACGTTGCTCATTCACGAAGGGCAACGTTTTTTGCTTGATTGCGCGGAAGGCACGCAACGTCAAATTTTACAGAGCGGCGTCGGCTTTAAGGAACTGCGCCGCGTGTTTCTGACGCATGGACACCTGGATCACATCCTGGGTCTCGGCGGCATTGTCTCAACCTTCGGACGCTGGGAAGCGATCAACCGCATCGAAATTTACGGCGGACGCTGGGCCATTGACCGCGTGCGCGATCTGATGAAAGTCGTCTTGCGCGGCAAAGAAGTTGAAATGGAAATTGATTTCATCGAACTCGCGCCTGGCGTGATCGTCCAAGAAAAAAATTTGGAAATTTCCGCGTTTCCAGTCGTGCATCGCGGGAGCGGTTGTTTTGGTTTCGTGTTCAAAGAAAAAACCAAACGCCCCTTTCTCGTCGAACAAGCGCAAGCCCTCGGCGTGCCGGTGGGACCAGAACGCAAGCGGCTCGTTGCTGGTCAAGCGATCACACTTGCCGATGGGCGCATCGTAATGCCGGAGCAAGTACTCGGCGAACCGGTGCCAGGTACGAAATTTGTCTATGTCGGCGACATTGCGCGCACCGACGAAGTGCTGGAACCCGCGCGCGATGCAGACGCGCTGGTCACGGAAGCAACCTACAGCGCGGACGATGCCGCGATCGCGCGGCAGTTTGGGCATATCACCGCCGCCGAAGCCGCGCAATGCGCGCGCGATGCCGGGGTCAAACAACTGTACCTCACGCACATTTCACGCCGCTATTCCGGCGCACTGTTGCAAGCCCAAGCTCGCACAATTTTTCCGAATACGCTGGTGGCAAACGATTTGGACCTGGCGATGGTCAAGCGCGAAAAATAAAATTTCGCAAACGCAACGTGTTCCTCTGCGCTGGCGCGTCCCTACCCGCGTTAGTTTTATGCGTTTTGGTTGAGAGCGATTTTAGCCCAAGACCCATTTGTCCCACGAGACAAATCCTTGATTCTGGATATAATAGCCCCATTCTCTTAGGAGGAGTCGCGGTGACCCAGTTACCTAAAATCAACCACACGCTCGACCGGCGCACGCTTATCCTAATTATTGCCAGCGTCGCCGTGCTCGTCGCCATTTGCCTCGTCGCTTTTTTCCTCGCGCAAATCATGCCCGCGCAAAAACTATTCCCAGCCCTGTTTGCTTCGCCGACCCGGGTTGCCTTGGCTGTCACCTCAACGCCGGCAACCTCGCTGGCTACCCAGACGGCGATACCGCCCACGGCACTCCCAGCGGCAACGGCTAGTCCCAGCATCACCCCCACGGCAAGCCGAACCCTGACGCCTACGCGCACGCCAACCTTGACGCCCACGCCCGATCCCTGGGTTGCCCTGGGACAATACCAGGTCGGCGCAAACACCGACATCACCTTCACGGCGGTCACCGCGCGTCGCTTGAAATTCCAAGTCCTCAGCGGTGGCGGCGACGATAAAACCATTTCGTTTTATTGTTGCGGCTCCACTGGCGCGGCCTGGCTCGTCAACGATACCTGGCTCCCGGTGAGCAATCCCTCGCTGACGCTTCGCGTGGGTGATACACGCGAAACCGCCGAGTTCACCACCACAGTGGTCACGCGCCAACGGTTTAACGTCGGCGTGAATGACGGTGAACAAATCAATGTGCGCGTCTTTTACCTGCCTCCGTCCACCATCACCGCCACACTCACCGCAACTGCAACGCTGACGGCAACGGTTACGCCAACCGCAACCGTTCCGATCACAACCACCGGCTCGCTCACCGTGACCGCGACGCCGACGACAACCGTTGCGCCAACGACACTCATCACGCCAACGGCAACGCTCACCGCGACCACACCGGCAACTGCAACGCGTGTGGCAACGCCACCGCCCGCGCCGAAAGGCAGTATCGCGTATCACAAAAACGATAATGGCATTGATCGCGCGCTTGTCGTCAATCTGGAAAATAATGCAGTCACGCCATTGGTGGATATTGGACCGGTGATGGATCTCGCGCTCAGCACCAATGCGTCATTCGGCGCGTGGTCGCCGGACAATAGCCTATTCGCATACATCGCCACAGTTTCGCCCGGCGCATCCAACATTTTGCGCGTGATTGATTTCAAAGCCAATACCACCCGATCGTTATATTCTTCCGATACCGGCGGTGGACTCTCCAGCCCCACCTGGTCGCCCGATGGTAAACGCATTGCGTTTGTGCGTTTAGCGGCGAACCAACGCGTCTGGGCAATTGACGTTGTGAACGCCGATGCAACGCGCTGTGCCGACCAGTACGAATGTGAGATCACGACTAATGTGCACGGTGAACAATTCCGCGGCGGCTTGGCTTGGTCCAAGCAAGGGCTATTCGCGCTGGCGTTCAACACCACCGGCACCAACGATGTCTATACCATGTCCGGCGATGGTAGCGGGCGCGTGAACCTGACCAATTTGCCCGCCGACAATAGCACGCCAATTTGGAGTCCTGACGGCAAACAAATCGCGTTTACTTCAAATCGCGATGGACACTTGCAAATCTACAAAATGAACGCGGACGGTTCAGGCTTGCGCCGCATGAGTCAAAGCAACGCTCCAGATTTTTCGCCATCCTGGTCGCCGGATGGCAACTGGCTCGCGTTCGCCTCGACGCGCAATGGTTCGACGGATATTTACATGATGGACCTCAATGGGAACAACGTCACACGCCTCACCAAGACTGGCGGCGCAGATCATCCAACCTGGTCGCACTAGATCATTTGCGTGATCGCGGATCAAAAAATCAACTGGGCACTACTTGTCAGACAAGTAGCGCCCAGTTTTTTTCGTCTTGTTTCTTTGCGTGCCACAAGGTCACGCCGCGCGCTCAACCGCCGTAATGCTGAAAACCCGTGCGCCGTTGCTGGCTATACGCCACGAGCGCGGCTTCGATGATCGGATACGCGGCGGCGGCTGGCTCAAACTCGCCCACTTGGACGCTTTTGCCTTCCAGTTGTTTATAATCTTGGAAAAAACGTTTGAGCATGTTCATGCGATGCGCTGGCATATCGGCAATTTCAGTGTAGGAATTGAACGACGGATCGTCCATGGCAACGGCAATGACTTTGTAATCCGGCTTGCCTTGATCGATCATGGACATCAAGCCAACGGCGCGCGCGCGCATAATCGTCAGCGGAAACATCGGCTCTTGGCAAAACACCAACACGTCCAGCGGGTCGCCGTCCTCGGCAAGCGTTTGCGGAATGAAACCGTAATTCGCGGGATAGTACACCGCCGAGTACAACACCCGATCCATCTTCAGCAGACCGCTATGCTTTTCCAATTCGTACTTGACACTGCCGCCCGCCGGAATTTCGATCACCGCGTTAAATTCCTGCGGTACATTCGCGCCGGGTGAAACATCGTGCCAGGGGTGAATCATCGTAGGTCTCCAAAATAAATTTTGTGTTGCGCCGTCATAGCGCCCGTCTCCACGCGCCGCTTATTTCACCGGCGTCGCCGTGCGCGGCACTGGCGTCACATCAGTCGAAAGACTAAAGGTAGGAAATGGCGATGGCGTTGTCACCGCGCGCGTCGCAATGGTGCGCGGTTTAGCGCCAAGGTCTTTCCGCCACGCGGCTTCAATGCCATCCGTATCCACACCCAAGACTTGGTTGAAAATATCGTCATACAAGCCGCCGACCTTGAACGCTTGAAGCAACTGCGCCATCTTGTCTTTGCCGTAATGCCGGAAAATAAAATCTACCAC
The DNA here is from genome assembly GCA_037440365.1 of Chloroflexota bacterium. GTDB lineage: Bacteria > Chloroflexota > Anaerolineae > UBA4142 > UBA4142 > JBBIUF01. The sequence continues at coordinate 13,675 of JBBIUF010000034.1, forward strand.
GCTGTAACTTTGGGCATACGCTAAATCCGCCGCCGCGGGATCCGCCGGAAACGCGCTCGCAATTGAACGAATCGTCACAAGGGAATCGTTTTGGATCGCGCGCTTGAGCGGAATCGAAAATTGTGTGTCGAGCGTGCCAGGATAGGTTTCATAGTACATCGCCAAACCTTCGTCCATCCAGCGCGGCATGGACAGATCGCCCAACGGTCCGCGAATTTTCTGGTGAATGACCTGGTGGGTCAATTCATGCGTCATTGCCTGTTTGCCCCATTCCAGGTTCGATGGCGCGATGTTGATGACGACAATACTGTAATCAGTGAACGCTTGCCCGCCGGTCCACTCTTGCGCGCTGGGCGCGAGCGCGCTAAAGAAATCGGTGCGACTGCCGTAAATAAAAATTTGGATCAGGTTGTCTACCGCCACGCCCGTGTCTTGTTGCAAAAACTTCATCGCTTCAACGCCGCGATCAAACAACGCCTTGCCGAAACAATTGTCGCCGTTGTACCAATAGAGCGCGAGGTTATTATTCGCAATTTTTTTCCACTTGACGTTGGGATCGTCCACGCGAAAATTTTGCTTGGGCGTTTGCGTTTGCGCGCCGGTGCTGTCTTGCAAGACCCACCAGTATTGCCCGCTCACGCCCGGCGGCAAATACGAAATTGGCAATTTCCATTCATACGTCGCCGAGACTTGATTTCCTGGAGTGAAATCCGGCACTTGGCGCGTGCTGGAGGCTTGCCCATTAAACGTCACAACCAACGCAACCTGGTTAATAGATGCATTGCTCTTGGCGTCCAGCTTGAAGACAAGCTTCTGCGGAAAATTATTCGCGAATGAATTGGTGGTCACCGTAAAACCATTGTCCGCGAACGCGGGCGCAACTAGGGCATCTGTCGAAATGGAAACGTTCGTCACGCCATCATTGCACGAGCCAGCCGTCGTGGGGGGTGCGACGATGGTCGGTGCCAGCGTAGTAAGCCGTCCCGCCGGAGTGGTCCCCGCCACAGCCGTAGACGCGCTTGGTGGCGTGACCGCCGCCACAGGCGTAGACTGCAAATATAAAATTAACGCGCCGACACCCAGGCACGCCATACAGACGAGCGCGAGCAACAGCGCGATCACGACGAGCATACGATTCATCGTAAACCTCCGTCAAACAAAAATAGCATCGCCGACAAGCACGCAAGTAGACAGGTTGCCACATCCTTGTGCGCTTGTCTACCGCACTACTTGTCTACTGAGGCGTGCCAAGCTGATCAACCGGCGTCGCTTTATACTTGTCGCCTTCTTCGATCAGCATAATCGGAATATCATTCTTGATCGGGTACTTGCGGCCGCAATCCCTACAGACGAGCCAGGTCTCTTTCACCAAATCTAACAAGCCCGCGCTCGCGCCATTGCGCGCATCCGCCGGGCATCGCAAAATTTCGAGTAATTCAGGACTGACCATTGCGATCATCTCCTTGTCAAGTTGTCGGCGTCCACACCAGGGCCAAACTAGAGCAACCCGATTCGATCATACGTCATGCTAGCGCGACAGCCGCGTGATCAAGCCCGCTTTTAATTCTTGCACGAGCCGCTGATATTCTGCTGTCGTAATCGGCGGCGTGGTCATGATCAACGCATCCTCGCCGTTATCGCTGTAATAGCGTTTCCGCATTCCGACTACTTCAAAAGCATATTTGCGATACAACGCTTGCGCGCCCACATTGGATACGCGCACTTCGAGCGTAACCACCTGCGCGCCAACCTGTGCCGCGCTATCAATCATCGTCACGAGCAGTAATTCGCCCACGCCGCACCGCCGAAAAGCGGGCGCGCTGGCAATGGTGCTAATGTGCGCTTCATCCACCATTAGCCAAAAGCCGCCATAGCCAACAATCGGCGCAGGGGCTGGCGTCAGCACATTGGACTGCGCTTTGAGCGCAAATAATTTTTGCCACCACGTGTTGGGTGGCGCGACAACGGCAACCTTTTGCGGGCGAGCGACATAGTAACGCGCCATTTGGTTATAGCGCAATTCGTAATCATACGCCTGCGCCGACCACGGCGCGGTAAATGCCACTTGTTCGATTTCAACCACCGCATCCACATCTTGCGGCGTCATCGGTTCAATCATGAATGCCAATCGGGCGTAATCCATCATTCCGTTTTCAATTTCGAGGTTTGAATTTTTGCCGCACGTTACGTTGATTTGCCTTCAACTGATTCGTGCGGCTGGTAGAGTGGCACGAGCGAACTAGCGTCGTCGTTTTCACCGCGCAGAAAACGCGCCCACGCAAGTTCGGCGAGCCAGCTCGCGCGCCGCGCCGTCGCCGCCGGCGACGCGATCACGCTGGACACGCTGACTTGGGCGCGCAATTTTTGCGCGAGCGCGGGATCAAGATCGCCAGCAAAAAATGCGCGCGTGATTTTTTCGCCGCCACTAGCGCGCGTGGCGAGCAAAATCAATTCATCCGCATTTGCCAGCACGTAATCGCTTGCGCGCTTGATCGCGCCGCGCCGCGTGGTATACCGCGCGACGGAATAGCGGCCGCGCCCGGCGGCAACGATGGCCCAAATCGGCAAGGGCTGGTCGGCGTGCGCGTGCGCGACAGCATCCAGTGTTGGGATACCAAGCAACGGAATTTTGCAACCATAGGCAAGCCCTTTGGCCACGCTCATGCCAACACGCAAACCGGTAAACGATCCCGGACCGAGCGCAACTGCAATGGCTTGCAAATCTGCTTTCGTCGCGTGCGCCAGGTTGAGCAAATGCACCACCTGCGCCATTAACGCAACAGTGTGATTGTCGCGCGAGCGCCACGTCAATTCGGCTTGTACGCCCTCGGCGTTGTAAAGCGCCACGCTCGCCGTGCGCGCCGCTGTATCCATTGCGAGTAACATGATTCTATCCGAACGCGCTGGCTTTTAACTCATCCACCAATTTGAGATAACGCGCCCCGTTGGCATAGACCAGCATCCCGCGTTTGTTTTCGCCCAAGTGTCGAAACGTGATCCACAAACGTTCTGTTGGCAAAACTGCTTCGATCTTTTCAGCCCACTCGATCACGCACACGCCGTCATCCGATAAATAATCGTCCAGCCCAATACCCAGCGCTTCCGCCGCGCCCTGCATCCGATAGACATCGAGATGAAAGAGTGGCAAGCGTCCGCCACGATGTTCATTCGCCAGAATAAACGTGGGGCTATGGATCGCGGCGGGAATGGCTAGACCGCGCCCCAAGCCTTGCGCAAAACATGTTTTGCCGGAGCCGAGATCGCCTTCAAGGCAATACAGATCGCCCGCGTGCGCCAGTTCGCCGAGGCGTTCGCCAAAGCGTTGCGTTTGCGCGGGGCTGTGACTAATGAGATCGAGCATGTGATCACGGATAACAGGCGACACCGGACTCGCTCCTAGTTCTGCGGCGGTATTATACTCGGATTGCGCGCACGCGGCAAGGCACAAACGCTGATTGGCGCACGCGTTATTTAATCACCAATGCCGTCACCAGCCCAAACATTCCGCGCGCCGAGTCCGCTTGGTTGAGGATCGAGCAATGCAACGGCCAGATGCCTGGTGTTTGACAATCCACGATGACATCCGCGCGCTGACCGGGCGCAAGGGTAAGCGTATCGCACAGATACGGATTCGCCAATGGCGCACCGTCTTGCGCGATGACGCGCATATACATTCCGTGCAAGTGCATCGGGTGCATCAGCAAACCCTGGTTCATCAAGCGCAGGCGCACTTGCGCGCCAACCTGGGCTGTCATTGGCGCGGTCGCGGGAAAACTTTTGCCGTTCAACGTCAGACCCAGGTTGGTGTCATTCGCAATCAAAATATAATCGCTATCGAATTTCGGTTCTAGCGTCTTGGACTTGGGTTCGATAATGATCGGACCGACCAAGCCGCGCGTCACTTGGTCCGGCGCGTTATGTTGCGAATAGTACAGATGACTCCCGGCGGGCTTGGCGACAAATTCGTATGCGAACGTCGCGCCGGATTTGATCGGCGGTTGCGTAAAGAACGGCACGCCATCCATTGTGTTTGGCGTTTGCACACCATGCCAATGCACGGCGGTGCTGGCATGCATCTGGTTCTTGACAATCACGCGCACCTGGTCGCCCTCGGTTACGCGAATTTCGGGCCCCGGCACCACGCCGTTATACGCCAGCGCGGCAACCATCTTGCCCGGCTCGGTTTCCCATTGCACTTCTTGACAGGTCAGTTCAAACACTTTGGTCGCCCCGTCCAGTTTGAACGGTAACTTGGGGGGCCAGAACGTGCGCGCATTTTTTTCCGCATCCACTAGAAATGTCTTGACGGCATTTTCATGCGCCGTATCAATTTCATCCACCGTGGGCGTGCCGTTGCCATTGAGCCCTGGCATCAGCGTTGGCGTTGCCGTCGCGGTCGGCGAACACGCCGCGAGACCCAAGCCAACGCCACCCAAACCCAGCAAGGCCAAAAATTTTCGTCGTGATAATTCCATACTGCCTCCAGCACAGCGTTCAATTAAGATTGCACGGCAATTATAGCCGAATCGGAATTCGGCACAACCGCGCGGTACACAAAAAACCGTTCGCCGCGATTTGCTTCGGCGAACGGCGCGCGGACCTGTTTTATTTTTTCGTACCAACTTGATAACGCGCGACCCAGGGTTCATAACGGCTGAAAAATTTTTCGCGCTTGACGAGCTGGCCATTCACGAGAATTTTGCGCCACACCGTCACATCCGCTCCATCGTGCGCGGTGTCCACCTGCTTGGTCACGCCTTGCTTGATCGTCGGATCGTTGGTATAGATCGCCGGACCGTGCGGAATCACATTTTCCATGATCGGGTCTTCCATTTCAACGGTCCGATTCGGTTTGGTGCCATACAGATTGAACGCCAGCGTCGTCGTCTTGAGATCGAATTTTGGCTGAATGAGCAGGTAGGCGTTTGTATCGTTTCTAAATTTGAAATCCACGGACGGCGAAAACACAGTCGCGTCCAAGCCCACCGGCGGCTCGTAATACCCTACGCGGTACGCGTGCGCCCAACGCTCGACGATGGGAAAACCGCCAAAGAACGCGGCGCGAAACATGGTGGATGAGACCTGGCACACCCCACCGCCGGGACCCAGCACCGTGCGATCTGCAAAGATCACGTACGCATCGTCAAAGCCGTTTGCCTCGACTACCTCGCCGAGATATTGATCGAATGAAAACACTGCGCCGGGCGGGATGACAATACCATCGAATTGCGCTGTCGCCGTGCGGATATTTTGAATGCGTCCGGGCGTCGAACCCTTGAAATTGCTCACACCCGCCACCACCAATTCCTTGATGCCAAATTTTGCCGCGTCTTCCATTGCAATCGTTGGCTTGGTCACATTGACCGGCAGACCAATCGTGCGCATGGAGACCGCGTCCAACGGACTGGCATTGCCTGGCACACGCACCGCCGTCGCCACCACTTGTTGCTCGATCTGCTTGGCCGCAATTTCCGGATCGAGCGATTGACCGTACTGGCTCGTGATCAACGGGGTCAGCGCGTTTGTCGCCGGATCGAAACGGAAACGCGCGTCGCGCGCGGCTTGATTGATATCATTTGCCAGCGGCGCTAAATTCGCAACCAACTGCGCGTGATCGAGCGCGGCGGTAAACGTGAACGTGCCGTCCGCGTTTTGTTGCGGTTTGATCACGATCATTTCGGCGAGTGTGGCTTGGTCGAGCGCCCACGCGCGCCCGTTGAACGTCAACAGCACAGGCGCGGCGAGAATTGCGTCGGCTTGGGTTTTCGCCGCGGCAACACTTCCATCGCCGATCAGCGGCGGCGTTTCGCGGAATGCCAGAAGCAGATCGCTGGCATCGTTGGTCAGCGCGCGTTGGCGCATCCGCTCCAGCATCACCGCGCCGTCAAGTTCACGTCCGTTTTGCGCGGGCGTTACGACAGCGCGCACGCCTTGAATCTGCAACGCCGCATCGCGCGACGGGCGGTCCACTTGCGGCGCGAGCCAACTCAGATACGCTTGGGCCGCTTGCTCGTCAAACTGCGCGGTCAGACCCAGGTCGCAACCAAACCACAGACAGCGGAATTGATCGGAGAGACTATCGAGCCAGGAACCGCGATGCCCCAGCAAAAGCGCGCCATCCGCGACCGGCGCAAAATCGGTACGTAAGCCCAGTTCCCAAGGCCACGCGCGCCAGGTGCGATCCCCATCGCGCACGATCACCGCCTCGCCACCCATGCGCGCGAGAATGGCATCGGGGTTGCCGAATTTGGTTTGCAAAAATTGTTTGGCTTGAGCCAAGGTCATGCCGCTCATCGCTTGCTCGTCAATGTTGACGCCAGGAATGATGCGGTCGTGGTAGACAACTTGATAGCCAAGCAAAGACGCAAACAAGATGACGCCAATAATCACGCACGCGGCAAGGACGAGGATGGGAGCGGAGAAACCGCGACGTCTGCGCGGTCGGCGTACCGCAGACGTGGCTGAGGTTTGAGTATCGTTCATTGTGGTTATTCTACGCGGAATTCAGCGATTCGTCAAACAAAAATCGGCGGAGCCGTGTTTTTCGGAAGCAGGAAAAACACGGCTCCAACCGGATCGTGTTACTTTTCGAGCAAGTATGGCACAAGCACCACCGCCACATTCGGATGCCGCTCAAACGCATTGCGTAAACGGTTGGCGGTGCGATTGTGCAAAAAGCCCTCCCACCAATGCGCGGTAATAAACTCGGGCAAGACGATGGTGACAAATGCACTGGGATGTTGGCTATGCACCGCGTCCACATACGCCAGCAAGGGACGCACGAATGCGCGAAACGGCGAATCCACGATCACGAGTTTGACGTCGGGCGCATACATTTCAATTTTATGTTTGATTTTTTCTGCGCGCTCGGCATTCGTCGAAATATGCAACACCACCGCGTCGCGCGCCATGGCGCGCGCATATTGGATGGCGCGCAAAGACGCATAATTCACATCGTCAATCGGCACCAGCACCAGGCGATCCGAGTCGGCCGATAGTTTTTGATCTGGCACAATCCGGAGCTGATCGGCCACATGTGAATAATGCCGGTGAATTGAAAGGAAAAACGAGACAAAGATCGGGATTAGCACAATGACGACCCACGCGCCCAGCGCGAACTTGGTAATGGCGACGATGATCAAGATGCTCGTTGTCAGCACGGCATCTGCGCCATTGATCATAATACTGGTCTTCCATTTAGCGCCGCGCGTTTTCCACCAATGCACCACCATGCCGGTATCGGACATGCTAAACGCCAAAAACACACCGACAGCATACAGGTGAATCAAACTGTCCACGTTGCCTTCAAACGCCACGACGAGCAAGCACGCGATCGCGCCCAGGGCGACAATCCCCGTCGAGAAGGCGAGCCGATCACCGCGAAAGCTAAATTGATGCGGCATATAGTTATCGCGCGCCAGCACAGAAGACAAGCGCGGAAAATCGGCATACGCGGTATTGGCGGCAATCACCAAAATCCCGGTTGTTGAAATTTGAAAAAAATAATACAAAAAGCTTTGACCAAATACCGCCAGCGCCACTTGCGAGATAATAGTTTGATCGCCCGGCACCAAACCCATATGCGTTGCCAGGTAGGATACGCCGAGAAAGAACACGCCCAGCAACGTTGCCATCACCGTCAACGTCGTCGCCGCGTTTCTCGATTCTGGTTTTTGAAACACCGGCACGCCATTCGAGATTGCTTCCGTACCGGACATGGCAACCGCACCCGCGCTGAACGCGCGCAAGATCAGCCACAGCGTGATCGGTTCCGTCGCGGGCAAGCTCGGCGGCGGCACCGCGGCGGTCAGTGTGCCCGTCGCCGCTTTGAACAAGCCCACCACCAGCAACACGATCAAACTGACAATGAACATATACGTCGGGATTGCAAAGATCGTGCCGGACTCGCGGATACCGCGCAAGTTGCCCAGCGTGATCAACGCGATAAAAAACAGACTCAACAGCACATTGAGATTCAAAAACGGTGGCAAGGCTTTTTCGATGGCGTCAATTTGCGCCCCATAGCCGGACGCAATCAGCGCCGACAACACGGCGGCCGAGCCCGCCACGATGGACACGGCCACCGTCAGCACATAGTCAATCAGCAACGCGGCGGCGGCAACGAGACCGGGAATGATGCCCAAATTTTCGCGGCTGACGTTGTACGAGCCGCCGCCGTGCGGATAGGCGTACACGGTTTGCCGATACGAAAACGCGACCATCGAAAGCAACAAGGCAATTGCGAGCGCAGTAAAAAACGAAATGCCCATCGCCGCGTTGCCCGCGCTCACCAAGATCACTAGCGACGCTTCAGTGGCGTATGCCGACGAGGAAATGGCGTCCGAGCCAAAGACCGCCAGCGCCTTGAGTTTGGTCAGCCGCTGATGAATCTCTTCCGACGTTTCCAGGGGTCGCCCGATCAACACTTTTTTGATTGTGCGATACCCTTGTTCAAACGCGCCGCCCGGGCGATCTGATTCCGGCATGGCGACAAAGTGACCCGGTCCGACTTTGTGAAAAACGCGGTTGTGCGATTGGCGCATCCGCACATACGTGTCACCGGGGCGCACGCCATGTTTGACTTCGCTCACCGTCAAGTCAGGACGCAAGTTGGTGTTCTGCCCGCTTGCGGACGACTTGGGTTCAACCGGTTTTTCATCATCTTCAGGCACGCCAAAATTGTTGTCTTTCATGTTGCCTTCTTCCAAACTCACCGTGTTTTACATCGAGCCAAAATAACAAGTATTTTCGCCAAGAAAAAACCTCGAACAAGCATTTGCTTTCGAGGCACTGTCAGCATATGTTTTGACGCATCGTCACGACTATAGCAAGATTCTATGCCGATAAATCTGGTTTGTCAATCACCCAACTTGTGCCGGCAGGGTGCGCCAAGTTTTGGATTGTCTCCCATCGCGCGCCGTCGTTTTCAAACGACGGCAAAACTAGGTGTAAATTTGATCAATCAGGTTCGCGCTTAATCGGCGAGCCGATTTTTGCCTGCGTGAACCGCCACTTGGAAATCGGCGGCGTTCGCCCAAAAACGTGACACACCCTAGACACGTCCGCGCGCGCAAGTCTGACTCGTCCGGTGTTTGGCACGTCTGGCGGTACTAGCGCTCTAACAGATACGGCACCATCACTACCGCCACATTTGGATGCCGCTCAAACGCATCGCGCAAACGATTGGCGGTACGGTTGTGCAGAAACCGTTCCCACCAACGCGCGGTAATAAACTCGGGTAGCACAAGAGTGACAAATGCGCTGGGGCGCTGGCTATGCACCGCGTCCACATACGCGAGCAACGGCCGCACAAATGCGCGCAAGGGTGATTCGACAATCACCAGTTTCATATCCGGCGCATACAGCGCAATTTTCTGCTTGATTTTTTCGCCGCGCTCGGCGCTGGTCGCAATATGCAAAATGACAGCTTCGCGCGCAATCGTGCGCGCAAACGCAATCGCGCGGAGCGACGCGTAATTCACATCGTCAATCGGCACCACGACGAGTTGTTCGATTTTGGCGGGCGGCAACTGACCTGGCACAATTTTGAGTTGCTCGGCGACGCGGGAATAATGGCGGTGTAACAACATGAACAGACTCGCGATGATCGGAATCAGGACGATGACCACCCAAGCCCCGAGCGCAAACTTGGTCACCGCGACAATCAGCAATGTAATCGCGGACAAGACCGCGCCGACGCCGTTAATCAGAATGCTCGTCTGCCAATTCGGGCCGCGCAATTTCCACCAATGCACTACCATTCCCGAGTTGGACATGGTAAACGCAAGGAACACGCCCACCGCGTAGAGATGGATCAAACTGTCCACATTGCCTTCAAACGCAATCACCAAAATCGAAGCGATGCCGCCGAGCGCGCCAATGCCGGTCGAGAACGCGAGCCGGTCGCCGCGAAAATTAAATTGGTGCGGCATGAAATTATCGCGTGCCAACACAGAAGACAAGCGCGGGAAATCGGCGAACGCGGTGTTAGCGGCAATTACCAGGATGCCGGTTGTCGCGATCTGAAAGATATAATAGAACACATTCTTGCCAAAGACCGCAAGCGCAATTTGGGAAATAATCGTTTCTTCGCCCGGCACCAAGCCCATATGGGTCGCCAAATAGGATACGCCGAGAAAGAACAACCCGAGCAAGGTTGCCATCACCGTTAGCGTCGTCGCCGCATTTCTCGATTCCGGTTTTTGAAATGCCGGCACGCCATTGGAAATTGCTTCCGTGCCGGACATGGCAACCGCGCCCGCGCTGAACGCGCGCAAGACCAGCCACAGCGTGATCGGTTCGGTCGCGGACAAGATCGGCGGCGTAACTGCGGCGACGAGTGTGCCGGTAAAAGCCTTGAATAAACCGACGGTGAGCATCACGAGCAAACTGACGATAAACATATACGTGGGAATTGCAAAGATCGTGCCAGACTCGCGGATGCCGCGCAAATTACCCAGCGTGATTAAACCGATGAAGAATAAACTGAGGATGACGTTCAAATTGAGAAAGGGTGGGAGCGTGGATTCCAATGCCTTGATGTGATCGGCGTAGCCAGATGCAATCAACGCGGAGGTGACCGCGGCAGAACCCGCTACGATGGACACCGCCACCGTCAGCACATAGTCAATGAGCAACGCCGCCGCCGCGATGAGACCAGGGATGATGCCCAAATTTTCGCGGCTGACGTTGTACGAGCCGCCGCCGTGTGGATACGCATACACCGTTTGCCGATAGGAAAAGGCGACGACGGACAACATGATGGCAATGGCGACCGCCGTGAAAAATGAAATGCCCAACGCGCCATTGCCGGCGGCAACCAAAATCACCAGTGCCGCTTCGGTCGCATACGCGGATGACGAAATGGCATCCGAGCCAAAGACCGCGAGCGCTTTGACTTTGGTTAGACGTTGATGAATTTCTTCCGCCGTTTCCAGCGGGCGTCCGATCAAGATTTTTTTGACCGCGCGATAGACGCGCTCGACAAGACCCACTGGACGGTCGGATTCTGGCGTGGCGACAAAATAACCGGGGCTAACTTTGTGGAAATAGCGATTATGTGACTGTTTCATGCGTACATACACATCGCCCGGGCGCACACCCCGTTTCATTTCGCTCGTCGTCAAATCCGGTCGCAATTCTGACGGCGGTGCAGACGGTTCAGCAGGTTCGCTCGATGCGCTTGTGACTTCGTCGCCTTCCGGTACGCCCAAATTTTCTTTTGGATCCATGCCCTACCTATTCGGTCATTTGAATCGCGCAGTTTGAATCGTGGCTTAAGAAAAAAACCTCGACTGAGAAAATCCAGTCGGGGTATTCAAAGCCGAACATGATTCTACCAGCACGCGCACACGCGCGAGATTGTACGCGGATTGGCTTGATTGTCAATTTTTTAGCGCGCCGTAAAGCGCACCGCATCCACCGCAATCACCGTCGCGGCAAGCGGCTCGTAGGTGACATCGCCGAGCGCAACGTATTCGCTTCCCGTCGCCGAAAAATAATACGTTCCCAGCGACACCCATTGATTGGCATAGATCACTTGATCGACGCTGGCAAAATCAAACGCTTGCGCGTGCGCGATCCAATACCGCGCGCGGCGTGTAGTCGCCACGTTTGCCGGAAGATACACCGCCACTTGGTACGACCCTTCGCGCGGCAAGCGCGGATACCACCGCGCCCAGGCGTAGGTCGCCAACGCAAACGCATGATTCGTCAACGCAAACGCATGACCACCACTCCCGCTCGCCACATCACGCCAGCGATCCGCCGCGCCGCCTTTGAAAAATCCCGGCGCGCCATCTTCGACAATGACCGTGCCAGACGCCACCGTCGTTTGGTCTGTCACCGAAAGCGGCGGCGCGACCACGCCAAACGCAATCTGCACACGCAACGAAGCGGTGCCAACATGCTGATAGTATTCGATCCGCCAGTCATGCGTCCCTGCCGTCAGAAACACCGTCGCGGCTAACGGTGTCGGTGATTGGTCATGCCACTCGTCAATGATATTCTGACCATCCACCCAGATGCGCACGCCATCATCCACCACCGCGCTCACGGTATAAAAACCTGCCGTGGCGGTTGTTCGTTTCGCCGTCCAGCGCGCCGACCAATTGTTGGGCGAGGCAATCCCTTTGCCGGGCGACCCCGTGCCCCAATCAAAATTGATATCGGCGTCATCGCGCGAAAATGCGGCATTCCCTTCCAGACCTGGGTTGCTGAAAAATTCGCCGTGCCACACATCGGCACTGCCTGGCGCAAGCGCCCACGCCAACTGTGCCAACGCCTCTGCGCCATGCTGAAAATATTCCATCTTGATCCAGTGATTGCCCGCGCCCAACGTCACATCGCGCGTCCAACTTTTGGCGGTTTGATCGTGCCATTGATCGATCAACAACTGGTTGTCCACCCACAAACGCACCCCATCGTCCGTTGTCGTCGTAAAACGATATTTGCCTGCGGTGAGGTTGAGACTGCGCGTCCACCGCGCAGAAAAATTTGTTCCAGCAACGCCGCCGCCCGGACCGGCGGTACCGAAATTAAAATTGATCGCGCTGTCGTTGCGCGTGAACGCGGGCGTGCCAACCAAATCGGGATTGCTAAAATACTCGCCACGCCAATCAGGAAATGCCGCGGAGAGCATTTCCAAATGCGCTTCCGCCACGCCGCCGTGATTATAATATTCCATCCGCACCAAATGAAATGCCTGCGTCAGATTTAGCGTCACGCTGTGCGCGGTGGCAGGCTGATCGTTCCACGCATCAAGCACGAGCGCCTCGTCCAGAAACAAGCGCGCGCCGTCATCGGTGATCATGGTAAACGTCCAATTGCCGGGCGTGTCAATATAGACCCAGCGCGTCCAGCGCACCGAAAAATCGCCGGGCGCAATGCCGCCGCCGGGCGAACCCGCGCTCCAATTGAAATCAATCGCGGCGTCAGCGCGCGTAAACGCGGGATTGCCCTGCAACGTGCGGTTGGCAAAGTATGCGCCCTGCCACGCCGTGACGGTTTGCGCGGCGGCAGGATGCGCGCCAATGAACAACGCCAATCCCAACAGGATGCTGATCAAAAGACCGGTACGTTTTATTTCGTCCTCTCTCTCACGCGCGGTTGTTCCGCGCGCCAAAAGTATACAAGAAATTGAGAATTTGGCAACGCGCCCGACGCGCGTTGCGCGTTCAGTCGCCTTGACACCCGCAATCATTTTCGCTATACTCGATTTCGCAATTGAAAATAATTTTCAATTAGAAAACAAATGTTAACCGATTCTACCCCCGCGCTCAAAAATGGCTTGCGCGAAAGCAAGCGCAAACTCACGCGCCCGCGTCAGATTGTGCTGGATGTGATCGCGCGCGCCGATCAGCATTTGACTCCGGCGGAAATCTATCGCCAAGCCAAAGCCCAGTCACCGCACCTCGGCTTGACCACCGTCTATCGCACGCTCGATCTGCTCATCGAGTTGGGCTATATTCAGCGCGTCCATTTCGCGGCGGGCTGTCACAGTTACGCGGCGATTGCGCGCCCGCACGGGCATCACCTGGTTTGCTCCGAGTGCGGTCGCGCGGTTGAATTTGAAGACTGTGATCTCGACGCCTTGATGCAATCGCTCCAAGCCAAAACGGGCTATACCATTCAAGTCCACATGCTCGAATTGATGGGTCAGTGTCCCAACTGTCAAACCAAAAAACGGAAAATGAAACCATGAACATTAAGCGCTTAGGTCTAATCGCCAGCGCCTTGGTTGTCCTCGCGGCATGTGCGCCTGCGCCAACAGCCACCGCGCGCCGCGTGCTCGCCGTGGAAACGTTTCTCGCCGACATTACACATCAGATCGCGGGCGAGCGCATGCAAGTTGACGCGCTGATCCCGATCGGCGCAGACCCCCACAGCTTTGAACCGACGCCCGGCGACATTCGCCGTGTCGCTGACAGCGCCGTGATCATTGCCAATGGCGCAGGGCTTGAATCGTATCTGAACAAATTGCTGGAAAATGCCGGGGGCAAGCGGACGGTGATTGAAGCGGCGGCAGGGTTGACCCCGCGCACGCCGCAAGCGAATGAAAGTGTGGATACTGATCACCCGCAAGGTGATCCGCACTATTGGCTCGATCCAAATAGCGTGATGCGCTATGTTGAAAATATCCGCGCCGGGTTGACGCAAGCCGATCCGGCTGGCGCGGCGACGTATGCGGCAAACGCGGCGGCGTATAATGCAAAACTCAAAGAACTCGATCAATGGATTGCCACCCAGGTCGCGCAAATTCCCGCCGCGCAACGCTTGCTCGTGACCAATCATGAAAGTCTCGGCTATTTCGCCGACCGCTATGGCTTTACAATTGTCGGCGCGATCGTGCCCAGCGTCAGCACCGAAGCATCCCCGTCGGCGCAACAACTCGCGCAACTCGTCAACCGCGTCAAGCAAACCAAAGCGCGCGCGATCTTTTTGGAGACTGGAGTGAATCCTCAACTCGCGCAACAACTTGGGCAAGAAACTGGCGTCACGGCGATTACCGAGTTGTACACCGAATCGCTGTCCGCGTCCACCGGTCCCGCGCCGACGTATCTCGACATGATGCACTATAATACCACGACCATTGTGAATGCGTTAAAATGAAAAAGGATGCTTACGCGACGACGAGCCCGATTCAAATCCCAGCGCACCTTGCCGTCGAAAATATCAGCGTTGGGTATAACGGCAAATTGGCGTTGAACGACGTGACGTTCCAAGTCCCCCAAGGCACGCGCGTCGCCGTGGTAGGACCAAACGGCGCGGGCAAGTCCACTCTGTTCAAAGCGCTCGTCGGTTTGTTGCCCTTGAAACAGGGGCGTGTGTTGATTCACGGCTTGCCGTTTGGACAGCATACGGATTGCGTTGCCTATGTGCCACAACGTGAAGAAGTAGACTGGAAATTTCCGGTGACCGTGACCGATGTGGTGATGATGGGACGCTATGGCAAACTTGGTTGGTTCAAGCGGGCTGGCAAAAACGATAGCGTCATCGTCGCGCATAGTCTGGCCCAAATGGGTATTGCCAACCTGTCCGCGCAACCCATTGGCGATTTGTCCGGCGGGCAACAACAGCGCGTCTTTCTCGCGCGCGCGCTCGCGCAAGAACCGCATATTTTGTTGATGGACGAACCGTTCACCGGCGTCGACGCCTCAACCCAGGACGCCACCTTTAATTTGCTGGACCAACTCCGCGACGCCCAAGTCACCGTCATGGTGTCCACGCACGATCTCAATCTCGCCGCGACCAAGTTCGACCTGGTCTTGTTAATCCATCATCGGCTCATCGCGTGCGGCGAGCCGGCGCGCGTGTTCACGCACGATATTCTCGCGCAAGCCTTCGGCAAAAACACCATGTTCCTCAACGGCAACCAAATCGTCGTGGATGATTGTTGTCCGCCTGACACTTTTGAATAAGCCCAGGAGATGCGGTGATTGATTTTTTTCTAACCCCGCTCGCGTACGAATTTATGCAACGCGGTTTGCTAGCCTCGCTGATGGTCGGCGTCTTGTGCGCGGTAATCGGTTGTTACGTCGTCCTGCGTTCGATGGCGTTTATGGGTGATGCGATGGCGCACGCGATCTTGCCCGGCGTCGCGGTGGCGTATTTGCTCAAAGGCGATTTGATCATCGGCGCGCTGGTTGCCGCGATCATCGTCGCGCTCGCAATTGGTTATTTTTCCAAACAAGGCGTCATCAAAGAGGACACGGCGATCGGCATCTTGTTTGCCGCCGCCCTATCGCTCGGCGTGGCGTTGATCAGCACGATCAAAACGTATGCGCTCGACCTGACGCATATTTTATTCGGTAATGTGTTGGGCGTGAGTGTCAGCGATCTGTGGCTCACTGCGATCCTCGGCGTGATTGTCCTGGCGACGATTGTGGCACTGTTCAAAGAATTTCTCGTGATTTCATTCGATCCGGTGCTTGCCGCAACCTTGCGCTTGCCCGCCGAACTGCTTCGCAACTTGATGCTGATCTTGCTCGCGCTCACCATCGTCGTATCTCTGCAAACCGTGGGCGTGGGCTTGGTCGCGGCAATGCTCGTGACGCCGGGAGCAACCGCGTATTTGCTGACGCGGCGACTGCCCACCATGATGTTTATCGCCGCGTTGATCGGCGCGGTCTCGAGTGTGACCGGTTTGTATATTAGCTTTTACGTCAATGTCGCGTCGGGCGCGGCAGTAGTTCTCACGGCGACCGCCATATTCTTGCTTGTGTTTTTGTTTGCGCCCAAACGCGGCGTCGTATGGCGGCGTTAAACCAACTCCAACCATTTGCCGTATGATCCGAAAGGCATGAACAGACCCTCCGTTACTTGGCGTCCGGCGACGTTAGTCTATTGGTATCTCATCGTCAGTTTTGCGCTCATCCTCATCAACGGCTATGCGCTAAACGCCATCGGCTTGCCCGCGCACGCCACGCTCATTTTTCTGCTCACGCTGATCGAGTTGGGCGGCATCAGGGTATGGTTGCGCCGCCAACATGCTCAAGTCAATAGCGAGTGGCTTGGGCTTGCCGGATTCATCACGGTCACACTCGCAACCTGGATTTACCTTTTACTGCCTGCGTTGCCAACTCTGCTCCCACCCAGTTTTTCCGGCGATGCGGCAAACCATGCCGCCTTTGCCAACACAGTTTTTGCCAGCGGCAAAATTATCGAAGATTACCCTGGCGGGCCCGCGCTTGTTGTCGCAACATTCGCCCACTGGCTCGGCAACGAACCGGTGCGCCTGTTGCACCCGCTCTCCGCACTCTGGCTGGCAATCATGGCAGGCGGCATTTACTTGGGCGCAAATCTCATTTTACCCACCCGCCCACGCTTTACCATCATCGCTTTATGCGCGCCCACCGCTCTGTTCCTGCTCGGAAATTATTTTACCGCCACCTTGATCGGCTTGAATTATTTTTCGACTCAGGTATTCGCGCAAATGATGCTCGTTGCATTTTGCGTGTTCTGGATGGAACACCGCGCCGCGCCGAGTACTGTGTGGTTGAGCGGCATGGCGCTGACGCTCATCGGCATTAGCGTTTCATTTCAATTATGGTTGGTCTTGCCGGGCTTGTTGTTCGGCGTTCACGCGTGGAATCTATGGCGGCGCGAGCAGACCGGGCACGCCGTATGGCGCGATGCGCGGCTGGTCGTGGGCATCCCAGCCTTTTTCTGGATCGCACTCATCGCATTGACTGGATTGCGCTACATCCCGCACCTCAGCCGCTTTGGTTCGCAAGGCGCAGTTCTGCTACCTTCGTTAAGCGCGTTCGGCGGTGGATTGTTAATCTTGCCGGCATTGAGTGTGATTTTGCGTCCGCGCGGCACGCGCGTCTGGATTCCGCTAATCGTTCTAATGCTCGCCGCATTCATCAGCGCAATTGCCCTGGCATTGCGCGCCGTCGGCTTGACAGAATACTGGTACGGCAAATCATTCTACGTCTGGATCATTCCGTTGACTTGGCTTGCCGTGTTGCCACTCGCGCGCATGATCGAATGGATCCCGCCAATGCGAATCGCGCCAGCCCTTGCGTTTTTTATCCTCGCGAGTCTGATTGGCGGAGGCGTTGTCTATGCCATGCCGCCGGAACCTATTGCCGTGATGAGCGAATCCGATCTCGATGTGGCACTGTGGGCAAAAGCGCATCTGGACACGCGCCAGATCAACCTGATTGGCAAGAAAAGTATTCTCGCCAACTGGCTGGGCGTCGGCATCTGGGGCGAACATTATCCCGCCGAATTGTTTATTGATTTCGCCGCGCTCGGGCCAAAGACATTTGAAGAATGGCGCGCCGAGCCCAGTTGGGGCGATTATCTTTTTGCGCCAAGCGCAACCCACCTGCCAGTTGACACAACCTTGCAAACCGTGTATCAAGTTGGCGCAACAAAAATTTTACGCAAGCCCGATCAGCCGCCAGCCACTCGCCCTGCGCCACTCGCGCAAATCGGCGACGTGCTGACCTTGACCGGCGCGACGCTCCCAGTATCCGATCTCGCCGCGAGCGCAACACTGACCTTGACCGCGCAATTTATCGCGCGCGCCGTGCCGACACATCAGGTCATGTGGCGCTTGCAACTCCGCAACCACCAAGATGAGATTGTCAGCGAAACCCAGGTTCCCGCGTTTCCGCAATTTCCATTGCAACGCTGGTCGCCACAGGCGCAACTCACTCAAACGTTTTCGCTCACCCTGCCCGCCAACATTCAACCCGGCGCATATGCACTCGGCTTGAGTTTGCTCTACGAAACCGATGGCACCTTGCTCCCGTTCACGCGCGCAGACGGCACCAGCGATGACGTTTGGCGTCTTGGTCCAATCAAGGTTGCGCTTGCGCCAAATGCGGCCGAGTTCGCCAACCTCACACACGCCGACCTGGTGTTCGATCAAGCGTTTGCACTGCTGGGCTATGCCGTGCCTGCCACGATTCACCCAGGCGAACCACTGCGCGTGACCATCGTCTGGCAATGTCGCGCCGCCGCGCCACGCGATTACACCGTCTTTGTGCATCTCTTGAACGCGGCAAATCAAATCGTCGCGCAACGCGACAGTGCGCCCCGCGATGGGACGTACCCCACCTCAATTTGGGCAACGGGTGAAACAATTCCCGATGCGTATACGCTCGAACTCGCGCGCGATTTGCCCCCCGGCGAATATCGAATCGAAATTGGCATGTATGAATTTCCCAGTTTGCGGCGTTTGCCGATTACACGCGCAAGCCAAGCCATCGGCGATCACGTCGAATTGACAACTCGTATTCAGGTTACAGCCCCATGAAACCACAGCGATTTCAAAACGCAGTTATATTTTCAACCGCGCTTGCGCTCTTTACCGTTTTCTTTTTAATTTTCTTTTTCACTTTATTAAACGGGTATGCGCAAAATCTGGTTGCCGGGTACCGCGCCAGCTTTACGCTAACGCTCATCGGCATTGCCGTCGAGTTAATCGTCGTTTTGATTTTTGTGCGCGGACGGGTGCGCGTAACCTGGGACTGGCTCGAAGCCGCCGGGTTTGCATTCGTCGTGATCGGCGTGTGGCTCTATTTCATCGCGCCTGCTCTGCCAACGTTGTTACCGCCGTCGCAATCCAGCGACGCGGTGCGCGTCTATCTCCAAGCCATGTTCTCCTACCCGGAAGGTAAGCTCGTCAGTTGGTATCCGGCGGGCGGCGCATTCTTCGTTGCCGCGCTCGCACATTGGCTCCGCACGCCACCGCTCTATGTGCTACACCCCGCCGCCGCGAGTTTCCTCGCCTTGAGCGCCGGCGCACTCTATGGCATAGCGTGCGCGCTACTCCCGGCGCGGCGCGTATCCAAAATCAGCGCGCTGATTGCGCCTGCGTTGCTATTCGTGCCCTGGTCATATTTTGCCGGCACGCTCAACTGGGAACAATACTATTTCGCGCAAGTGTTCGCGCAATATTTTATTCTCGCCGCACTGTGGTACATGGCGCAGTACGCCGCGCGCCCGCACTGGTTGTTGGCGCTCTTGATCGGCGCGGCTCTGCTTGGCGTCGTTGCCGCGTACCCAATTTTCGTTGCGTTACCGTTCGGCGTGTTCGCGCTGATCACCATTGTCCACGTTGCGCGCTCTCTGCGCGCCGAAGGCAAACGCGCCTTGATCGCGCTGGGCATTTTTTTGGTGTTGATGCTTCTGGCGGTAATGGCTTTACAACAAGGCGGCATCCTGGAATTCAAAGCCGGGCAAATTTCTGTGTCGGGCGATGTGGGCGCGGGCGGCGTCGCCAATCCTTCGCTTGATAATTTAGGCGGGCCGCTTTTTCTCGCGCTGGCAATCATCGGCGGCGGGCGCGCCTGGCGCGCGGGCGCCTTTGGCAAAACGTGGCTTGGCTTGCTCGGCATTTGGCTGGTCCAGTTGATCGCCCTGCTCGTCATTCAACCGTTCTGGCAAATCTCCGGCTATCGCGTGGACAAGACATTTTATATCCTGGTTTACCCCTTGAGTTTATTTGCCGCGCTCGCGCTCGCGCTGATCCTGGATCGTTTCGCCGCGCGGTTCGAATCGTCGCGCCGCGTTGCCCTTGCGGGGATGCTCGTGGCTATAATCATCATCGTCGCCAGCGTGAGCGCGTGGCGGCCGCCCAAACCGTATGCGCCGTTCACGCCCTCCGAATTGCAAACCGCGTTATGGGCCAAACAACATCTCGACACCTACCAGATCAATTATCTCGATCCGCAACCGACACGCGCGTACTGGCTCGCGTTTGGATTGTGGAATGAGCAATTACCAAACGAATGGTTTCAATGGATTCCCGCCGGAACCAAACTGGGTCCGGTCACCTTTGCCGAATGGTTAAACAACCCAGCTTGGCAACCCTATCTCTTACTCCGCGATGTTGAGATCGCGCGCGGCGCGCCAGTGCAAATTGTTTATCAAAACGGCGCAAGCGCAATCGTTCAAAAAACTAGGCCGAGCATTGCCGCGCCGACACCGCAATTTGCATCCAACATTTATTTTGGCTCGACGCTCAAATTACTCGGCTATGATCTAGCGCGCACAACGTATGCGCCCGGAGACTCACTCACACTCACCACCTATATCGAATCAGTCTATCCGCCGCCGGCCACCGTGACCTGGCGCGTCCAAGTATTGGATTATCACAACCACGTCGTGAGCCAAGCGCAAACCGATCCCTTTGCCAATTTCTATCCCGTCCAGCGTTGGCCCGCTGGCAAATTTACACGCGACACCTGGACGCTCGCGCTCAACAACAACTTGCCGCCGGGCGCCTATGCCCTGCAATTGGGCTTGTATCGGCGCGACACCGGCGATGCCATTGACGCACATCCCTTGTTTGCCGAATTGGCGCCGCAAGAACATTTTTCTGCGGCAACCTTGACGCAATTAAAAATCCCGCTTCCGCAACCCAGCCCCGCCGAGCTTGCCGCCGCGACGCGCGTGGATCAGCGCGTCGGTGACGCGATCACGTTGCTCGCATACACCACGCGCGTGGAGCGCGCCACGGGCAAAGTTTACCTCACCCTCTACTGGCAAGGATTCGGCGAAACAAAAAATGCGTATACGGTGTTTGTGCATTTGCTCGACGCACACGGACTCATCGTCGCGCAACACGATGCCCAGCCGCGCGACGGCACGTATCCAACCTTTATTTGGGACGTGGGCGAAATCATCACCGACGAATACGAGCTGGTTGTACCGCCCACCGCGCGCGCGCCGTTCCTGATCGAAGTCGGCCTGTACACCCAACCCAATTTGAAACGCCTGCCGATTGGCAACCGCGATCATATCGAAATCAAGCTTGGCGATTTTTGATTGATGCAACTAATTCAAGCGTTTCGTTTACGCGAAAAAGAAATCATCGCGCTCGTCGGCGCAGGCGGCAAAACCTCTGCGCTCTTTCGCCTCGCCGATGAACTAGGCGCGCAAGGCAAGCGCGTGGCGCTGACCACAACCACCCAGCTTGCGGCAACCCAGGCGGCGCACGCCGGCGCGCGCGTCTTGCAGTACGCGTCAACGTTTGCCTTTCTTGCGCGTGTCCGCACGACGCTGACGCGCGATCGCCGCGTGGTAATCGTCGGCGCGGACATTGCCGAAAACAAAGTTGCCGGTGTCCCGCCCGAATTTATTGACACGCTCGCGCTCGAAGCCGACGCGGTGATCTATGAAGCCGATGGCGCGCGCCAGTTGCCCTTCAAAGCGCCCGCCGCGCACGAGCCGGTAATTGCCAACGCCACGCGCCTCGTCGTATCAGTTATCGGCGCATCCGTGTTTGGCACGCCGCTCGACGACGCGCATGTACATCGCGCCGCGCTGGTCGCGCAGATTGCCGGCGCGCGCATCGGCGATCCCGTGACCCCCTTGCTTGCCGCACGCGTCCTCGCGCATTCATCCGGCGGCTTGAAAAACAAACCGGCGGCGGCGCGCGCGATTGTGTTGATCAATCAAGTTGACGATGCAGTGCAACTCACCGCCGCGCGCGCGCTGGCGCATTTGCTCCTGGGTTACGATGGTGTGAGTGCGGTCGCGATCGGCGCACTGCGCGATCCCAGCCAGCCGATTCGCGAAACGCACCGCCGCGTCGCCGCGATTATCCTGGCGGCTGGCGCTGGCACGCGCATGGGTGGACGCATCAAACAACTCTTGCCCTGGCGCGGCACAACGCTGATCGAACACGCGCTCGACCTGGCGCTCCGCTCCGACGCAACTGAAACCATCGCCGTGTTAGGCGCGCACGCAGAAACCATACGCCCCTTGATCGAACATCGCGGCGCGCGGATCGCATTCAATCGGCAATGGAGCGGCGGACTCTCGACCAGTATTCGCGCCGGACTCGGCGCGCTCGCGCCAGAAATTGACGCGGCAATTTTTATCAACGCCGATCAACCCGCCCTCACGTCCGATATCATCAACGCGCTCATCCAGCGGTACCGCGAAACCACTGCGCCCATCATCGCGCCGACGTATGCGGGCAAACGCGGCAGTCCGGTCTTGTTTGACCGCGCGCATTTCAACGCACTGACACAGCTCACCGGCGAACAGGGCGGGCGCGAAATTCTCGCGCAACAGGCGGTTGAACTGGTTGCCTTTGATGATGCGCGCTGGGGCATGGATGTGGACACCTTGTCTGAGTATGCGCGCGCGTTAGAAAATTGACACACTCAAACCCGCGTGGTATAGTTGGCAGGTCAGCGTTCAGCCCTCAAGCACCAGCCCGGCATAGCGCGTATGTTTCCGATCGCCAGCGGACGTTGCTGGCTTTTTGTTATCAAGGGTAATTATGGATTTGCGGCGCATCGAACGCCAACGCGATACAATCTATCATCGCACGCGCGCGCAACGCATTCAAACACTGGACGCCGCCGCGCGTTGGCTCGAGGACGTGGGGTTGGCGTGGCTATTCGCCTCCACCCAAGCGATTGAATTACCCTCGCTGTACGAAGCTGTGAAAGGCAAACGCGACGCGCACATTGAAGATTGGGACACCGACTCGGATCGCGTGTGGGCATGGAAGAATGATTTGCCAGCGGAGCAACGCGCGTATTATGGCAAAGCGCTGGCGAACGGCAAGCCGGTTTTTATCGCGCGCTCGCTGTTGCCGCATTTGCTCACAGTCAACGCGCCGGAAAATTTTGCGACCGCGTATGCGCAAGGACGCATCAGCCACGCCGCGAAACGCATCCATGATGCACTCCGCGACCTGGGACCCACACCGACGCTGGCGTTGCGCGCCGCCGCTGGGTTTGATCGCGATGGCACCGCCTACCATCGCGCGCTGGACGAACTGCAACGCGCGCTCGTCATTTTGCCTTGCGGCGCGGCGATGGAGCGCGGCGCGTGGGCATCTCAAATTTTCGATCTCGTCGCGCACTGGTTTCCCCAGGAAGCCGCGCGCGCGCAGAAACTTGAATTGAACGCGGCGCGCCGGATATTGGTCAAACGTTATCTGGCTACCGTCATTGCCAGCACGCCCCCGCTGATTGCGCGGATGTTTAGTTGGCGGCGCGAACAGGTGAATGAAATTGTGGACGACCTGGTTGCGCGCCGGATTGTCTCACGACACGAGGAATGGATTATCACGGATGTTGAATAACGATCACGGGCTTGCCATCATCTTGCCCACCAGTGTACGCGTGTTAATGCCAAACGGCAAGGTCGAAGAAATGAAGTTCGAAACGTACCTTGCCGGCGCGGTCGCGGCTGAAATCGGCGCGAGCGCGCCGCTGGAAGCCCTAAAAGCCCAAGCCGTCGCCGCGCGCACCTATGTTGCATCCGCGCGGCGGCATGTGGAACACAACGCCGATGTCTGCACGACCGCGCATTGCCAAAAATGGAAACGCATTGATCCGGTCAGCGACCCGGAAGTTTTTCGCGCGCTGAGCGAAACCTGGGGCATGGTGGCTTGGCACGATGGACAACTGATCAACGCCTTCTTTTTTGAACATTGCGACGGACACACGCGCAACGCCGAAGAGATGCACATTCCGCCGCTCGCCTATTTGCGCGGCGTCGATTGCTCATGCGGTTTTCTGTCGCTCAAGGGACATGGCGTTGGCATGTGCAAGCGCGGCGCGATTGTCATGGCGCGGCGCGGCGCATCGTTTGAACAAATTCTGAAACATTATTATCGCGGCGTCGTGGTAATTCAAACCTCGCCCGACACACGCCCACCCGTTGCCGAAGAGCCGGCACACATTGTGCCGCCACCTGCGCCGGTTGAACCACCGAAAATTGCTGAACCACCCGCGCTAGCCGAGCCACCGCACGTTGTTGCGCCACCCGCTAAACGTCGCGTAAAAAAATCGGTGCCGAAGGTTAAAGTTCAAGTCGCACCCAAAGTTGAAAACGAAATCGTTGCGCCGAGTGAACCGCCTGCGCCGCCTGCGCCTGTTGCAAATGCAATCGTTTCGCC
>JBBIUF010000035.1:0-37096 GCA_037440365.1 Chloroflexota bacterium
GCGGCAGTCGGGGGGGCTTGGGTTGGCGCGGCCGTGGGTGCTGGCGCGCATGCCGCGAGCGCGGCAATCAAGAGAACGAACAAAATAAGAATAGACAAACGTTTCATGCTTCTCCTCCAAAGAGAATAGGAAATTGCCTGGGCAAATTTCCACTCGATTGATTTTGCGTGATCAAATCGCTCACACGATTTGATCAGCGTTGGTTGATCAAACGGAAAAAGTATAATGAGGGTCTGGGGATGTGTCAACAAGATGGTGTAAAATTTGACTCAAGCTTTCATAACGTCCCGGCGATTATTCGGTATGATGCGAAATGTTCGTTGCAGGCTCGGGACGTTTTTCGAGCGCGGGAATTAACTTTAGGCGCGGTTCTTTGGCGCGCACGGTTGTGTACTTGACGAGCAAACTGCGGGTTTGATAATGACGAAAGCCAGCTTGTTCTAGCGCGATCGTCATGCCGCTTTCGTAATCACGCACGTCGCAAAAAATTGGCAGAGGCGGCGCCGCCCAAAGTAAGGATAATGCGCCGCGCAACAACAAATCGCTTTGCTCTTGCGCTTGGGGATGCAGACCAAAGCGGAGCCAGTATGCCGATTTGCCGCGCCGCACGCGCACCGCCCCGGCTAGTTCGCCTTCCACTTCAAGGATGTACCCGACACTGCGCGATTGATCCCACCAATCGCCGAGCTTACCGCCTTGACCTTCGGGCGATAACATGCCTTCGGCGAGTTGGACGGTGCGCGGGGTCAGTGCGCTATAGAGCCGCAAAAGATTCCAGCCATCGCGCGCGCGTTGACGACGCAATAGATTAGTTTTAGCCAAGTCGGCGGGAAAATCGGCGAGACAATACACTTCGTCACGCGCATAAGTTGTAAATCCGGCTTGCCGAAATACTTTTTCGATGCCATTGCCGCTGGGGACTTGGGCGAACAAGCGTTGTCCGCCGCGCGCGCCGACCTGATGCGCGCACTCGGCGAGCAAACGATACCAGATGGCAACGGCATCGCTATCCGCATCGAGTGCAGGCGCAAGATACACAATATCCGATTCGGGTCTGCCGCGCCGTCCGCGCATTTGCGCGAAACCGATCGCGCGCGCGCGCGGTATGCCCGCCGGATCCAAGACTAGCGTTTCCGCACTGATGGGATTGAATGGCAAGTGCGCCCAGAGCGCGGCTTGCAGTGGTGAGTGACGCCAGAGCATCGCGCGTTCAAGATCGAGTTGAATCCCGCGCGCTTGCAATTGTTGCACGGCGCTCAGATCGTGGAGCATTAGCCAATAGGACACACAAAACTCCGTTGGGAACATTCTACCGCAAGACAGACTAAATGACAAGGCGGTTGCGCGGTGCTATAATGCGTTTGGAAAATTGGAGGCAACGATGTCAAAAAAGCCAGAGCGCCCATTCAATTCACGACACTATCAAGGGCAACTCGATCGCGAACTGATCATTGCGGGGATTATTATTTTGGTTGGACTGGGCGGCGGCTTGATTGCCTTGATTTGGGGTGCGCAAACATTTGTCTCGTCGTTGTTATGTTTTGGCGGTGGCATTGGCTTGATGGCAATCATTTGGGGCTTTTTGAAAATACTCGAAATCGTATCGCGGGATTAAAAACGAGACCCGAAGCGTTTCGCGCAAGCGATGCTTCGGGTCTCGTTTTTAACTGCCGCCCGTGACGCGACGGGCTTCAATCACATTGGGCAGACGATCAATTTTGTTGAGGATGCGGGTCAATTGATCCGCGCTTGAAATTTCCAGCATCGCGGTAATGATCGCAATGCGATCTTTGCGTCCGGCAATGGCGCTGGTGGAAGTCATGTTCACATGCTCGCCCATCACGATACCAGAGATATCATGCACCAACCCCGAACGATCAAACGCTTTGACTTGGACCAGGACGGGATAGACCGCCTTGTCCTGAGTGCCCCAATCAATGGCAATCAGCCGCTCGCGTTCTTCCGCGTTGATAATGTTGCGGCAATCGCGCCGATGAATCGTGATGCCACGGCCGCGCGTGATAAAGCCAACCACGGCATCGCCGGGCAACGGGTGACAGCAATGCGCGAGGTGCTGAAGCAGATTGTCCATGCCTTCGACGGTGGCGGTGGACTCTGGTAATTTGGGCAGGATGGGCGTGGGCGGCGGTAGTTCGGCGGGAGGTTCAGTTTTCGCGCGCTCGGCTTCCAAAAGGCGGACGCTAATGGATTGCGTGGACAAGTCTTCGTGTCCAATCGCTTCCAGAAAATCATCGGCATTTTTGAAATTGAATAATTTCGCCAGGTCTTCAAAATTGCGCTGATCAAAACCGAGCCGATGCAATTCTTTTTCCAACAGTCCGCGCCCTTCGGTGATCGCTTCGGCGCGCGCTTGATGCTTGAAATAGTAGCGAACTTTTTCGCGGGCGCGTGAAGTACGGATCAGTCCCAGCCCAGGATTCAACCAGTCGCGGCTCGGTCCGCCTTTTTTCGTCGTGAGAATTTCCACGCGGTCGCCCGTTTTAAGGTGATAGTCCAGCGGCACGATCTTGCCGTTCACCTTTGCGCCGCGACAGCGATTGCCAATTTCGGTGTGGACGTGATAGGCAAAGTCAATCGGCGTTGCGCCGGAGGGCATTTCGATAATGGTGCCTTTGGGCGTGAACACATAGACTTGGTCTTGGAATACGTCGGTCTTGAGCGAATCCACAAACACGCGTGCATCGGTAATATCTTTGCGCCATTCCATCAATTGGCGCAACCAATTGATCTTGTTTTCAAAGACCGCGTCATGGCGTGTGCCAGGTTCTTTGTAACGCCAGTGCGCGGCAATGCCGAACTCGGCGATTTCGTGCATGTCCACCGTGCGAATTTGAACTTCGAGCGGCTTGCCGGCTGGTCCAATGACGGCGGTATGGAGCGATTGGTACAGGTTCTCTTTGGGCTTGGCGATATAATCGTCAAACTCGCCGGGGATGGGCGTCCAGATGCTATGCACAATGCCGAGGACGACGTAACATTCGCGGATATTTTCGACCATCACGCGGATCGCGCGAATGTCGTAAATCTGATCAAAGTCGCGACCCTTGCGCACCATTTTGTTATAGATGCTGTAAATGTGCTTGGGGCGGCCGCTCATGTCCAGCGGCACAATGTTTTCGTCGGCGAGTTTTTCGCGCAGGATGGTGATGGCTTGCGTAATGTACTCTTGTTGATCGTCCTTGTCGTCGGCAAGCAAGGTATCAATCTCGGCATACTTGTCCGGTTCGAGATATTTCAGCGCCAGGTCTTCCAACTCGCGGCGGATGTTATACATGCCAAGCCGGTTTGCCAAGGGCGCAAAAATTTCCATGGTCTCGCGCGCGATCTTGCGCTGTTTTTCCGGCGGACGCGCGTAGAGGGTTCGCATGTTGTGCAGGCGATCGGCGAGTTTAATCAAGACCACGCGAATTTCTTCCGCCATCGCCATAAACATTTTGCGGAGCGATTCGGCTTGCGTTTGTTCCATCCCGAGGCGCAAACCAGAGAGCTTGGTCACGCCATCCACAAGTTTGGCGACTTGGTCGCCAAACTGCGCTTGAATTGTTTCAAGCGGGACAGCGGTATCTTCGGGGACATCGTGGAGGAGCGCGGCAACAATCGTGTCTTCGTCAAGGCAGAGGTCGGCGAGAATGTGCGCGACTTCAACGCAATGCGTAATGTACGGATCGCCGGTTGAGCGCATCTGACCACTGTGCGCCGTCCACGCCAGATCATACGCGCGTTGAATGCGCGCGGGATCGGCTTGCGGGTTATAGGCTTGGACTTGGTCGAGTAATTGTTGGATATCCATCGTGGCGCTCGCTTTCTCCAGATTTTACCCCAAGCGAAATGTTTTGGCAACTCACTTGCGCGTCAAGTTCTGGTACACGCTGGGTGTTCTCGTGACGCTCGCGGATTTCCAAATTTGGGTTAGCGGGTGCTACGCTATTCGAGTTTAGACTAGAAATTGCAAAGAGCGATCCGTCACTTAATCGCCCATAGGCAGATAATTTCGAATGTCCAAGTCAACTGCCTTGCACTGAAACGTAAACCGCTCGACCAAACGTATTGCCCCGGCGCTTACGCCAGTCCTGGGTTTTGCCTTGTTGCCCGAACGCCGCTAGAGCAAACGACGCACGGGCATTGCGTTTGCGCGACGTTTGCGTACAATGTTACGGTAGGATTAGACACATCCAATTTCTTTGGAGCAACTGACGCGGATCATTTCGTCCTCGGTCTTTTGTCCTGCGTTTCGAAATTAAATCTCAAAACGAATAGGAGCATCCATGTCCGACCCCAACCAACTCAATGACCAAGCGATTCCTGAACGCGCGGTGACCAAGGTTGCTACCGCGGAACCCCAACCGCCAAAAAGCGCAATGGCCATTCACGCGCATCCCGACGATCAGGAATTTACGATTGCCGGGACACTGGCAAAATGGGCGCGCGCCGGATGCGAGATCACCACCGTGCTGATCACCAGCGGCGACGCCGGGTCGAACGACAAAACCGAGGCGCAGATGACCAAGCAAGAACTCGCGCGCATCCGCGAACAAGAACAACGCCGCGCGTGCGCCGTCCTCGGCGTGGAACACGTTGAATTTCTGCACTATCCCGATGGCATGTTGCAACCGACGATTGATCTGCGCCGCGATCTCACGCGCCTCATCCGCAAGTACAAACCGCACGTGGTTATCACCGGCGATCCCACCGTACGCTTTTACGGCAATAGCTATCTGAACCATCCCGATCATCGCGTTGCGGCAGATGTCGCACTCGACGCCGTGTTTCCCTCGGCAGGCACCAAATTCATCTTCCCGGAATTGCGCGACGAAGGTTTCGAGCCGCACCAAGTCCACCAAGTATTCATTCACGGCGCGGAGAAACCGGAAACGTACATTGATATTAGCGAAGTGCTGGATGTGAAAATTGCCGCGCTCAAGGAACATCACAGCCAAATTCACGATTGGGATCCGGGTGAGATGATACGCGAGTGGGCAAAAGACGAAGGCAAGGAACACCATCTCGCGGCGGCAGAATCTTACCGCGTGATGGTTCTCAAAGAGGACGAAAAGGAAAAAACAGAATAGCGTGTCGAGTCAAACAGCCGAAACATTTGCGCTTCGGCTGTTTTTTATTGACCTGGCTTCACGTTGGCCGGCACGAAATTTTTGAGCGCGCGCTTTGCCGCGGCGAAATACGCGGCGTCAATTTCAAAGCCAACACAATCCACGCCGAGTTGCGCACACGCCAGCGCCGTATGCCCGATGCCGAGAAACGGATCAAGGACGCGGCGCGCGCGTTGAACGCCGTGCAGTTGAATGCACAGCGCGGGAATTTTTACTGGGAACGTCGCTGGGTGCGGGCGCTCGTTCGCGCGATTGCGGATCGTAGTGTATGGCACAAACCAGGTATTGCCGCGACAGCGTTTATCGCGTTTACCGCCCCAGCGCGCAATGTTTGTCTTGTCCTGGTATGCCACACCAATCGCCAGCCGCTCCAGCTTCACATCGCCGCGCTTGGTCAAGTG
The DNA here is from genome assembly GCA_037440365.1 of Chloroflexota bacterium. Taxonomy (GTDB): domain Bacteria; phylum Chloroflexota; class Anaerolineae; order UBA4142; family UBA4142; genus JBBIUF01. The sequence continues at coordinate 5,531 of JBBIUF010000035.1, forward strand.
AAAAATGTATTCGTGATTGTCGTTGACAAAGCGCGGACTGTTGATCGGCTTGAAGTGTCCCACCGCGACATCCTGCGTGATACCGGGATAATCGCCCACGTCGGTTTTTTCAATGGCGATAGACTTGACCCAGTGAATCACATTTTGCAAAACGAAATATTTTTGCATCTCAGCAAGCACTTGAAACGGCACACTCGGATCGCTAGGCTTGCTTCCCAGGTTGAGAAAAAGCGAGCCATCGTCCGCGAGAATTTCCTTGACCACACGCGCCCATTCACCGAGCCAGCGCACATACTCGTCGCGTGTCCGCGTATCGTCATAGTGGCTGTAGCGAATGCCCAAGTTGTACGGCGGCGATGTGACGATGACATTCACCGAACGCGGCGTGAGTTTGTCGCGCATTCCGGCAATGCAATCGGTGGGGTAGAACGTGAACGTGTGACCGTTGATTTCGTGAGTAAATGCGCGCGGCATGGGTTTAGCCAGGGCGATGCTCTGCCGTGTCCTGAAAATGGTCTATATAATCTTTGATTGTCGGAAGCGCGATGAGCTTGGTGTAGAAAAAATTATTGACCAGGTTGATCACTTCGTCACGCGCGGCTTCGGCTTGCGCGTCCAACCCTTGGCCGATGGCGTGCGCCGCTAAACTTGTGCGCAAACGGAGCAAGCGCCGCACGATTTCCGTTTCGCGGTCGCCGTCTAGCGCGTCCACGACAGCCACGATGAGTTGATCGCATTGCGCGAGCAAATTCTCCTGCGCGATGCTGGAATTCGGCTGACAGCAATCGTCCAGGGTGCGGATGAGCGACCACACCTGGTATAAAATCGTCGCCGGTTCGTCGAACAATTCACGCACGAACGCGGCTTCGGGATAGCGCCCGGTCAGGCGAAAAATGTTGTATAGCCGCTTTGCCACCTTGCCATAGTTCAAGTGATCTTTGGCAAGATATTTTTTGATCTCGTTTTGCAATTGTGCCACATAATCGTCGAGCGCGTTGGCAGACACATGTTGCGCAAGTTTAGAAAAAATCGGCACAGACGCGGCGTCGAGATAAATTTCTTGAAAGTACGGATCGAGGTAACCGTCGAGCGGAATGATCGTGCCGTCACGCGCTTCCCAGGTCACGTCGAGCATGTTGCTCGCATTCGCCAATTGTCCGCGCGCTGGATCGGCAATCACCCAATCGAGTTTGCACCAGCCGGGATTCGCCGCCACGTCGTCCCAACGCACGGTCGCGGGCGCACCATCGGGACGAAAGCCCTCAATCTGTCCCGCGCGAATTTCATCGGGCGTCCACGCGATCGGCGCGCCCGCTTTCACCGCGCGCCCTGCCTTGATGAAATCAAACGGATACGCGCCGAATTTGAGTTCGAGCAATTGGTACGTAGGTCCTTTGAGCGCGCTCAAGGCTTTTGCGCGCATGATGCGCGCGAGAATCGCGCACGCCTGCTCGCGCGTGTCGGCGAGAATGTTCACGCGCTCGAAATAATCACAGTCGCCAGGGTACGATTGAATTTTCGATTGCGCGGCGGAACCGGACAACGCGAGCGCGGTTTCGACCACGCCGGGTTCGTCGTTGAATTCGACGATGCGTCCGTTTGCGCGAAAATGCGCGAGCTGGGTCGGGCTGAAATCGAGCATACTGACTTGGTGTCCGAACACGCCATGGCGCGTGTCAACGACAATTTGGTCACCGCCTTGCGTCGCCGCCATCGCCGTCAACCATTGCAAGGCTTCGGCTTCATTCATCTCCACGCCCAGCCGCCCGGCTGATTCGATCACACGCGCCAGTTCCTGGTTTGGGGTCTCGTCACGCATGGCTCACCTCGTTGCTGGTTTCGCTCACATTATCGTCACTGAACCGCCCGTCGCTTTTTTCCCGCTCACGCTCGTTTGAATCGCCGTGATGTACGCCGGGGTCGTACCGCAACATCCGCCAATAATTTTTGCGCCGGCGCGCACCCACTCGCGCGCGAGAATGCCAAAGTGCGCCGCGTCCACCGGATAGGTCGGCGGCTCGACGCGGCGATCCGGCATTCCAGCGTTCGGCTTGGCGATCAAAAGCGTGTTCGCGGCGGCGGCGTGCAATTCGCGCAAAATACTTGCAGTTTCCCAGGGCCCACCGCCACAATTCGCGCCGAGCGCGGCAAGGTTGAAGCGTGCCAGTGCCTGCGCCGCTTGGCGGGGCGTCGCACCGAGCAAGGTCTTGCCCGCGGTATCAAACGATAGCGTGACAAAGAGCGGCAGATCGGTGACCCGGCGCGCGCCTTCAATCGCCGCTTGCGCTTCTTGCAGATCGCTCACCGATTCAAGATGCAACACATCCACGCCAGCGTCCGCGAGCGTTTGCGCTTGCGCGGCAAATTGCGCGACGGCGTCTGGGTAGGATAGCGCGCCTAGTTTCAATGCCAGGTAGCCCAAGGGTCCCATCGAACCGGCCACGAACGCGCGCGCACCCGCCGCGACTTTTGCTAGTTCCACCGCGCGGCGATTGATTTCGGCGGCGCGCTCTGCCAAGCCCGAGTCTTGCAAGCGAAACGCCGTGCCGCCGAAGGTGCAGGTCAGGATGATTTGCGCGCCCGCGTTGACATACGCTTCCGCCGCCGTCAACACCATCGCGGGATTTTCGATGACCCAGGTTTCCGGCGCGACATTAGCGCGCAAACCAAAATGGCGCAACAAGGTGCCGGTCGCGCCATCGTAATAGATCGGACGATTTTGATTGAGCAAGTCGCTCAGTTGACGTGCCATGGTTGTTCTTCCTAGACTGTGAGGAGCCACACCGCCGCGAGCGCGCAGAACACACCCAGGATACGCGTGAGTGAAATTTCTTCGTGCAGAAAAATGTATGCAAGCGCGACGGTGATCACTGGATACAAGCCGGACATGGGAATCACCACGCTCGCGGGTGCGGCGCGCAAGAGCGCGTATAAAATTAGTGTCCCCAGCGCGCCGAGTGCGCCCGTTGCCAAGCCCCAGCCAATTCCTGCCGCATCAATTTTGAACGGCAACATATCTTTGAATACCAGGAAATATAAAGGGAAAATCAGCGTCGAGGCAAGCTGGCCCCAGAAGAGCGCTTGCAAACCAATCTCGCGCACCGCCAGTTTGGCGGTAAAACCCCACACACCCCACGCGAGAAACATGCCAATGCCGCCGATCAAAATTCCCAGGTTCATGCCTGCTCCAAAAACAACCGGTGATTTCCGATGCTTGAATTTATGGATCGTCGGGGGTCAGTGGACGACGGTCGAGGACTTGCTGGCAATGGCCACAACCGACGTGCGGCTGATTCACCTCAACGCGATATTCTCGGCACGCCGCTTCAATTTCGATTTTGCGCGTCAAGCCGAACAGTCCTTTGCCAACGCGCGCGTGCAAAGCCAGGTTGGGACATGCGTTCGCCAATAGAATTGCCGGCACGGGACAGGTTTGGCACAGCGCCGGTTTCCACGTTTCCGAAGCCGGGTTCTGTTGGATGAGCCGGCATTCGAGCGTTTCCTTGCCGCGAAAATAATCGGCATAGTAATAACGACAATTTTGACCGTATCGAGTTTTCATTTGCGGCTACTGATGCGCGCGGATTTTGGCACGCGGCGCAGTTTGGCGCGGGGCGAAATTTGGGCAACCTGAGCTGATGCGCCACCCGGTTTGGCTTGCGGCGCAACGGACTCGGTCGCAATCTGGCGCGCGCCGACGATCCAACGCGCATCCACATAGCGCGCATAACCCATCGCGTTCAAATTGGCAACGGCGTGTTCAAGCGCGCTCGCCTCGTCCGTTTCCCAAATTTGCATGAACGTTCCTGGCGCGGAGGTGAGTTGATATCCTATCACCGCGGTCAAGCCCAGCAACGTAACCGTGTTGCCGACGCGCGCGAGAAAATCGGCTTGCTGGGTCGGCGACAGCGTGTGCCATTCGTCCTTGTAATGTCCAATCACAATGAGTGCAGTTTGTGTGACCATAATCCCTTCCTGTCGAATTGTATGTTATTCTATCACACCCCGCACGCTTTTCCAAGCGGCGCAAAAAATTAAAGCGGCGTATAATGCGCGCATTCAACAATCGCATGAGGATGGGGGATGCCTGCTACGCGTCTTGCTGGTCCGTTGACCGGCGATCTGGAAAGTGACCTTGCCGTCGTTATACTCGTTTGCGCGTTTATGCTCGGCTTGCGCCTGCTCGACAAAAATCTCGCCGCGACCGGACGGTTCGGCGCGGCGATGATCGGTATGGGTTTGCTTTGCGTAGCAGTGGCGTTGTTCCTTGACACGCAAGCCGCACTCAACCAAAATAATTTTACCACGCCGATTGATCCCGCGCGCGCCGCCGCGGGTCGTTTGATTTATGCACAGAATTGTCTGCGCTGTCACGGCGCAACCGGACACGGCGATGGTCCTGATGCGCCAAGCCTGCCGATGCGTCCGATGGATCTCACGGTGCATATCACGCAACACAATGAAATTTATTTTTACCAGGTGATCACAAACGGGCGTGGCGCGATGCCCGCGTTTGGCAATCAACTCACAAACACGCAAATGGGCGATGTGATTGATTATCTGCGCGTGCTGGCGACCCTGCCTTGAGCGAAAAGTTTCTATACTTGGCGAACGGCTGTCTGCAAGCGGAGCCGCCACAACTCACGCGCCGCAAGCGCGAGATAGACCAACAGGGTCAGGTTTAGCCCGACATTAAAGAACACAACGATGTTTGACGCAAGCGCGTGCGTATGCGGCGGCGTCACACCCAGCCCCGCCATATTCATGATCACGCTCAAAAAGCCGTGTCCGATCAAGTACGGCGCGTAATCAATCCCCGCCGCGTGAAACAGCGTCGGCAATAACTGCGAGCCTTGAAACTGTCCGAACAAATGGCGCACATGATTCAACCCCGCGCCGTACAACGCTTGAAATGCATACGCCGCCAGAATCGCCATGCCGATCCACTTGCCGCGCCGCGCGAGCCACAAACCCAACGGCGGCACGATCAAATAGAGGATCGCGCAATAGACAAAAAATTCACCGACGCTGATGTGGTACCAATCCGGCTCGCGCGTGACCAGCGCATCGTCCAACACGTGCAAGCCCAAGCCGACGAGACTGACGCAAAACAGAATCGTGAAATAGCCCCGATATTTTTCCCACTGCGTTAACAAATTAACTCCTTTATTTTGAATACCAATCAAATCCGCCATAGCCGCCATCGCTGGTAACCTGGGAAAATGTTTTATTTTGACGATCCACCAGGAACGTGCCGATTTCGCTCAAGAAGGCAATGCGGGTGCCGTCCGCCGACCACGCGGGATATGGACTATCCGAGCCAACGTGCGTCACGCGCTCAAACTGGGTGCCGTCGAGATTGACGAGCCACAAATCCGACGGCAAGCCATGTGCATCGGCGCGCTCGACCAGACACAGCGCGCCGACGCCAATCGCGCAATTGCCATCGTTCGCTGGCGCTGGCATCAGCGCAATGCCGGGCAATTTTTTCTTCGGCTCGCCCGAACCGGCAAAGACCAGGCTGGTCGAGTCGGGTGAAAAGCGTGCGGCGAAAATATCAAAAAAAGTTTCCTGATCCACTAGCTGTTTTTCACCCGTGCCGTCTATGTTCGCAATCCATAACGACGACGCGAAAATTTTGAAATCAAAACGGCGGAACGCAATTTTTTTGCCATCAGGGGAAATTGCCGCGAGGCGCGCATCCTTTAACACCGTTTTCAACGCGCCGCCGTTTGCGCTGACGCGATCAATTTCGGCGTATTCGCTTGACGGCGGAATGGCATACGCTTGCGTGAAAAAAATGTCCTTGCCGTCAGGACTCCACGCCGGAAAACTGTATGTGATCTTGACTTGATCCGGCACGGCGACGGAGTGTGGATTGGAGCCGTCGGTATTGATCACGTGCAAGTCTTGCACGACGTTGCCGTCCTTGTCGAAATAATTGTACGAGTACGCCACTTGTTTGCCGTCCGGCGAAAACGCGGGAAACTCGGCGAGCGTGTCGCCATTGGACGCGACCAGCGGGCGCAAGTTTGCGCCGGTGGCATCCTGGATCAGGATCGTGCCATTGCCGCGCGCAAACACAAATTTGCCGGGCAAGCCCGCCGCGCGCGTAGCCACGACATTCGCAGGCACCGGCGTCACCGAAATCGTGATCGTGCCAGCGGGCGTGGCGCGCGGTGCCGATGCTGGCGTTGCACCCAGTCCGGGTGGCGGCGTGGGAAAATTGCCGCACGCGGCAAGCGCGCCAAACAATCCTAGACCAACCAACCAAACGATCATGCGCAATTTCATTTTACATCCTCAAGCGTCAGGCAAACTAGGGCGTCACAATGGGCGCGACAATTTGCACTGGCGCATCAAAATCGAAATAGGTATCGAGCATAAAGTGCGCAGGGGCAACCATCGCAGTTTGGACGATACGCTGATCGGCGAGACTAATCCAATCAGCCTGGTCCGCCGTGCCAGTTGCGGTTGGCGTGGTGAACAAAACAATTTGCGCCGGCACAGCCTTCACCGTTTCGATGCGGCCTAACCGCGCCGCCGTCACCCGCCCCGCGTGAAAATCGGGAAAGACAAACGGTGTCACGCGCGCGCGAAGCGTCCATACGCCATTTTCAAAATCATACTGCGTGCCAGCAATCGCCACGGATTGTTTTGCGCCAATCGTCAGCCGCACACGATCCGGCGCACGGTATTCATACTGCGTTATCACACTGCCACCCACGCCATCGTTCAACAGTTCAGTGGCGCGCAAACTCGTCAGCGCATTCATTTGCCCTTCGGCGCGCGCCAGCAGATCTACCGCGCGCGGATCGTTGGCAAGATTGCGCGATAGGTCGGGTGTGCTGAATGGAAACGCGGCAGAAATTTCGCCGGTTGCGGATTGCGCGCGCACGCTCACGCGATCCATGCCTGGCACCGCGAGTCCGGTAACTGTCGCGCGATAATGTCCATCAGCATCCGGCACGGCAGGGATACGCACACTCGCGCTGGCATCGTCCAGCCGCGTGAGTTCAAACGTAACCTGGGTGAGATCGTGGCGCGGCTGTTTGTTCGCGTCGGTGATCTGCGCATCAAATTGTTGCGCCGTAATGGTGAGCAATATATTCGCATCCGCCGCTGGTTGTGCGGCAAACAGAAACGATTGCGGCGCGGGAGTTGGCGTAGGTTGCGCACCAAACGTGCGGCGCAAATATGCCACCACTAGCCAGCGTTCATCTTCTGTCAGCCGTGTGTCCCAGGCAGGCATTGCCGTGCCAGAAATACCTTGCGTGATCCACCAATGCAATTCACCATCCGTATGCATTGGCGTATGCACGGTCAGATCAACGGGTTTCGGATTGAGATTCGCCGCCGCCGGGCCATCGCCTTTGCCATTAACGCCGTGACACGTCGCGCAATTATTTTGATAGACCACGCGCCCGGCTTGTACGTGACTGTCGTCCAAGCGAAATGGAATCCGTTGAAAACGCGCGAACTCTGGCACAACCGGGATCACAATGGCAGACGCGGTCGGCGGTTCAATTTGCGTGACGACCGCCGCGCCCAACCCTGCGACGATAATCGCGCCAGCCAAGCTGACCCAGCGCGCGCGTTTATTTTTTACCAGTAACACACTCGCAGTTCCAATCGCAAACGCAAACAGCGTCAGGCCCAGCCCAGCTTGGGCTTGGGGATTCGTCAACGTCTGCACCACCGATGCGGATGGCGCGCGTTGATTGAGCGCAGTCAGTAAAAACATCGTGCGCGCATCGTCGTGTCCATCGCGTCGCGCCAGCACTTCCAAGCGCCACGTCCCAACCATACTCAACAAATCACCGCGCAAGGTGTAATGCCCGTTGCCTTGTGCCGCCGCCGTCGCCTCTTGTGTGCCAATGCCCATTTCGTTCATCGTACCGAGCAAGCGCACGACAGTCGCGTTTGCCACCGGTTGCCCATTCGCATCGCGCAGAAAAATATCGAAATAATTTTTGCCGACGAGTCCGGGCGCGGCGGCAAGCGTGATCGCCAGATCATCCGCACGTTGCGTGGCGATCCACATTTGCGGCGCAGTTTCAAACGCGCTCCGCGCCGGCGCAACACTGGTCAAGATGCCAACAACACCAATAATTGCCGCCGCGCAAATCATTTCCAGCGCGACCGAAATCCGCAAACCCAGGATCACACGATTGATTTGCGATGCCAATGCGCGCGTGAGCGCCGGGCGCGTGACGATTAAATTCCACGCGGCAATGGCAAGCAACGGCACGAGCAAAGCCAGTTTGATAATGAGCGCGTTGCCGTAAAGCGTGGCAAACAGCGCGTCAAACGAACCGACTTGAATAATGGTTGCGCCCACGCCGGTCGCGAGCATGACGCCTACCGTGATCAACGCGACGAGTGAAAAGCGCGCGATCATTGCCGCGAGTCGGCGGACACGGTAGGCCGCATCAACCGTTTGCAACAAAGCCGGAACTACGACAAGCAATTGCGCGAGTCCGCCAACCCAGATCGCCGTGCCGAGTAAATGAATCACATCGATCAGAAACGGAATCAGCGGCGGATCACTCACCGCCGCGCCATGACTGTTGATGCTGTGCGTGATCACGAGCGCGACGCCAAGCGCGGGCAAACCCCAGCGCACCCGCGCATCGGTAAAAATGATTGGGACGCGCCACAGCAAAATTCCAATACCGATCACCAACACCACCCGCGTAATCCACACGCCACCAAACCGGGTCGCAGTCAACACCACGCCGATGGCATCGAGCCCACCGCCCGCCGAGAATGCTTGCATGATCAGCGCCGCTAGCGTTGCCAACGCGTACGCCAACCAAACACCGCGAGTTAAAGCGAACCAGCGCGCGCCTGGGTTGAACGTCGGCGCGAGAATTAACAGCGGAAACGTCAATGCGCCGACGAGTAATGCCAGCAGGAAAATGTTCAACCAGCGGATCGCAATTTCCGTAAAACTGGGAAGCGTTTGCGCGCGCATCACCGCATCAACCTGCGCGATGATTTGGCGTGGCGAGCTATCCGTCAAGGGCGCGTCGCCCACGGTAAACGAAAAACTGCCCGCGGTCGAATGCCCATCAACCGCGCTGACCGCATGCCATGCCACAGTATATAATCCGCGCGGCAACGTCGGCAACGACACTTCGAGCCCCGTCGCATCGCCTGCCAGCGCGTGACTATCGCGCGCATCAACTTGCGCGCTGGTTGCATCCAACACGCTTGCGCTTGTAAAACGCGGCTCGATCGTTTCGCTGAACCACAAGCGCACGCGCGCGGGAGCAACGGACACGGCGGCATCGGCGGCAGGCTCGGAGCGGACGAGGTTGGAATGAGCCAGCGCGGGCGAGCCGGTGAACAAGGTGACGAGCAAACCAATGAGCAAAGCTAGTTTAAATTTCATAGCATCAATCTTTTGTGCGATTACGCGGAGCAAATAACGAAGCGGCAAAGAACAGACCCAACCCAATTGCCAACCCAATGCCACACGCCAACAATTCGTCGAGGTAACCGACGGCACCGTGCAAAAACAGAAATGTCAACATGGAGATTGGGTTTCCCGTTGGTGGCGTCCATACGCGCGTGGACACCACCAACGAATGAGGCGCACTGGCTATTGGCGCCGCATCAGTGCCACGGCGCCGACGATCACGCCAAGCACACCTACACCAATGCCGATCATGCCGAATATTTGCGCGGTTGCCGCCGCGCTTTGCGCCGCTTGAACCTGGGTCGCCAATTCAAGCGCGGCAGGCGCTTTTTGTGGAAACTGCAAAGCCGTCAGGTCGGTCACATCATCAAAGCGTCCCGGGCCTGATTCAAATTTTTCATCCACCGCTTGATCGGCAACATTGCCGGTAAAGTGAAAAATATACGATCCCGGTTTAGTCGGCACGAGATCAGCCAGGTATGCGCCAGGCTGTCCAAAGCGCGCGCGCAGAGTCAACGGCATGGTGCTTGCGCCAAAGATCGCGTTCGCTTGGAGCGTTTTCTCCAAGCCCTCAACCGGCTTGCCGGATTGTGTTTCGGTAACACGCAGATCAAGCGCGTTCGGAAAATCGGTGTAGGCAGGTTCGTTCAACAAGCCGACGACAAAGGTGTACTTGCCGACGGTGCGTTGTTCGTGCGCGAGGACAACGCTTGCGCTCAGCGCGCTAATCACGCACGCGATACTCAATGCGGCAAGCCAGATCAAGCGATTACGTTTTTTCATTTTGAGATGCTCCATTTTACTGTGGCGGGTTAGGGTAATTTAGACAGAGTGGAACACAACCGGTACGCCGCGGCGATTGGGGCGTTGTTCATCAGATGAATATAATAGTCGCCATTGTCCGGCAAATGACCCACCCAAATCAAATCATGGCTCGGTTCTGCCGGGTTCGGCGCACCACTGCCCACTGGCAAGACTTGATCGGGCGTATTCCAGGTCTTGATCTGATCAGGATCCCAAACAGCAAAGCCGATCCCCGCGCCGTTTTCGTCCAGCGTGATCTCAAGCTGGGTCCCGCGTTGGTAAGGAATTTTGGACCACACATCGCCGCCCGCGCTCAACGATTGCATACCACACGTGCTAGTCAAAGCAAGCGTCGGCCCATCGCCTGGTCCAGGCCCAACTCCAATTCCCGCGCCGTCTGTTGCGACAATGGTATTATCGCCTGTGGCAAGCGCAACTTTGATCGCGTGATCGCCGCCCGCAACCGCGTGAAGCATCGCGCTCAAACTGCCATCCATCACTTGAAGCGCGAGTTTACCGTCGAGATACACTTGCCAACGGTTGTTGCCTTGTCCCAGCGCAAAATTTTTCGGCTGGATCCCGACAAGGATGTCCGAAGGCGCATTAGGAAATGTTGCGCCATCCGTTGGCATAACCAGGGCGACCGATGCGGGCCATGCCGCATTAATTGTCGGCGCGCCAAGTGTTGCCGGAATTGGCGTTGGCGTTGCGACAGGCACACCAGAAGAGCTGGTTGGCGCGGCAGTTGGAACGAGTGTGGGCGTAACTGGCAGGGCGATCGAGAATTGCCATTGCCCATCTGTCATATGCCCATCTTGCGCAACGGTAGACCACTGGACGGTGTACACGCCATTAGTCATCTTTGCTGGATTGAGCGTTTCGATCACCGTCATCCCATTCGGGTCAGTGAGATCGCCTTTCAAATCCAAGTTGCTGACCGGGGTCGTGTTTGCATCGGTGACCGTGATCACGGTTTGACGTGGATCGATGGCGTCCGTAAAGACACAACGAACCTGTGGCGGTATCTGCGTCACCATCGCACCAACGGCGGGCGTGCAGTGATCAATAAAAGCGTGCGCGGAAACGAATTGCGCGAACAGTAAAAGTACTCCCAATGCGATAGGGAGTGACAGCCGCTTCATGCGAATCCCCCAATGAATAATTGATTTTTAGAAATTGGTTGAGAAACGTCAAGCGGCAATTGGAGGACGTTCAAGCGGCAGTACGGCGCAGGAAATATCCGCGCACGCGAACGCAGAAATGCGTTGTGGAAAAATCAGGGGAAGCAAAATCGCCGCGTCCGCAAACACATCTGCGAACATGGCAAAAGCTTGGAAGGCACTGGTTGCATTCGGCACATGCAAATAACTGAAACCCGATTGAGCAGGGTTGCAGTCAGGGCAATCACCACGCGAGGTCGCGCGCACAGCCATCGGCGCATCATCGTGTGCTTGCCCAGCGTTTGCGCCGATCCATAGGTGATCGTGTTCCGGAATCACGCGATGCCAGACTGATAAACCCAAAGTTGGCAACAACACGTATAGTACGAGCGCGCCGAATAACCACAAATTAACAACGGGACGCCAAGCCGTATTCATCGGTTCGGATTATAACGCACTCAAACGGCGCGTCAATAGGGTTTCGTCAAAATTTCATAAAAACTAAAATTGCCAACTTGATTTTTTACATCAATCGGTTGACATTGAATTGCCAATTGTGTTATAGTCCTAATTGCAACTAGTCGCAATTAGGAGTTTTCGCCAGTGAAGCACACCGATCTGCTCGCCGACTTGAAACAAAAAGGACATCGCCTCACGCCCCAGCGTGAAATGATTCTGTCGGTCATTTGTGAACGGGAAGGACACCAGAGCGCGGACGCAATCTTGCAGCGGGTCCATAAACGTTACGCCTACTTGAATAAATCGGCAGTTTATCGCACACTTGACCTGCTGACGCGGCTGAATCTCATTCATCAAATTGACTGCGGACAGGGGCGCATCGAGTACGAAGTCCATCAGCATCCGCATCATCATCACCTGCTTTGTCGCGGGTGCGGCAAAACGGCGAATGTGGATGGCAGTGTGTTTGCGCCGCTAGAAAAAATTCTGCGCGATCAATACGGTTTCTACGCCGACTTGGATCACTATGCAATTTTTGGTCTGTGCCGAAAATGCCAAAAGACAAATCAGCAGTAAACGCATTGCGTTGCTGGATGCTGGTTTGCAAAACAGGAGAACAAGATGCACATCCCCGATGGTTATCTTAGCCCCGCGACGGCGGTGGTGATGTACGCGGCGGCAACCCCGTTTTGGTACCGCGCGTCGCAAAAAATCAAAGCACTCGTGAGCGGTAAAAATGTACCGCTCATTGCACTCTTTGCCGCGCTCTCGTTCGTCATTATGATGTTCAACGTACCCCTGCCGGGCGGCACAACCGGACACGCGGTCGGTTCCGTGCTCGCGGCAATCGTCCTGGGTCCGTGGGCGGCATCACTCGCGGTATCCGTTGCGCTCATCATCCAGGCATTCTTTTTCGGCGACGGCGGCATTCTGGCAATTGGCGCGAATGCATTCAACATGGCAATCGCAATGCCGTTCATTGGGTACGCCATGTATCGCTGGCTCAGCGGCAACGTGGCGATTACGTCTACGCGGCGTGTGATCGCCGCGGCGATTGCGGGTTACGTGGCAATCAACGTGGGCGCGCTCTTGACCGGGTTTGAGCTGGGTTTGCAACCGTTGCTCTTTCGCGATGCCGCCGGTCACGCGCTCTATTTTCCGTATGGGCTGAATGTGGCGATCCCCGCCATGTTGATCGGACACCTCACCATCGCTGGCGCAGTCGAAGCGTTTGCCACCGGCTTGGTGATCGCATGGCTCCAGCGCACCAATCCACAAATGCTGGAAGCATTCGGCGGTGCGGCTGTTGCCACACCAGCGAAAATATCACGCTGGGCATGGGGCGGACTAGTGGCGTTGATCGTCCTGACGCCGCTAGGTTTGCTCGCGCCCGGCACCGCCTGGGGCGAATGGAGCCGCACCGAATTGGAACTCCTCGGGCTAGGCTACATTCCTGCCGGGTTTGATCAACTCACGGGAATTTGGAGCGCGCCGTTAGCGGGTTATGATTTACCGGCACTGAATAACCCAACGATTGGCTATGCGCTATCCGCAGTGCTTGGGGTAGCGGTTGTACTGATGGTGATCGTTGGGCTCGCCTGGTTGGTGGAGCGCATTAGCGGAATGCGTAAATCGGCAAGCGAGCAAGGTTAGCACAACCACAATGGCATTATAAAGGACTCATGACCAAGTCGAAATCAACGCGCGGCTTTTTTGAAAAAACGCTTGCCGATATTACCGGCGCACTGGAGCAAACGATCTTTGCGGAAGAGATCGCGCGACGCGACGGCTGGTTGCAAGCACTCGACCCGCGCGCGAAACTTATCGGTACGCTCGCGTTGTTGCTCGCGATCAGTGCGTCGCAAAACCTGGGTGTCATCCTGGGATTATATTTATTGACCTTGCCCGCCGCGTTGGCTTCGCGTGTGCCAATGGGCTTTTATTTGAAACGGGTCTGGGTGTTCATGCCGTTTTTTACCGGCGTGGTGGCGTTGCCCGCGCTGTTCAATGTGTTCACCCCCGGCACGCCGTTGCTCACTTTGCTCGATCTCACGTCACCGCGCGTGTATCTCGCGATCACGCTTCCCGGCGTGATCACCGCCGCGTTTCTGCTCTTGCGCGTCGGCGCATCGGTTTCCATCGGCGTCCTGTTGATTCTGACAACGCGCTGGACCGTTTTGCTCAAAGCGTTGCGCGTTCTGCGCGTGCCGCAAGCGTTTGTCTTGATCCTGGGTATGACGTATCGGTACATTTACGTGTTACTCCACGCGGCGAACAATATGTTTCTCGCGCGCTCTAGCCGCTTGGTTGGACGCATGTCCAGCGCGGACGATCGCCGCTGGCTCACCGCGAGCATGGGCGTGCTATTCTCCAAATCGTACGAGTTGAGCGAGCAAGTGTACGGCGCAATGCAATCACGCGGTTTTCGCGGCGAGGCAATGGTGATGGAATCGCTGTGCTGGCGTGGCGCGGATTGGCTCTGGTTGACGGCGTTTATCGCGGTGGCTGTTCTGGCCACGTGGCTCGGACGTTAAGGCTCGGTCGAGCAACTTGCATTGAGGAAAACGAATGAATGATCTGAACGTGCCCGTGTTTGAAATTGAACGGATGGGTTTTGCGTACAACAACCAAGTCGCGCTCAAAGATGTTTCGCTGAGGGTGCACCCGGGAGAACGCCTTGCGATTCTCGGGGCGAACGGCTCGGGGAAAAGCACGCTGTTAAAAATTCTTGATGGATTATATTTTGCGACTAGCGGCACTGTGTGCGCGTTCGGCGCGCCGCTCACCGAGGCGGCACTGCAAGACGATGCGCGCGCGATCGCGTTTCGACAGCGCGTGGGCTTGGTGTTCCAAGACCCGGAGGTGCAGTTGTTTTCGCCGACGGTGTGGGACGAAGTCACCTTTGCGCCGTTGCACCTGGGTTTACCCAAAAACCAAGTGATCGAACGCAGTGAATTTGCCTTGGACTTGTTGGGCATTACCAAATTGCGCGAGCGCGCGCCGCACCGGTTGAGCGGCGGCGAAAAGAAAAAAGTGGCGCTGGCATCCGTATTGTCGTTGCGCCCGGACGTGTGGCTTTTGGACGAACCCACCGCGTCCCTCGATCCGCGCAGTCAAAGTCGCTTGTTGGATTTTATCGGCGAGTTGTCCAAGGAAGGCAAAACGATCATTACCGCTACGCACGACTTGGATATTGTCGAAGAAATTGCCGATCGGGTGGTCATGTTTTGCGAGGAGCACGAGATCACGGGCGAGGGCGCGCCGCACGAGGTCTTGTCCAATTATGATCGGCTGATCGAATGCAATCTGATTCACGAACATCGCCACAAACACGCGGCGGATGGAACGGAACACGTGCATCACCATTTGCATTCGGTCGCGCATGAACACGCACACCCCTAAGCAAAAACAAAACGGGCTGGAGAGAAAACTCTCCAGCCCGTTCGTTAAGTTTTACTGCGTGGCGGTCAAAGAGGCAATCGCGCGTTTCACATCCGCCGGGACATAAGCATCTTGGTAGAAACGCTCAATCTTGTTCTTGGGATCATTCAACGCGGTTTGCAACCAATCACTCAGCGCCGCGCTCTGCTTTTGCGATAACGCCGTCGCATCCAGCGGGCGATTTTGCTCGTGCGCCAATGTTTGGATGATATGCACACCATACGTCGAAGTTACGGGTTCGCTGATCTGGTTGATCGCGAGTGAGAACGCGACGTTTTCAAATTCTGGAATCATCTGTCCGCGCGCAAACCAGCCGAGATCGCCGCCTTTATCTTTCGAGCCGGTGTCGGTGGAAACTTGCGCCGCAAGTTTGGCAAAATCTGCGCCGGCTTTCAATTGGTTCGTGACGGAGATGGCTTCGCCGTACGTGGGGACTAGGATATGGCGCGCATGAACTTGCTCGGCGCTGGTCGGCACTTCTTTCGCCATAGCGTCTTGCAATTTACGGCGCAACAATTGCACTTCGACCATTTTACGGAAATCGGGTTCGCTAATGTTATTGTTTTTGCTCAAGCTATCCAGAAATTTCTTTTTGGAATCTTGATAGCTAGATAACGACACCGGCGTACTGGTTGGCGCGGGCGTGTCGGTTGGGCCTGGCGTTGGTGTAATCGTTGGTGTCAGGGTTGGCGTGATCGTTCCCGTGGGCGTGGGCGCTGGCGTGCTCGTCTGCGTCGCAGTTGGAATGGCGGTTGCCGTTCCCGTCGCGGTGGCCGTTGGCGAAGGGCCAGCGGTGGGCGTGGGCGTTGCGCGGAAATAGTTAAAGTCCGTTTCGATCTGTTGATCAATTTCGTCGGCGCTCACGGTAATGTTACGCCGCGCGGCTTCTTCGCGCACCAATTGATCTTCGATCAAGGTTTCCAACATGGAGGTCGGCAACGAAACGAGTTGACTGGCAAGCGTTTGTTGTTGTTGCTGATAATAGCTGGTCAGAAAACTAAGACTCGGATCGGATCCAATTTGTTGCATGTTGGTGCTAATGGAGGAGAGTTGGTTAACGATTGCGCCCGCGTTATAACGCAGATTATTTTGATATTCGCGCACGGTGATCGTCGTGCCATTGACCGTGGCAATGGGACCATTCAACTTGCCGATATTTTCCTGGTAATAGCCGATCGCCAAAACCAAGATCGCGACGAGCGCGACGGCGCCCAAGCTCAAGTACAAAA
Organism: Chloroflexota bacterium; assembly: GCA_037440365.1. Classification (GTDB taxonomy): domain Bacteria; phylum Chloroflexota; class Anaerolineae; order UBA4142; family UBA4142; genus JBBIUF01. The sequence continues at coordinate 22,048 of JBBIUF010000035.1, forward strand.
TACGTTCTTGCCGTTGTTGGCGCTCGCGGTGCACCATTTGTTTGCGCGTTTCCTGCGCGATTTTCTTTCCACTTTTAGGCATTGCTTTTCCTTTAATAAAAAATGACGAGCGGTGGATGACGGTGACAAACCAATGTCACGCATCCTGGCTGTGCGCTAGACGCACCGCCACCACTCGTCACTTGCTTAATCGCCACGCGTGGATTCGGTTTCGAATGGCAACAGGGCGACGTGGCGCGCGCGTTTGATCGCGCCTGCCAACAAGCGTTGATGCTTGGCGCAGGTCCCCACTTTGCGGCGCGCTTTGATCTTGCCGTGATCGGTCAAATAGCGGCGCAGTTGATCCGCCAGTTTGTAATCAATGGATTTGGCTTTTTGCGCGCAGAACGGGCAGGTGCGCGGCGGGCGCGCGCCAAAGCGACCACCCGGGCGGCGTTGACCACTGCGTTCACCGCGCGGACCACCATTGCCACGCGGACCATCATAAGACCCACCCTGGCGCGCAGGCGCGGCGGCGGGTGCTGGCATACTCTTGTTTTCTTCCATGTGGTTCTATGACTCCTAATGCGTTTCAATCGCGGATGCCGCATCATCGAGCGCGTCAGGGTTTGCGCTCGCTTCATCTTCCGTGCGGATCCGCTTGTCCAATATAATCACTTCATTGGCGACAATTTCGGTGCGATAATGTTTCGCACCGTTCTCGGTTTCCCAACTGCGCGTTTCCAATCGTCCTTCGACATACACCGCCGAACCTTTTTGCAATTGTTGATTGCAAATTTCGGCGAGATGATCCCAGACGACAACATTAAACCATTCGGTTTTTTCCGCGCGTTCGCCTTCGGGTTTGAGCCACGATCGTGACACGGCGACGGCAAAGGTTGTGACCGGTTTGCCGTTCGGTGTATAGCGCATTTCGGGATCGCGTCCCAGGTTGCCGATGATCTGTACCTTGTTCAGTCCTCGCATCGCATTTCCTCCGCAATCATCACGGGCGAAATGTCGTAACGTGCGTTGCGTGACACGCCAATCAAGTTAGGCGGTTTCAACGCGCGTGACGAGATAGCGCATAATCTCTTCGGTCAATTGGAGTGAGCGTTCCAGATCACGGACTGCCGTGGGGGCAACGTTGAATTGCAACACCGTGTAAAACCCTTCGGTGAATTTTTGGATCGGATAAGCGAGGCGACGTTTGCCCCAATCATTGCGATTGGTGATTTCACCGCTGGCATTGGTGACAAACTTTTCCACTTTTTCTTTGACTGCGGCGAGGGCTTGCTCATCTACCGTGGGGCGGACGACGTACATTAATTCGTAGGACAATTTGAGGTCTCCTTTCCTCGGGTTTGCTCCGCACTTGGCGCGGGCGAAAAGGTCTGTTGCGGCATACTCACACAACGGGCGCGATTATAACAGAGAACGAGGCGGATGGCAAATCGAAAAAAGCGTTTTGCTAATCCGCGCGCGACGCGGTATAATGGCGCGCGATGAAATTCTCACTGGCTCTTGCCCAATTTGCGCCGCGCCTCGGCGACCGCGACGCCAACCTGACGCGCATCCGCGAATTGATCGCACAGGCGCAGGATGCCGATCTGATCGTTTTTCCCGAACTCGCGCTGACTGGCTATTATCTTCAAGACTTGGTGCCGCTGGTTGCTATTCACGCCACACCGGACGATCCGTATCTTGCGCCGTTGATCGAAGCGAGCCGCGCGCGTGACATTGTGATCAGTTTCGTCGAGGTGGACACGCGGTACCGATATTACATTGCCGCCGCGTATTTGGCGAACGGCCGCATCGCGCACGTCCACCGCAAAGTGTATTTACCAACATACCGTTTGTTTGATGACGCACGATTTTTCGCGCACGGCGAAACGTTTCGCGCATTTGACACGCGATTCGGCCGAATGGGCTTGCTCATCTGCGAAGACGCTTGGCATCTCTCAGCGCCGTATGTCTTGTGGCAAGACGGCGCAGATGTTTTGATCGATGTGTCCGCCAGTCCTGGTTATGGCGTCGCGCATAGTGAGTTGGCGAGCGCGACCAGCACACATACGTTTCTGCGCGCCTATGCCGAACTGACAACAACATTCGTCGCATATTGCAATCGCGTGGGCATGGAAGATGGCATTGCGTTTTGGGGCGGCAGTTGCGTGATCGCGCCGAATGGCGAAACAGTCGCCGCCGCGCCGCAATTTGACGCCGCGCTCACCTTGGCCGAAATTGACCCAGATGCGCTCCGGCGCGCGCGCTTGGCGCTTCCCACGTTGCGTGACGAGCAACGCGAACTTGTGCGGCATGAGCTGGGACGGATCGCTAAATCGGAATTGGATAAATAATTGATGGATGCGCTCGCGCCATTGCAACTGAATATCGATCTTGCCCGCCGCATGATCGTCGAATTTATTCGGAGCGAACTCACGCGCACGGGCTTTACGCGCGGCGTCCTGGGTTTGTCCGGCGGCATTGACTCGGCACTCGTCGCGTGCCTCGCGGCAGAAGCGCTTGGCGCGGAAAATGTGCTGGCAGTACTAATGCCGTATCGCACGAGTAACCCCGCGAGCCGAGCGGACGCTGAACTCGTCGCACAAAAACTGGGAATTGCTTCGCGCGTCGTCGAGATCACGCCGATGGTCGAGCCGTACCTCGCCAGCGTGATCGGCGAACCCTCGGCGGATGCACTAGTCGCGCGGCGGCGTGGGAATGTCATGGCGCGGCAACGCATGATCGTGTTGTACGATCAGTCGGAAGAATTTCGCGCGCTCGTCCTCGGCACATCAAACAAAACCGAATATCTCCTTGGCTATACGACCCAGTTCGGCGACAGCGCGGCGGCGATCCAGCCGATTGCCGATCTGTATAAATACCAGGTGCGCCAACTGGCGCGCGTGGCAGGCGTCCCGGATGCGATCATCAACAAAGCGCCGAGTGCGGACTTGTGGCAAGGCCAAACAGACGAAGGCGAACTGGGTTTCACCTACGATGATGCCGACGCGATTCTATATCGGTTGGTGGATGAGCGGCACACGGTGGAAGAAATAATCACGCAAGGGTTTGATGCGCGCGTTGTGCGGCGCGTTGTCGAACTAGTGCGGCGCAATCAATTCAAACGCGTAACGCCCCCGGTCGCCAAGTTGAGCGCGCGGACAATCGGTACCGATTGGCTGTATGATCGCGATTGGGGCACGTAAATCAATTTGGAATTTCAGATTTAGGATGGATGCTCTGAGAAAATCCAAAGCGGCGCAGGGCAAATCCTAAATCTGAAATTCTAAAATCTAAATTGGAGACAACATGAAACGAGCATTGGTCACGGGCGGCGCTGGGTTTATCGGATCGCATTTGGTTGAGGGTTTGCTGGCGCGCGGGTACGAGGTGCGCGTCTTGGATAATTTTGCGACCGGCAAACGCGAAAACCTCGCGCGCGTGGGCAATCAAATTGAATTGATGGAAGGCGATGTGTGCAACTTGACCACCGCGCATACCGCCGCGCGCAAGGTGGATGTAATTTTCCATGAAGCCGCGTTACCATCCGTCGCGCGCTCGGTGAAAAATCCGCTGGAAAGCAACGAGATCAATGTGACCGGCACATTGAACATTTTGCTTGCCGCGCGCGATGCGGGCGTGGCGCGCGTGGTCTATGCCGCGTCGTCATCCGCGTATGGCAATCAACCCGCGTTACCCAAAGTGGAAACCATGACGCCGGAGCCGTTGTCGCCGTATGCGATTGCGAAACTCGCGAGCGAACAATACGCGCGCGTGTTCACGCAACTCTATGGGCTTGCCACTGTATCCTTGCGTTATTTCAATGTGTTCGGTCCGCGCCAAGACCCAACCACGCAATACGCGGGTGTGATCGCCAAGTTTGTCACCTGCGCGCTCGCAGGCAAGCCCTATCCCGTTTACGGCGACGGCGAGCAGTCGCGCGATTTTTCCTACGTCGAAAATGTGGTGCAAGCGAATCTCCTTGCCGCCGAAGCAAAACTCGATGATGCGCCGGTCATCAACATTGCGTATGGCGAACGCACCACCCTCAATCAGATCATTGCGCTGTTGAATGAGATCACGCACCAGAATTTGCCGACGCAATACAACCCAGAACGCGCGGGCGACGTGCGCCACTCCCATGCAAATTTGGAACGAGCGAAACGCTTGCTAGGTTATGCGCCGCAAGTTGACTTGCGCGAGGGTTTGGATCGCACGCTCGCGTGGTATCGCAAGCAAACGTAAATTGAATGTGGCGCGTTCAAGGAAACGTTGCCCGCAACGCAGTACTCTAGCGTCGGCGGCAACGTTTCCGATTTTTCAAGGATTACGAAATGCCCATTGACCCCGAACGCCAAGCCCAAGCCAAGCACTATGCGCGGATCAACCATCGTTTGTATGCACTCGATCTAGGACTGTCCGCGTTCGCGTTGATCGCGGCGCTGGGATTAGGACTGAATGTGTGGCTCAAGCAAATCATCGGCGGATTCACCGGCGATCTATGGATTGCGACCTTGCTCTATTTTGCTGGCGCGATGCTGGCATACACCGTGTGCTTTTTTCCACTCGCGTACTATACCGGCTTTGTCTTGCCGCATCGCTTTGGCTTGGCGGTGCAAACGCGGCGCGCCTGGCTGATAGATGAATTGAAAGGCGGCGTACTAGGACTTGGCCTGGGTGGTGTGGTGATCGAAATTATTTACGCGCTGTTGCGCGCCGCGCCAGAAACGTGGTGGCTGTGGGCCAGCGTGAGCATGATCGTGTTCAGCGTCGTCCTGGCAAATCTCGCCCCGGTTTTGATCATGCCAATTTTTTTCAAATTCAAGCCGCTGGAAGACACCGCTCTCGTCGCGCGCTTGACCGCGTTGGCGGAACGAGCGCAGACGCGCGTGCGCGGCGTGTACACGATGGTGCTATCGGACAAGACGACGGCGGCGAACGCGGCGTTGATGGGCTTGGGCAACACTCGCCGGATTGTCCTGGGCGACACACTCTACCAAAATTATTCGCTGGACGAAATCGAAACCATCCTGGCGCATGAGTTGGGGCATCAAGTTCACCACGACATTACGTGGTCGCTGATCGCGCAATCGGCGATCACTTTGGCTGGGTTTATGCTTGCCGATTGGTTTCTGAAATTCAGCGTTGCGCAATTCGGTTATGCAGGCATTGCCGACCTCGCCGCATTTCCCTTGTTGGGCCTGGCGCTGGGCGGGTTTGGCTTGATCACCGCACCGCTCGGCAATGCCTTTACGCGCTGGCGCGAAACATTAGCGGATGATTACGCACTAACCAGCACGCAAAATGCCAGTGCGTTTGTCAGCGCGATGGAAAAGCTGGCGAACCAAAACTTGGCTGAGTTGGAGCCGGAACCCTGGGTAGAATGGTTGTTGTATGACCATCCGCCCATTGGCAAACGGATCAAGCGCGGGGAAACCTTTGCGGCACACATGCATTAAAAATGAAAAAACCCCGATCTACGGGATCGGGGTTTTTTCAAGTTTTCTAACTTTACGTGCCGCTAAAGCCGTTCGTAACCTTGCTAAAGATGTTCGCGATTTGCGGACCGAGCAGTGCGAGAATCGCGATGACGACAATGGCGACCAAAACAAGAATCAATGCATACTCTACTAAACCTTGACCTTCTTCGCGTGGCAGATACATTTTTCTCACCTCCTTGTTGATGGCTACACTGTACGTCTAGTTGCCCAGTTGCACAATAGGAATAGAGTCATGTCACGTGATCCGTTTAACACAACTCTGTTTTTCGCGTTGACATCCTTTCCCCTTGTGCTTATACTATAATCAATCTGCAACCATGTCTAACGAAATGCAAATCACCTCCAACTCAACCGATTCGCTCGACGCACCCGCCACGCAAGGTATCTTGGTCGGCTGGCGCGCGAATCTGCGCGCGCTGTTTGCAAGTTGGCGCTATCCCGCGGCTGAAAAACGCGATCTTCGGCTCGATCTGTTGCGTGGCTTTGCCGTTCTGGTTATGGTCGTCGATCATTTTGGCGGTTCGTCCTGGCTCTACCTCCTGACCGGCAACAATTTATTTTTTACTTCCGGCGCGGAAGCATTCGTGCTGATCTCCGGCATGGTTGTCGGCATTGTCTATGGTGGCATTGCCCGCAAAGAAGGTCTGCGCGCGGCGATTGTCAAGGCATTGCAACGCGCCTGGACATTGTACAAATTGACCATCATCATGACCCTGACCTTTGCGATCCTTTCCGATGTGTTTCAACTCCCGTGGGCAAAAGGCGTCGATCTGGGCGAGCCCATCTGGTTTGTCATCAACGTGATCCTGTTTCGCCAAACGTATTACCTTGCCGATATTCCGATGATGTATACCTTGCTGATGGCATTTGCGCCCATTGGCTTGTGGTTGCTCATCAAGCATCACACCAAATTACTGGTCATTGGCTCATTTTTGATTTGGGGCGGCTTTCAATTTGTCAACGCCGAACAAATTCTCATCTTTCCAATCGTCGGCAACACAACATTTCACCCAGCGGCGTGGCAGTTGATTTTTTTCTGGGCGATGGCGTTTGGCTATCATAAACAAACCCTGCTGACCAAGTACAACAAGCGGATTCATCTGATTCCCTACTTTATCCTCTCGACCGGGTTATTTGTTTGGCTGTTACACCTATACACCACCGAAGCGAAAATTCTGCAACGAATTTACACCGGCATCGACATTGAATCCATCACCGCCGTATTGTTCAGCAAAAGCACCGTCGCGCCCGGGCGCATTCTGGCAACGGTGATCGTGTTCCAATTTGCGTACTTGCTGACAACGATTTTTTGGAAGCCAATCTGGGCAAGCGTGGGGTGGTTCTTTACGCCACTCGGACAAAATTCGCTGTATAGTTATACCATGCACGTCGTCATCATCGGGCTTTTTTACATGGCTCTGCCATACCTGCCAGGACACATCACCGAAATGGGCACCCTCAACACTGGTTTACAACTCGGCGTCTTGGTATTGTTATGGTATTTAATTCGCCGCAATTTTGCCTTTGAAATCGTGCCCCGCTGATTCCGGATCCAGCCCGCGACTTGATGTGGAACATTTTTGTGCCAGACAGCGTTTGGTTAGTGGATGGCATCCGCCGTCCACTATTCTATTTTGATAAGGAACGATTGTGAGTCAATCATCTTCAGTTACCAATCCGTCAACCGACGATGCCGCTGAGCCAAGCGAACCAGCATCACTCGGCGCGGCGGCGTTTGCGAATTTTGATGCGCCTGCGCCGGAATCCATACCCGATCCAGTCACGCCAGTCCAACCCAAACCACCCGCCGCGCCACTCCCTTCACCTACGTCAGCCAACCCGCAGATTACTCCGCCGCCAAGTGTGCCTGCATCGCCGCACCCTAGCTCGCACCCTCAACCGCCAATCCCGCCAACAACATCCGAGTTGCCCCAACCCGCGCCGCGCGGGACGCCAAAGCCAAACGCGAACCAGCCCGCTCCAACTCCGCGCTTGCCGCAACCAACCCAGTCATCCGGACAACTATCACCGCCAAAATCGGCATCCCAAAAAACCATGACGAAAAAACCGTCGCGTGTGCCGCCGCAAAACACCCTAGGCTGTTTACATATTTCCGGGCGTATGATCACGACAACCTTGATCACCGCGATCATCGTCGCAGGTCTGAGCGTTATTGCCGCGATTGGCGTCTATACGTACTATGCGCGCGGCTTGCCGTCACCCGATCGACTCGCGGGACGCGTCGAAGCCCAGTCCACCAAAATTTTCGATCGCAACGGCGAACTGCTTTACGAAGTTTTTGATCCGAACGGCGGCGGGCGGCGCACCGTGGTCCCCATTGCCAAAATTCCAACCGTGCTTAAACAAGCCACCATTGCCACTGAAGACCCCACGTTTTACACCAACGCCGGAGTGGATGTGCGCGGCATCGCGCGCGCGATTTACTACCTGGTCACGACAGGCAAACCGGCGGGCGGCGGTGGCAGTACGATCACCCAGCAACTGGTGCGGAATACGCTCATCACGCCCGAGCCCACCATTGAGCGCAAAATCCGCGAAGCGATTCTTGCGCTCGAAATCACGCGGCAATACTCGAAAGATCAAATTCTCGAATATTATTTGAACGCTATTCCGTATGGCAATCTCGCGTATGGCATTCAAGCCGCGGCGGAAGGATACTTTAACAAACCCGCTGAACAATTGAACCTCGCCGAAGCATCCTTGCTCGCCGGTTTGCCGCAAGCGCCCGCGTTATGGGATCCCTGTCTCGATCCTGACGCCGCGCTCGCGCGTCAGCGCGATGTCCTGGCCGCAATGGTCAAAGCGCAATATATCACACCGGCGCAAGCCACCGCCGCCGCCAATGATTCTACAAAACAGATCAAGTCCGACGCCTTCACCAGCCGGTGCGCCCAAGGCATCGGCGTACAAGCGCCTCACTTTGTCGCGTATGTGCGCGAACTGTTGGAACAACAGTACGGTCCCGAAGTCGTCTACAAAGGCGGCTTGCAAGTGACCACAACGCTGGACCTTAAATTGCAAAAGATCGCCGAAGACGAAGCGCGCAAACAAATTGCTTCACTCGCTGGCAAAAATGTCACCAACGCCGCGCTCGTCGCGCTCGATCCCAAAACCGGCGCAATCCTCGCCATGCTCGGCAGTGTAGATTTCTTCGACAAGAAAATTGACGGCCAAGTCAACGTCGCGATTCGCCTGCGCCAACCGGGGTCGTCCATCAAGCCGATCAACTATGTTGCCGCATTTCAAAAAGGCTGGAACCCAGCAACGGTCATCCCGGATGTAAAAACCATCTTCCCCATCCCAGGTCAGCCCGATTACATTCCAACCAACTACGACGAGCGCGAGCATGGGCTTGTGCCCATTCGCACCGCGCTGGCTTCGTCATTCAACATTCCCGCGGTCAAGACATTGCAATTTGTCACCGTGCCGGGCATGATCGATCAAGCGCGCAAGATGGGCATCACCACCTTCAAAGACCCAAGCAACTATGGCTTGGCATTGACACTGGGCGGCGGCGATGTGAAATTACTCGAACTCACCGGTGCCTATGCCGTGTTTGCGGACGGCGGCGTCCGAGTGCCGCCTACGCCATTCTTGAAAATCACCGACCCCTCCGGCAAAATCCTCGTCGATCTGAAATCCAACCCGCCCAAAGGTTCCGCCGTGATCGATCCGCGCTATGCATACCAAATCACCAGCATCTTGAGCGATGCGAACGCGCGTGCGCCCGCGTTCGGCACCGGCGCGGCATTGAAACTCTCGCGCCCTGCCGCAGTGAAAACCGGAACTACGAACGATTGGCGCGACAACTGGACCATTGGCTATACACCCGAGCTAGTGACTGGCGTATGGGTTGGCAATTCAAATAACAGCGAAATGGAACACATTAGCGGTGTCACCGGCGCGGGTCCTCTGTGGCACAACTTTATGGAACGCGCGCTCGCCGGCAAACCCGCGTTTGATTTTCTCGTGCCGCCGGGCATGGTGCGGCTTGAAGTGTGCGACGAATCCGGGTTACTGCCCACCGCTCTCTGTCCGCCCGATCACCGTCACGCTGAAATTTTTCTCGCCGACCAAGCGCCCACTCAAGTGGATACCGTTTGGCAAAAGATCAAAATTGATCGCACGAACAATTTGCTGGGCAGTGAATTGTGTCCCAATCTGGTGGACGAAAAAGTTTTTGCGGTCTATCCACCTGAAGCCCGCCAATGGGCAATCGATCACAACATTCCGCAACCGCCCACCGAGCAAAGCCCGAACTGTCCAATTCCCAACGGCACCGTGACTCCCGCGGATCAAAAACCAACCATGGCGATTAATTCGCCGCGCGAAGGCAACTTGCTCACCGGCAGTGTGGACATTGTCGGCACGGTGCAGATGCCAAACCTGGATCACTATACCATTCAAGTTGGAATTGGCAATGATCCGCAAAATTGGATGCAGTTGATCCTGGGAACAAATCCGGTGCAAGATGGCGTGCTGGCAACCTGGGACACGACCAACTATGCCGATGGCGCATATACCATTCGCCTTGCAATGGCGGATCGCGCGGGAACTAGTTTTGGCGGGCGCGTTCACGTAATTGTTGCCAATCGTCCCCTGCCAACCACTACTCCGTTTCCACTCGCTACGTCAACGCCGATTTCAACACCATCGCGCACGCCAACACGCCTTGTGCCAACCGCAACCAATCTCCCGCCGACGGCAACCAATATCCCGCCGACCGCGACGAACCTTGCGCCAACCGCAACCAGTGTGCCGTTTACGGCTACACCCAAGCCGCCCACCGCGACGCCAACCCAAACGAGCGTTGCGCCGACTGCGACCACTGTGCCGCCAAGCGTTACGCCAACGCCAACACGCCCCGCGCCACCAACACCCACGCCGAAAGCAACGCCATAAAAAACGCGCCTGGTTTCTTTGAGAAACCAGGCGCGTTTCAAACCAAGTCCATCACGCGGCCCCAAAAATTTTCCTCGCGGAACGCGATCCGGCGAATCATACGCGCGGCATCGCGAAACAACGCGCGATCCTTTTCTTCGGAAACCCGCTTGAGTTGCAACGCCAGCCCAGTCCACTCGCCCGCAATCTCATCCATCGTGGCAGATAAATTTGCCGCGCGCAATTCGGCATCTAATCGTTCGACTTGCCGCATATAGTCGGCATACATCTTGCGAAAAAAGCCGCCGCCCGTGCCGCGTCGTTCGATGATCTGATAACCAAAGCGGGCGCACCAGGCCCAATCAGGCGCGTCGCCCCAATCCGCAAATTCTTCGGCGAGCATTTCCATGCCCATAATCGCGCGGTGCGGCGCGCGATCCAAATTCATTTCGAGCGCATTCGTACGCAGGGCGGCGCGCATCGCCGTAACCAGGGGCAAAGGTTTGCGGGTCGGTTTGATCGCTAGCCATTCATTGCGCAACGGGAATAATCGGTTTGGCGTTGGCGATTGCCATGCCGCGCGCAAATCCGCATACGTCACCGTTTGCAATTCCGCAAATGCATTGTCGGCGAGGAATGCCACACCGCGCGCATCATCGTAACCTGCTAGCACAACCCGGTGACCTGGAAATGGTGTGCGCGTATTATAGTACGGCAACGCGCTCAATTCAACATTTAAGATCAACGGCACATCGCCATCCACAAAATCCTGCGCCGCGCGCCATGCGCGATCCGCATCATCACCTGCGCCTTGCTCGTAATCGAGTCCCAGGTGCGCGCACAAATCTCGTTCGAGGGTTGCGGTGCGCCCGTGGAAAATCTTCGAGGGGGTTGAGCGCGTGTGCGCGTAATAAAAAAATCCGAGACCGCCACCCAAACCAAAACACAGCGCTTCGTCGAAAGCGAAACCCTGGTGCCGCAACAGATCGCAGAGCGCGGTAGAGCCGCAGTGATTGCCAGGGGTGTGAGAAAAACCGTAAATCAGTTTCACTATTTCGATAAACCTTTCGGACCCTTGCCTACCGTCGTATGACAGTATTCGCATTTTGGCAGGATCGCATCGCGGAATTGGAAGGCGGTCCGCTCGTCGCCGGTTCGATGCGCAAGATGGCAATCGGTACACGCGATGAACGGCGGCGTTAGTTGCGGATTGAAATATTGATTGTGTTCGTGATTTTCAAACCCAGGTTTGCGAATGTCTAGCGCGTGGCATTTGACACACGCTTCATTCTGCACTGGAAACACAATCACGGCGGGTTGGCGCGCAATGCCGGTATAATGTTTCACCGTGTCCCAGGCCGCCAGCGTCAACACCATCGCGCGTCCGGCAACGCCTTCGCCAACGTGACAGTCAATGCACCGCACCTGTTGCTTGCGATGATGAAAGGACGCTAAATCGTCCGCGTTCTGATTTTGATCAGCGCGTTGAGCGCGCGCAAAAAAATCCGACTCGGGTTGCGTGTGGCAGGATATACAAAAGCGATCATCTTGTTCTTGATCCGATGCAAACATGATGCCGCCAATCAAGCCAACCAGGACAACACCGAAAAGCAAAACGAGTAAACGCCAGCGCAGATGAAGCGGGTTCATTTACGCTTGAAATTCCACCACGATGGTGTGCATGTCCATCGTCCCATTGGGAAATGTGCCATCGAGCAAATTGATCGCTTGCGCGCGGGTTTGTTCACGGCCGCGACGATCCGTCACGCGCGCCAACAACGTGTGCTTGCCGGGCGTCAGCGCGTTCCCGCTCCAGCGCCATGTCGTCCACACAAACGACGTCGCGCCGCGCGTCAGATCCGCCGCGCGCCAAGCGTTCGTCTCGTCCCAACCAATTTCGATTTTGGCGATGCCGTCTTCGCCGGAAAAAGCAATCCCCGACATGGTAAAGGTTGCGCCAGTGAGCAGACCGCCATCCTGCGGCGCATCGATCCGTGAGTTGGGCAGAATAAAGGCGTCGTGCGACCAACCTTGGTGATCCCAGTAACCAGCATAGTCATCGTTCCGTAACACCATGGACTGGATCCATTTCGGTTGTTTCATCCCAAAACGTCCTGGCAACAAACAGCGCAGTGGCGCGCCATGTTCAAGAGGCAACGGCGCGCCGTTCATCGCATACGCCAAGAGCGCATGGTCGTGCATGCCCAATTCCAGCGGGATACCGGCGCTGAATTCGTCAAACGCCACAATTTGAATATAGTGCGCATCGGGTTTAACCCCGGCGCGGGCGAGGACATCTTTGAAACGCACGCCTTGCCACACCGCATTGCCAATCAAATCGCCACCTGCCGGATTCGAAATACATTCCATTGTTCGCATCTCGGTCACGGTTGGCATCGCTTGCAGATCGGCGAGCGTTAATGCCAGCGGGGTGTTGACCAAGCCCGCGATCGCAAGCCGCCAATCGTTCGGCACCGCGCGCGGATCACGCCCGATTGAGACGGAATAGAAATCAGCGTTCGATGTGATCGGGATCCCATCCACCAATTTGGGCGATGGTGTGCCCGGTGGCAAATCCGTTGCCGTTGGCGCGTTCAACGCGCGAGTCAATGGTTCGGTAGCGCGTTGACATGCGGCAAGCGCAACGCCGCTTGCGCCCAAGATCACCAGGCGCACAAAATCGCGGCGCGAAAAATTTATTTGATCACCCATCATGAGTGCTCCTTTTTGCCATCGTGACAAAAATTGAATTCCATTAGACCGGCGAATTTTCCGCTCGATTGATCGATCGTTTCACAATATAGCAAATCAACCCAAAGCCGATCGTCAATGTTTCAACGTCGGTTTGTTACTCTGGGCGATGGTTATGCGCATTGGCTTGGTGAAGCCGTTTCTTGCGATCATCCGGATGAAACCGTTCCTTGCCGCGCGGATGCAAATCACGCAGATCGGGTTGTGGCGGCATGACCGCGCGCGTGTATGTTTCGCCGCGCATCGCCGCCAAAATTTCCTTAAGGTCTTCAACTTCTTCGTGCTGATTGGCAAGTGCCTGCATCAATGCCGCGTGCATTTCGGTAACGTGTGTATGATCTTCTTCTGCGCGTTTTTCTTGCATCTCGGCAATTTTCTGTTGGCGCATTTCCGTCAACGTGGCATACAACAAAACAATCGAACTCACCGCCACGCTCATGGTGTTCAAATAACTATTGACGAGTAAAACAAATACTTGCTGATCGGCGAATATAATCAGTGGAATCAACAATGCAATCGTCGCCAAGATCACAAAACGAAACGTGAGGAATCGCACGGGCCAGGGTAAAATATATTTGTCGAGAAAATCGTTCCAGTGCTGTAACATCTGCTGACTCCTCTCTATTTTGTGCTGATTTTCGCTTTGACTTGATCGTCCACCATTTTCAAGGCAACGTAAATCGTTTGATGCACCGGCGTCGGCACGCCCTGAGCCGCACCAAGCCGCGTGATCGCGCCACTCATGGCGTCAATCTCCAGCCGCTTGCCTGCTTCCAGATCAAGTTGCATGGAAGGTTTTGCGCCCGGTTTCAAATTCAGCGTGAATTGATATTGCCGCTCTACAATATCCGCATCCAGCATCACGCCTTGCGCGATGCCGACCGTACGCACTTCTTCCATCGCGGCGCGCAACGTCGCGCGCGCTTCCGGCAATTGCACTAGATCATACGGCGCAGTGCGCGCCAGCGAAGCCAGCCCAGCAGTGGAGGCGATAAACACAAACTTGTGCCACAGCGGCGTGCGCCCATCTACCGCCGCCGCCACATCTACGCCGGTCGGCTTGAGCATCGCGACGAATTGTTCAACACGCGGCGTCAGACCCTGCCCGTACACTTCGCCGACCACGGTCGAACGAAACGGACTTTTTTGTTCGACGATCCCAGGCGCGGTAATGTTCGAGACAATTTGCGTTGGCGCAACCAGCACATGCTCCTTGCCCACAATCGCGCCAATCACATCGGCATTGTCCACGCCATTCTGAAATGTGACGACGTTGGTATGTGCGCCGATCAGCGGCAACATGGCGCGTGCCGCCGCTTCATTGTCATATGTTTTCACACCAAACAAAACCCAATCCATTACGCCAACACTCGCCGGATCGTCGGTCGCCTGTGCCGGCGCAATGGTGACATCACCGTGAATACTCTTGACCATCAAGCCATGCGCACGAATCGCTTGCAAATGCGCACCGCGCGCAATAAAGGTGACGGCGTGACCTTGCTTTGCCAGCAACGCGCCGTAATACGATCCCAAGCCGCCTGCCGCCATGACTGCAACGTTCATTTCAACACCTCGTCAATTTTATTTCGATCAAATCCAATGACCAGTTTGCCATCCACTACAATCAACGGACGTTTGATCAAGCGCGGTTCTTGCACCATCAACGCGATAATCCGCGCGTCTGATAATTTTTCCGGCGCGACGTTCAGCGCGCGAAACGACGGGCTTTTGGTCGAGAGCGCAACGCGCGGCGAAATTTTCAGCGTTCGAAACAAATCGCGCAATTCGTCTGCCGTGAACGGTTGCTTGAAAAAATCGCGCACTGTGGTTTGAACTGGCTGGTCCGCAAGAAACTCTTGCGCGTGACGGCACGTGCTTCAAGTCGCGCGCCAATACATTTGAACGTGTGCCAT
>JBBIUF010000036.1:0-25937 GCA_037440365.1 Chloroflexota bacterium
ACTTGGATGCCGCCGCCGCCGCGCCAACCGTGGCGCCGACTGCCGCACCAGCCGCGCAAAAAGTTGAACTTCGCATGATGTGGTACAACGATGGTAACGAAGGCGACGTCATGCGCGCCGAATTGGACAAGTTCCAAGCCGCGAATCCTAGTATTACTGTCAAGATGGACGTGGTGCCCTATGCCAACCTTAACACCATTTTACAACCGCAAGTCGAAGCTGGTTCAGCGCCCGATCTCGCGCGCGTGACCAACCTCGCCCAGTTCCAAGGTTATTTCCTTGATCTGCGACCATACTTGAGCAACGCCGCCGCGTGGGAAGCCAACTGGTCGCCCGCGTTCCTCGGCGCGCTTCGCAAACCCGATGACACGACTGGATTGTACGGTTTCCCGACCCAGTTCACGGTTAGCGGACCTTTCATCAACCGCACGTTGTTCGAGCAAGCCGGGGTTCCAGTTCCCAGTGACACGAGCGACAAAGTCACTTGGCAACAGTGGATCGACGCCGCGACCAAAGTCGCCAAAGCCACCAACACCCCCTTTGCCCTCGCGATCGATCGCAGTGGTCACCGCTTGTGGGGTCCGTCCCTGGGAATGTGCGCGCACTATGTCAACGGTTTGAACGACACTAAATTCACGGTGGATTCACCTGGTTTGCGCACTGCCGCGAATATGTTGATCGATTGGCACAAGAATAAACTCACCGATCCCAGCATTTGGATGGGCAGTGGCGGAACGTATGCCGCTGGCAACACCGATTTCACCAACGGTCAACTCGTGTTCTACTTTTCCGGCAACTGGCAGGTCAGCGCATTCGACCAAGCGATCGGCAACAAGTTCAAATGGGATGCAGTTCCGAATCCCTACGGCGATTGCGGCTCGACGGGCATGCCAGGTGGCGCGGCGCTCGTGACGTTCAAATCGACAAAGTATCCGAAAGAAGTGGGCAAACTCGTCGATTTCCTCACCAGCGACGATGTGTTGTCAGATTTTTCGGCGAAATCGCTCTTCCTGCCGGGTGCCTTGAGCTTGTCGAAAAAGGGGATTACGTACCCAACCCAGAACAAGGCAATGAATGTCTTTTTGAAAGAAATCGGCAAACTAACGCCCGAATCGTACTATTTGCAATTCAACGCGCTGGGACAAACCCTCAATCCCGAACTTCGCGATCGTTTGACCCAAGTGCTCACCGGTGAATTGTCGCTCGACGACGCCATCAAGAAAGTTCAGCAAAAAATGGATGACGCCGCCGCGGCTTTGAAAAAATAAGTGTGAATGTGTCTCGTAGGGGCGGGGCTATCCCGCCCCTACAAAAATGGAGGCGCGCTATGCAATCCGGCAAATCGCCAGTCGCTCAACCCTCTCGCTCCTTGGGCGATTTCTTCCTCATGCCTTTTCTTTGGTTGATGGGCTTGGTCGACTATATCCTAGCTCCGCTCCAGAAATTGATTGGGTATAAACGTATGGCATATATTTTTGTTTTGCCCAATCTATTGATTTTCGGTATTTTCATTTTGATCCCCATGCTCCTGAATTTTTATTATGGCTTTACCAGCGGCAGTTCGGTCCTTTTGGAAAACCGTCCGTTCGTCGGCACCGCCAACTTTGAAAAAATTTTTACGTGCCAAGATTTCTTCAGTGTCAACACTTGTTCCGAAGATTTATTCTGGCGCGGCGCGCGGAATACCACCGTGTTTGTCATCTTCCAAGTCGTCTTTATCATCTTGTTTTCCCTGCTCACCGCACTCGCGCTCAACCGTGATATCAAAGGGCGCGGCTTTTTCCGTGCCATGTTCTTTTACCCCGTTTTGCTCTCGCCCGTGGTCGTCGCGTTGATCTGGAAATGGATCCTCCAAGCTCAAAACGGTCTGCTGAACTCCTTTCTCGTTTCGATCGGACTGGACAAGGTGCCTTGGCTCCTCGATGCGAACTGGGCGCAATTCTGGGTGATTGCCATCAGCATTTGGGCGCAGATGGGTTTCTTTACACTGATTTTGCTCGCGGGTTTGCAAGCCATTCCCAAAGAAATGTACGAAGCCGCCTCGATGGACGGCGCGAGCAAGTGGCGCACGTTTTGGAATGTGACGTTGCCCTTGCTTATGCCGACGATGACGGTGGTTCTAGTCCTCGCGCTCATTCGCGCGGTGCAGGTATTCGATCAAGTGTTTGTGCTGACGAATGGTGGACCTGGGACGGCGACACTCTACATCGTCCAATACATTTATCGCACCGCGTTCGAATTCAAAAATTACGGCATGGCGGCGGCGGCATCGTTGCTCCTTGCAATCGTCTTGTTAGTTCTAACCGTCGGACAATTGATTTTCCAACGCCGGCAAGAAGCGGCGTAAGCGCAGGATGAAAGATGAAGGATGAAAGACGAAAAAACTCATCCTTCGGAAATGGAGCAAAGCATGGGGCAAACCAATAGCATTCTCAATTTTCTGACCCGTCGTCGCGGCGGCAAAAAATTCGATCTGACCGACATTATCACTTATACCTACTTGATCGTTGGAGTGGTGGTCATGTTCGGGCCTGTTGTCTGGCTCGTCATGTCATCGTTCAAGCCCTTGTCAAGTTTGTATGAATTCCCGCCGTCGTTCCTCCCATACAAATCCGAAACCGTCACCCTCCCTGGCTATGCCAAGCCGCTCGATTTGTACGATGTAAAAATGGCGGATGGCTCGGTGCGTCGCTTGGCGCAAATCTCCCAGGTCGGCATTGGCGCGCGCATGATCGATCCTGCCAATCCCCAGGGCGATCCGATCGATATCAAATTGACTCAACGCACGCCAGCCAAGTCGATTTATTTTGAATGGAACAATTATGTCGGCGCGGTCGAAAATTTTCCATTCTTGACCTATTTGCAAAATTCAGTCTTTGTCACCGTGGTGGCAACACTGATCACGTTGCTGATCAACAGCATGGCGGCGTACGCGTTGAGCAAGTATGAATTTCGCGGACGCGATGCGATTTTTCTGATCATCATCAGCACCTTGATGGTTCCCGTCTCCGTCATTTTGATCCCCGCCTTTCTCGTCATCGCCAAAGTCGGCTGGACAAACAACCTCTGGGGCTTGATCATTCCCGGCGCGGCAACGCCAACCGGCGTGTTTTTACTGCGCCAATACATGCTCACCATCCCCGACGATCTGATCCAATCGGCGCGCATTGACGGCGCAAGCGAATGGCGCATCTATTCGCAAATCATTTTGCCGCTGGCAGGTCCCGCGCTTGCCGTGTTGGCGATCTTTTCCGTGATGTGGCGCTGGAACGATTTTCTCTGGCCTCTCATCGTCGTCAGCAAATCGGAATTGTTTACCCTGCAGGTCGGGTTGAATGCCTTTCAAGGTGAATTGAATCAGCAATGGAATTACATTCTCGCGATGACGGTGCTGACGTTGTTGCCAATTACGATTGTGTTTGCGTTTTTGGAAAAGTACATCACGTCAGGCATTGCGACCACAGGAATGAAATAATTTGCGACTCACAAAGCTTACCCAGGTCAAGTTAATGGACTCTACCGCGCATCCGCTCGTGTTTACGGGCGAGCGCGGCGAAGGTTTGCAAGTTTCTATTCTCGACGATGATTTGATTCGTGTCGAACATTTTCCCGATGGTAAACCCAGGTTGAATCGAACCTGGACGGTCGTCGGTAAAGATGGCGCCGTACCGCGCGAAGGTCGCCGCCGGGATGACCTATCGCCGTTTCGATTGCCGCATTTCGAAATCGAGCGCGCCGAAAATTCTTTGCGCGTTCGCACGCAACAATTGCAAATCGATCTTGCGCTCGACAAGTTTGCGCTCAGTTGGTCGGACGTCAATGGTCAACCTTTCGCGTCCGATTTATTGGATCGCGCGTATGCGTACGACCGCGCAGGCAAATCGATTTATCACTATATGGAACATCGCCGCGGCGAACATTATTACGGTTTCGGCGAACGCTCGGGTGCAATCGACAAATCGAAACGGCGAATGCGAATGCTAAACCTCGATGCGTTGGGATATAGCGCGCGCACATCCGATCCGCTTTACAAGCATTGGTCGTTCTACATCACTTTTATTCCCGAATTGCAAATTGCATACGGTCTCTTTTACGACAACCTCGCCACCAGCACATTTGAAATGGGCGGCGAGATCGATAACTATTACACGCCGTATCGCTCCTATCAAGCCGAAGATGGCGACCTGGATTATTATTTGATCTACGGTCCTAGCATCGTCGAGGTTGTGGAAAAATTCTCCGCGCTGATCGGCCGTGCGCCGCTACCACCGCGATGGTCGCTAGGTTATCTCGGCACGACGATGACCTACTTTGACGCACCCGACGCGCAAGAACAGCTCAAGAAATTTGTCGCGCTCTGCGACAAGCATCACATTCCGTGCGATCTATTTCACCTAGCGTCGGGTTACACGCTCGACGAAAACGAAAAACGCAACGTGTTTACGTGGAATCGCAGTCGTTTTCCCGATCCGAACGCGATGGTTGAAAATTTCGCGCAAGCGGGCATTAAACTTGCGGCAAACATAAAGCCCGCGATGCTGACCACGCATCCGCGTTACGGCGAGGTCGCGCAGTTCGACGGTTTTGTAAAATCGTCGGAGCGCGACGCGCCAGAGATCAGCATGTTTTGGGGCGGCGATGCGTCGTATCTCGATTTCACCAATCCAAAAACATTCGACTGGTGGAAACAAAATGTGCGCGAGCAATTGCTCACGTACGGCATCCTGGGAGTGTGGAACGACAACAACGAGTACGAAATCTGGGACGACGATGCGCGGTGTTACGGATTCGGCGAAGCATTGCCCGTGAGCATGGTGCGTTCATTGCAAGCGCTGTTGATGGCACAAGCATCGTACCAAGCGCAACGCGAATTTAGTCCGAACGAGCGGCCGTATTTGTTGACGCGCTCGGCGTGTCCTGGGACGCAACGGTACGCGCAAACCTGGTCGGGCGATAATCTGTCGTCCTGGGAAACGTTGCAATACAATATTCCGATGGGGCTGGGTTTATCACTTTCGGGTATGCCATACACGGGACACGACATCGGCGGGTTTACGGGGTTTATGCCATCGCCCGAACTGTTTGTGCGCTGGGTGCAAAACGCCGCGCTACAGCCGCGCTTTGCGATGAACTCGTGGCATCTCGACGGTTCGGTGAATGAGCCGTGGATGTATCCCGATATTCTGCCGATCATCCGCGCGGGGTTCGAGTTCCGTTATCGTTTGATGCCATATTTGTATTCGTTGTTCTTTGAGGCGATGCAAACAGGGCATCCGATCATTCGTCCGATGGTTTACGAATTCCCGCACGATGCGCGCTGTCACACCGAATCGTTCGATTATATGCTCGGCTCGCATCTGCTCATCGCCTCGGTGTTTGAAGAAGGCGCGCGCACGCGGCGGGTTTATTTACCGTCGAATGAAGAATGGTGCGATTTCTATTCGGGCGAATGGCATCACGGCGGGCAAGAGATCGTTGTTGATGCACCGCTGGAACGCAATCCGCTTTTGGCGCGCGCGGGTGGAATGATTCCAATGGGCAAAGCGATGAAACATGTCAGCGCGGAACCCGACGACGTGCGCCAAGTTTACGTTTTTCCGCACCCGACCCAGGGTCACGGCACATTCGATCTCATCGAAGATGACGGCGTTACGCTCGATTATCAACAAGGCAAGTATGCGCGTGTGCAAATGCGCGTCGAATCGAAACCTGATTCGATGGCGTTGAGCGCGCATGTGAGCGGCGACTATCGCTTGCCGTATACCCACATTGAATTTATTTTGCCACGCGGTGAAACTCGCCGCATCGATTCGCGCGGACAAGAATGGACCGATTCAAATCTGCAAAGGCATTTTCGCCTGGCAATATAACAAGGAGTTGAAATGAAATTCTTTCTCGACAGTGCAAAAACCGATGAAATCAAGTACGCGCTCGACATGTGGAACATTGACGGCGTAACCAGCAATCCGCGCCACGTGCGCGCAAGCGGCAAGCCGTTTATTACCGTGATCAAAGAAATCGCCCACATGCTGGAAGGGACCGACAAGACGCTCTCCGTCGAAGTCAATCCGCACCACGCCACCGCCGAAGCCATGGTAGAAGAAGGCGTGAAACTCGCGGCGCTTTCCAAAAATTTTGTGATCAAAATTCCCGCGACCGAAGCGGGATTCAAAGCGTTGTGGATGTTGCGCGAAAAAGATATTCGCGTGAACCTCACGCTCGTGTTCTCGGCGGCGCAAGCGCTCCAAGCCGCGCGTCTCGGCGCAACCTATATGTCGATGTTTATCGGCTGGAAAGAATCGAACGGCGAGGAAACGTCAGAGATGGTCGCCGAGACCGTCGAGCTGTATCGCAATTACGATTTTGAAACCGAAATTCTTGTCGCGGCGGTTCGCAACGCGCGCCAGATCGTCGAGGCGGGGATCGCGGGCGCGGACATTGTCACGGCTGGGTTTGATGTGTACAAGGAATCGTTCGATCATCCGTACACTGCCAAGGGTCTCAAGTTGTTCAGCGACAACTGGGACGCCACACCATACCAATAAAAGATAAAGGATGAAAGATGAAATACGATCGGTATTTTTCTTCATCCTTCATCCTTTGAAATGGAAATGCAAATGTCTTTTATCAATCCTTCCCCCACCCGCCTCGGTCTCGTTTGTCTCGCGCGACTCACGTTTGAAGCGCCGCTCGCGGAACAATGGTACGCGCAGACCCGCGCGACCATGAGCCAGCTCGACGGGGTTGAGTTGTGCGCGATTGAGAAATTAGTGATCGAAGCGCCGGATGCCGATGCGGCGATTGCCGCACTGCGCGCAAAACAAATTGACGCGCTGGTGATCATCAGCGGCACGTTTGCCCTCGGCGGTCTCGCCATGCGGCTTGCGCAAGAATTTGCCTCCCTGCCGTTGATGCTGTGGGCGTGGCACGAGCCGCTAGAGCAAACCGGCAAACTGCGGCTCAACTCGCTCGTCGGCGCAAACACCAACGCGAGCAATCTGTACAAACTGGGACATCGCCCAACAGCGCAGTATACCGCGCATGACGATCCGCGCGCCGTCGAAGAAATTGTGCGCTTTGCCAGCGTCGCAGGTATCGTGCGCGATCTGCGCCAACTGCGGATTGCGTTTATCGGCGGACACGCGCCCGGCTTTGACGATCTCGCGGTAGACAAACTTGCGTTGCGTCGCGCAACCGGCGTCGAAGTGGTGGATGTCGGCTTGCAAATTCTCGTCGCCAAAGCCAAAGCGGTGGCGGAAGATCGCGCGCACGCGGCGTCTGTTGAGCTCATCAAGCAATTCGACGATGTGGTTGAAGTCAGCGCGCGGCAAGGCGATCTCTTCGCCGCGCTCGTCATCGCGTTGACTGAGTTTGCCGCCGAAAATAAATTCGACGCGATGACATTAAAGTGCTGGGGCGATCTCGTCGAGGCATACGGCATTGCCGGGTGCGGCGTCGTTTCGATTCTGAATGATCGCGGCATTTACACCGGTTGCGAAGGCGACATCATGGGCACGCTCACAACACTCATCGCGCGCCGCTTGACCGGCATCCACCCATTCCTCACCGATTTTGTTTCCGTGGATCAAGCGTCGAACACGGGCGTAATGTGGCACGGAGGTTGCGGTCCAGTGGGGCTCGCCGATCCAAAACAAAAGAAACATTTGTTTTCGCATTTCGCAGGCGGCAAAGGAGTGACGGCGGGCTTTGGGTTGAAACCAGGTCGCGTGACGTTATTGCGCTTGGGCGACGATGGGCACCATCTGCGAATGCTCGCGACGACGGCAACCGCGCTCGCCACGGAGATGGAAGTGCGCGGCACGCTCTCACGCGTCAAGTTCGACAGCGATGCAGTTGCCTTCCTTGACGAAATTTTGTCGAATGGTTGGGAGCATCATCTCGTCATGGCTTACGGCGAAATCATGCCAGAGTTGCAAATGCTGGCACGGGTCATAAAGATTCCGTTGACAATCAAATAGAACACAGATGAACGCAGACGGATGTAGACGAACGTAGATCATAATCAAAATCTACGTTCGTCTGCCACACGCGGCGTCCCCTATCTTCCCATGAATCTATTTATCCTTTTCTTGCTCATTACGCTTTTCCAAACCGCGCTCATTTACTTTCAACATTTCACACCCTTTGAGCGCGAGAGTAATTTGCGCGCGGTACGCTGGGGCGCAAAACCTGCGCCGCGCTATTGGGCGGTGCTCGTGTTGGATGTTTGCACCGGCTTGCTCGTTGCGATGCTTGTGCTAAGCTTCCTGCCCATGTCACCGCGCGCGGATCCGATGGCGCGCGCCTTGCGATTCATTCCGGCGTGGATTGTGACGTCACTCCTCGCGGCGGTCTTGCACAGTTACTTGACCAACACCGTGATTCGCTTTCCCAATTATGGCTTGATCGCGCGGCGCATGATTGTCGTCGTATTGCTAGGGCTTGCCACAACCTTTTCGGCGCTAGGGTTGACGAGTATCGCGCTCACAGCAGATTATGATTCCGCAATTGGTTTGGCGCTGTCATTCATGCCTGCAATTTTCGTTCCCGCGTTATTGATTGCCCTCGTAGTTTTTGGGTTACGCGCGCTCGCGTTTGTGCTCCGCACCATTCCAGTCCTGGGTTCATTGCTCCACGCGGCGGTCTCTACATGGTTATTGGTGTGGACAATGGATCAATTCGCGCGCTTGCTTGTGGCGCATCCCCCCGTCGGCTGGATTTGGAAAGCGAGCGAATTGAACGGCATTGAGAGTCTCGTCATCGCGCTCACCGCGATCGCTTTCATTGCGCTGGTTGCTGCGTGGATGCTCAAGCCCGCGCAGAATGCAGACGCCGTGGACCCGCCGCCGCTTGTGGTTGGCGATGCGCTGGCGTTCAAGCCGACGATTACAGTAGACAAAACTCATGCGCTGATGGCGTCGTCCCAGTTGCGCGTTGAAATTCAACACGATCCCTTTGCGTTCCGCGTCGTGAATCTCGACGGCGATATTCTGCTCGAGCTCGCGGCGAATGGCTTGACGCGCGATCGGCTTTTGCACCAAATCATTGCGTTGCCGGTATTGTACACGGGCAATACAATGAAAACGAAATGGCGCGCGGCGAGTGCGCCGGTCTCACACATCGCGCGCATCGAGACGCTCAATCACACCCTGATTCTGCATTTCGACAACGCCACGTTGCGCGTGACGTTTCACTCCGCCGAAATTCTTCGCATCGAATTTCATCATACGTCAGCCCTGCTTTGTCATTCATCACTCGCATTCAAACTTGCCGCCGACACGCACATCCTGGGTCTCGGTCAACGCTTTAACCAAGTTGATCAGCGCGGCGCAGAAACATATTTCCTAGTCGAAGAAGGCGGCGTGGGCTATGAATGGATGAAGCAACGTGCGCCCTGGTTGTATCCGCTGGCGAAAAAATTATATGGCGCGCGCGGGTCGTTCCCCAATGGCGAACCATGCACGGGCTTTCCCGTGCCGTTTGCCCTGCTCGCGCGCGAGCAGGGCGCAAGCGCGGGATTGTTTTGGAACACGTACCAGCCCTCATGGTTCAAGAGCGACGCCAGACCAACAACCGTTGACCGCAACGATTCGGCCTCCATCGCGCGTTTAACTGTTCTCGACAACCAACTCGACTTGTTCCTCTGCGCTGGTCCAACGCCACTCCAAGTCATTCAACAATACACCTCGCTCACGGGGCGCAGTGACACGCCGCCCGCGTGGTCCTTCTTGCCGTGGAAAACCAATACGGGCGCGGTCGTCGAAACCGATGTGCGCACAGACATTCGCAAATTCCGGGAACTCGAAATTCCACTCGCGCAGGTCGGCATCGAACATTGGCAAACCATTCGCGGCTCGTACGAATTTTCCAAGCAGTGGTGGCCCCAGATTGACGAGCTAGTCAAGACCGCGCGCGACAATGGCTATCGCGTTCACGTTTGGCATTTTCCGTATATGAACGCGGGCGCGCCCACGCATCAGACCGGTGTGCGGAACGGTTACTTTATGCGGAACCGGCTTGGCTTGCCGTACCAGCAACGCATCTTTCACGGTATCGCGACTGTCGTGGATTACACCAATCCGCGCGCATCGGCATGGCATCAAAACATTGTCGCGCAAGCATTTCACGCGCGCGGCATTCAAGGCGTGATGACGGATTACGCCGAATCGATCCCGCCCGACGCGCTGTTTTACAATGGGCAATCTGGCTTGGCGATGCGCAATGCGTATCCGGTGATCTATTGTCAAGCAATGCAACGCGCGGCGCACAGTATTCTCGGCAACGATTTTATTTTATATCCACGTTCAGGTTATGCGGGATCGCAGAGATTTGTCGCGGCGCAATGGCCCGGCGACCAGGACACGGACTGGGACGATGGCGATGGTTTACCCGCCGCCGTGCGCGCAATGATCAACGCATCCATTTGCGGATTTCCGGTACATGGTTCCGATGTGGGCGGTTGGTACGATTGGTTCGCGCCCATCACGACCAAGGAATTGTACTTGCGGTGGGCGGAAGTCGGCGCGTATTCACCCTTGATGCGCGCGCACGGCGGACCGATCGGGCGCAATCGCGAGCCGTGGAAGTTTGACGACGAAACGGTGGACATTTATCGCGCGCTGTCCCAGGAACACGTTAAACTGTTTCCGTACTGGTATTCGCTAGCACAACAAGCGACACGCGATGGCATACCGATCATTCGGCATCCCGCATTGATCTGGAGTGAGCGCGCGGAACTGTACGCCATTGAAGATGCGTGGATGGTGGGCGATGCGCTCTACGTTGCGCCAGTGATCCACGCGGGTCAAACGCAACGCGCGGTACTCTTGCCGCCCGGCGAATGGTGGGATGTGCAAGCAAATCGCGCGGTGCCGGGCGCAACGAAAATCATTGTGGATGCACCGTTGGGCCGCACGCCGATCTTTTTGCGGCGCGGGTTTATTGTGCCGCGTTTCGTCAAAGCGTTTGACACATTCGATCAAGGGACAACGGCTCAGGTCGGTTCGTTGACCGATGACCTTGAAGCCTGGTTATATCCTGATCCAACCCAGTCCGCCGTATTTGAATTATTTGATGGCACACGATTGCGCGCCAACGAAACAAAAGTTGGCTCGCGAAACATTACTTGGAAAATTTTCAAATCCTAGATCGAAAGTCAACAATCCCAAATTCCCCAAGGAGGAAAGCATGGCTCATGGAATTTTGATGCACGAAACGACTGACGATGTCGGCGTGGCGGTCCGCGATCTCAAACTCGGCGAAGCGGTCGGCGCGTTGACGCTCGAAGGTCAATTTGTGGCAGAGGTTACGCTCGTCACGGATGTGCCGCTCGGGCACAAAGTGGCGATGCGTGAATTGGTGCAAGGCAAGGATGTGATTGAGTACGGGCGCGCGATCGGACTGGCAACGCAAAACGCGGCGCGTGGCGCGCACGTGCACACGCACAATCTCAAAACGAAAAGGTGGAAATAATGATCACGCCACACGATTTGAAATTTACTGGCTATCGCCGACCCGATGGACGCTTTG
Organism: Chloroflexota bacterium; assembly: GCA_037440365.1. Taxonomy (GTDB): domain Bacteria; phylum Chloroflexota; class Anaerolineae; order UBA4142; family UBA4142; genus JBBIUF01. Next base: position 11,530 of record JBBIUF010000036.1, read on the forward strand.
GCGTGCGCAATTACGTCCTAATTATTCCGGTGGACGATCTGTCGAATGCGGCGGCGGAAGCCGTCGCGCACAACATTCGCGGCACATTGGCTTTGCCGCATCCGTACGGACGTTTGCAGTTCGGGCAAGACTTGGAATTGACCTTCCGCACGCTCGCGGGACAAGGTCGCAACCCCAACTGCGCCGCCGCGATTGTGATCGGCATTGAGCCTAACTGGGCCGATCGCATCGTCAAAGAAATTGCGAAAACCGGCAAGCCCGTCGCTGGATTTGGCATCGAACGCTATGGCGATCTCAAAACAATCGAGATGGCGTCGCGCAAAGCCAAAGAGTTTGTGCAATACGCAACCGAACTGAAACGCGAACCGTTCACCGTTCAGCAATTGACGATGAGCACCAAATGCGGCGAATCCGACACGACCTCGGGACTCGCGTCCAACCCAACCGTTGGGCGCACGTTTGAACGTCTCGCGGATGCGGGCGCAACGTTGATCTTTGGCGAGACAACCGAAGTGACCGGCGGCGAAGACATTATCATGCAACAATGCGCCACACCGGCAATCGGTTCGCAGTTCAAAGCGGCGTTTGACGATTATCAGAACCTGGTTGAGAGCCAGGGCGTTTCCCTACTAGGTTCGCAACCGACCGAAGGCAACATTCGCGGCGGCTTGACGACCATCGAAGAAAAAGCAATGGGCAATATCCAAAAAGCCGGACGTTGCAAAATTGTGGATTTCCTAGAACCGGCGATTGAGCCGCGCAAACCAGGTCTCTCGTTCATGGACTCGTCGAGCGCGGCGGCCGAAATGGTGACATTGTGTGCGGCGGCGGGTTCCGTCGTCCACTTTTTCACGACCGGGCAAGGCAACATTATCGGCAACCCCGTAATCCCGGTGATCAAACTGTCTGCAAATCCGCTCACCGTATCCACCATGGCCGAACATGTGGACGTGGATTTGACTGGCATCTTGCGGATGGAAATGAACCTTGATCAAGCGGCGGACGCGACGCTTCAAATGTTGGAGCGCACGATCAATGGTCGCTTGACTTCGGCGGAAACACTGCGGCACAATGAATTTGTGTTGACCAAATTGTATCGAAGCGCGTAAAATCTCGACGGTGGACGAAAGACGGCGGACAAAGCAAACGTGGTTTTTCGTCCTCCGTCTTTCGTCTTTTTGAATGGAGTCGCATGTCTGCTCTCATTGCTGAATGGAAAAAAATCGGCAAGGAATTATCTCCCGCTTTTCCCGGTTTGAATCTGGTGATCGGGGTCGCGATTGTTGCGCGCTTTATGCAAGGACTGATCCCGGGACCCACCCTGAACAAAGTGATTAGCGAAATTTTGGTCGCGGTGGTGCTGGGTTTGTACATTCGCAATACGTTCGGCGTTTCCGCGGCGCTTGAACCGGGCATCAAGTTTGCGCTCAACCGCCTCTTGCGCCTGGGCATTATTTTGCTCGGCTTGCGCCTGAGTCTGCAAGCCGTTGCCGCAATCGGCGCTTCGGCGTTATTACTCGTACTCGTGTGTATCACGCTTGCGCTCACGCTCGCGTACATCGTCGGGCGCGCGTTCAACCTGCCCCCGCGCCTCGCCACGCTGATTGGCGTCGGCACCGCGATCTGCGGCAACTCGGCGATTGTAGCAACCGCGCCGGTGATTGACGCCAAAGACGAAGATGTCAGTTTCGCCGTGGCGACGATCACGCTGTTCGGCTTGCTCGCCGTGGTGCTTTACCCACTCATCGGTCAAGCATTTGCGTTCAGTGATCGCGTGTTTGGCATGTGGGCTGGCACCGCCGTCAACGACACATCCCAGGTTGTCGCCGTCGGCGCGGCGTACAGCGCGGCGGCGCTCAACATTGCCACCGTCGTCAAGTTGACCCGCAACACGCTGATGGCACCACTGATCGTAGTGATTGGCTTGGTGTACAACCGCAGTCAAACCGCCAGCGACAAATCCCAGCCCAAGATGACACTCGGCAAACTTGTGCCCTGGTTCGTCCTGGGTTTTCTCGCGCTCTCGCTCGTGCGCACACTCGGTGTCGCGGCCGGTGTGTTGCCGCAAGACACCAGCAATCCCGGCAATTTACAATTTGCCGCCGCGGGACTAAAATTTTTCGATGATGTCGCCCAGTTTGCAATTCTGACCGCGTTGGCATCCGTCGGGCTTGGCACGAACATCGCGAGTCTGCGCACGATCGGCGTCAAACCGTTCATCATGGGATTGAGTGTCGCCACAACTTTGGCCGTTGTGAGTATCACTTTGATTTTGGCGTTTGGCTTGTAAGGAGCGACGGAAGACCAACGCTCAAACATTTCGTCAGCGGCCATTGGTCTTCGTTTGCACACAGGAGTTGACGTGGCACAGTATCGCATCCCCTACGGCGCAACCCATCTCGATTTTTCAATCCCGGATTCATTTCAAACCCAGGTTCTTGCGCCCGCAAAAATTCCGCCGCTCGCTGATCCCACGCGCGCGGTGAACGCTGCGCTCGCGCAACCAGCCGGCACAGTCAATCTAGAAAATTTTGCGCGCGCGCGTTCCGTCGCAATTGCGATCAATGACAAGACGCGCCCAGTTCCGCTCGATGTGTTACTGCCGCCGCTCTTGCAACGCTTGAGCGATTTAGGAATTCCGGCAGAGGCGATCACGCTGGTCATTGCCACTGGCACGCATCCGCCGATGCGCCCCGCTGAGTTTGCCAGCGTCTTGCCCGCCGAAATTTTGGCGCGTTATCGCGTGGTAAGCCATGATTGCGATGACGCCAGCAGTCTGGTTGACCTAGGTGTCACCGCGCGCGGCACGCCGATCGTGACGAATCGAATTTTTGCGCAAGCGGATTTGCGGATTGCGCTCGGCAATCTAGAGCCGCATCAATTCATGGGCTTTTCCGGCGGCGTGAAATGCGCGGCAATCGGCTTGGGCGGACGCGCGACTGTCACGCGCAATCACGCAATGATGTTGGACGCGCGCGCGAACATGGCGCGTTATGACGATAACCCGGTGCGGCAGGATGTCGAAGAGATCGGCAGTTTGATCGGCGTGCATTTTGCGTTGAACTCGGTAATCAATGAGAATCACGACATCGTGAATATCGTTGCGGGTGAACCGCGCGCAGTCATGCAACTCGGCATGCCGCTGGTGTTAAATTTGTACCGCGTTCAGGTAGCTGAACGATTCGATCTCGTGATTACGTCGCCCGGCGGGCATCCGAAAGATTTGAATTTATACCAGGCACAAAAAGCGTTGGCACACGCCACGTTGATCGCGAACCCCGGCGGCACGGTGATTTTGTGTGGCGCGTGTTCTGAAGGCACGGGGAGCGGGCATTACGATAAATGGATCGCGGATAAACATTCGCACGCGCAAGTGCTGGAAGCGTTTCAGCGCGAGGGCTATCAGTTAGGCGCGCACAAGGCGTTTATGATTTCGCGGGACGCCTCGCGCGAGCGAGTGCTGTTTGTCACGGACATGCCTGCTGAATTGGCACAACGCTGTCTGTTACCGCGCTCCGCGTCGCTTGATGCCGCGCTTGCGATTGCATTACGCGACCTTGCGCCGAGCGCGCGCATCGGCATCCTGCCGTATGCGAATGCGACGATTCCGGTGGTGACACCAACCATTTGACCATGAATAAAACCACGGCGCGATGTGATGAACATCGCGCCGTGGTTTTTAGCTGACGGTATTTAGCGCAATGCATAACACTCTGCCGTGCTCAAGACAGTATCCTCGACAAACGCCGCCGCGCTTGTGGTCTGCATGAGTTTGGCTATTTCATAAAGTAGATTTGACTGCAAGTATCGGATGACCAGAACCGAACCTATCATCCACTTTGGTTATCGTGCCATCGAACGTAATAGAATCATTCAGGTTCAATTTAGTATATGTCGTTTTCGGAATTCCTTGCAATTTTATATCATAGGAAACAGACCCGCGTGGTAGGTTTCGCGCACAACCGTTGTTATTGCAAACTGCTAGTCCTCAACAAGTAAATTGGAGATTGCTTCGCTTCGCTCGCAATGACAAGGGTATATGTCATAGAGCAATGTCAAGTTGTGGTATAATCGCAACGGTTTAATCGTCACGCCTGTCCGCTGTCAATTTCCGCAAGACACCCAGGAGACTGCAATGAAGCAATCCTTCCGCTGGTTCGATTACGCCACGATTAATATTTATCACCTCGGACTCTCCACCATGTCCCAGACCTTGTCGCCGCTAGTGTACCCATTGCTCATTCAGCAATTCGTCGGCGAAGAAGCCAAAGGCACGTTCTTTGGCACGTTGCGGTTATGGAGTTTGATGGTCGCGCTCCTCGCGCAAGCGTTCTGGGGCATCCTTTCCGATCACAGCACGTCGCGCTGGGGCCGCCGCCGCCCGTTTATTTTTGGCGGTTCGCTTGTCAACCTGGTTTTTATCGCCGCGATCGGTTTCTCGACCGGACTGTCGGGCTGGGATGGTTTTTGGTTCTTGTTCGTCGTCGCGCTCCTCATGCAAATATCCTCGAACGCCGCGCAAGCCGCACAGCAAGGTTTGATTCCCGATCTCGTGCCGGAAGAAGCGCGCGGGCGCTTTTCCGCAATCAAAGCCGTCTTTGAAGTGCCGTTGCCGGTGATCCTGGTTTCGTTCACCATCGGGCGCATGATCGGCGCAGGCAATATGATCGGCGGCATCCTGGTTGCCGTCGTCGTTTTGCTCCTGAGTATGATCCTGGCAATGCTCGTGCGCGAAGAACCTTTGCGCGAGTCCCCGCCGCTCGATTGGCAACCATTCGCGCGCTTGCTTGTAATGACCGCGTTGTTCACTGTCATCATCCTGGGTCTCGGCGAAGGCATCAAAGCATTCAGCACGATTCTCGATGGCGTGCGCGACACGGCTACTGCGCTCGTCCTGGCGGGGAGTGCAGGTATCGCGGCGATGGCAATTGCGATCGCGCTGGGCGTGTGGGTGAGCGTGCAGATCAGTCTTGGCGCGGCGGCGAAACAAAACCCTTCCTTCGCTTGGTGGGTGATCAATCGCCTCGCGTTTCTTGTCGGCGCGATCAACATTTCGACGTTTATCGTATTCTTTTTGCAAGGGCGCCTAAACCTCCCGCATGAAAAAGCGGTGTCGCCCGCCGCGAATCTGTTGCTGGTCGTTGGAATTTTGATTTTGATTTTTGCGCTTGTCAGCGGCTGGCTTTCCGATCGCATCGGACACAAACGCACCGTCGCGCTTGCCGGCGTGCTTGCCGCACTCGGCGTGGCAGTGGCCGTGGCAATTCCCGACATGCTCGCGATCAATCTTGGCGGCGCGTTGATCGGCGCAGGCACAGGCATGTTCTATACCGCGAACTGGGCGCTCGGCACTTCACTCGTGCCCAAAAATGAAGCGGGGCGCTACCTGGGCATCTCGAATCTGGCGGGCGCAGGCGCGGGCGCGGTCGGCGCATATATCGGCGGACCGCTTGCCGATTATTTCACAGTGCGTGTGCCAGAGGTGCCAGGCTTGGGCTATGTATTATTGTTTACGATTTATGGAATTATCTTTTTGCTGTCCGTCGTCGCGCTCGTGCGCGTTCAAGTCGGCGGCAAGGCAACCAACGGGGCGCGATGACCGTTTCAAATTCGTCCAGCCGGATCCCTGCGCTCGATGTCTTGCGCGGTTTGAATATCGCCGCGATGATTGTCTTTCACTCTAACCTTATTTATTTCCCGCAACCGATCGATCCGCTGACGGGCGCGATTGACGTAATGGGCGGGTATGTTGCACCGCTCTTTTTTTTCCTGGCAGGTTCCGGCGCGTGTTTTTTTCTGCGCCGTCATGCGCCTATCCAATTGTTCAAGCGCGGCATATTTTTATTTTTGCTGGCGACGGCGGTGAGCATTTTCCCCAAGGGTAACTATTTTATCGAATGGACCGTGATTCAGGATATTGGGTTTGCATTTATCCTGCTCGCCGTGATCGGCTTGATTACGCCTCATCGGTTTGCGCTAGGCGCAGGATTGTATGGGCTGTTTCTTGCCGCGACACTGGGTTTTAATTTTCAAGTCACGGGATTCTTTCCCTTTTTTCCAATGGTTTTGTATTTTCTGCTGGGTTATGGCTTTGCCTGTGTATGCCCCACGCGCGAATCAACCCGTTCGCCTCTGCGTCCGATCGCGTTTGCCGGGTTCACTATTTTCGCCACACTGGGCGTGAGTGTGAGTTTGATGCCAACCCCTTGGGCGGGCTTGGCTGATATTCTCTTTCGTTCTGGAATTTTCATGGCGCTGTATGTTGGATTTGTATATGGGCTGGGACGCTGGCAATTTTCAAATTGGCTGGGACAGTTTCTGATTCAAATCGGCACGCTAACACTGACGGCATACTATGTGCAACAAACGATTTTGCGCTTGCTCCAGTACATTCATTTTCAAGTGATCGTGATCAATGTGTGGTTCAGTTATCTTTTATTGATGCTGGCAATGTTTGGTCTCGTATATCTGGTGCTGGTTTTATGGCGGCGGATCAACTATTGGGGTTCGCTGGAATGGTGGATGCGAAAATTCTAGACGGAGCTGTTCCAAATGCGTTTAACTCGACCAGAAAATGTTTTGCTTGTGGATGCAACCACGCATCCGCTCGTGTTCCACGGATCGCGCGGCGAATGTTTCCAAGTCAGCGTGCTTGCCGATGATCTGATTCGCGTCCAAATGTTTCCCGATGGCGTGACGCGGTTCAAGCGCACCTGGCTCGTCGTAGGCAAGGACGGCGCCATGCCGCGTGAAGGTCGCATGCGCGATGATCTATCGCCATTTCCATTGCCGTCGTTTGAAACCGAAATTGGCGAGCACGCGGTACATGTGCATACCCAGCAACTCGCGTTGGAAATCACACTCGGTAATTTTGCGATCAATACCTATGATGCGCAAGGCAACGCGCTCGCCGCCGATCTGGCGGGACGCGCGTACGCCTATGATCGCGCCGGGACAAGCGTGCGGCATTACCTCGAACATCACGAGAGCGAACATTATTTTGGGTTTGGCGAACGCGCGGGTGAGTTGGATAAATCCGGCGCGCGGATGCGGATGCTCAATCTCGACTCGTTGCGCTATGACGCAGAGAAAACCGATCCACTCTATAAACATTTTCCGTTTTACATCACGTTCATTCCCGACACGCAAATTGCCTACGGCTTGTTCTACGACAACCTCGCCACCAGCGTATTCGATCAAGGGCGCGAACTCGATGCGTACCATGGACGGTATCGCCATTACCAAGCCGACGCGGGCGACCTGGATTATTATTTGATCTATGGACCCAGCATCCGCCAAGTCGTCGAAAAATTTTCCGCGCTCGTCGGTCGTCCCATTTTACCGCCGCGCTGGTCGCTGGGCTATCTCGGCTCGACGATGACGTACACGGAAGCGCCCGACGCGCAGGAACAACTCAAACACTTTGTCGCACTATGCACCGAACACCAAATCCCATGCGATGGTTTTCACTTGTCCTCCGGCTACACGCTTGATGAAAACGAAAAGCGTAATGTATTCACCTGGGATCGCTCACGCGTGCCGGACCCCAAAGCGATGGTCGAAAATTTTTCGCGCGCCGGAATCAAACTTGCACCAAACATCAAGCCAGCCCTGCTGACGACGCATCCGCGTTATGCCGAGGTCGCCGCGTTCGGCGGATTCATCCGCCAAGCCGAAACCGATGCGCCCGAAGTCGTGGCTTTTTGGGGCGGACAAGGTTCCTATCTCGATTTCACAAATCCACGCACGTTTGAATGGTGGAAACGCAACGTGCGCGAACAATTGCTCGAGTACGGTATCGTGTCAACCTGGAACGACAATAACGAATTTGAAATCTGGGATGATGCCGCGCGCTGTGCCGGATTTGGCGAGCCGTTTCACATTGCCCACGCGCGCCCACTGCAAACCTTGTTGATGACGCGCGCCTCGTATGAAGCGCAAACCGAGTATCGTCCGAATGAGCGTCCGTATTTGCTTTCGCGGTCAGGTTGTCCTGGGATTCAACGCTACGCCCAAACCTGGTCAGGCGATAATGTGTCGAACTGGAACACGTTAAAGTACAATATTCCAATGGGCTTGGGACTCTCATTGTCCGGCGCGCCAAACACGGGTCACGATGTCGGCGGCTTTGGCGGTAACAAACCCTCGCCGGAATTATTTGTGCGCTGGGTGCAAAATGGAATTTTTCATCCCCGTTTCACGATTCATTCGTGGCACTGGGACGAATCGGTCAATGAACCCTGGATGTATCCCAAAGTTTTGCCGATTGTCCGCGCCGCGATTGAATTTCGCTATCGGTTGATCCCCTATCTTTATTCGCTGTTATTTGAATCGGCGCAAACCGGACATCCGATCATTCGCCCGATGGTGTACGAATTTCCGGGCGACGTGAATTGCCACACCACCTCATTCGATTTCATGCTCGGCGCGCATTTGCTCGTCGCATCGGTGTTGCAAGCCGGGGCAAAAAAACGCCCGGTTTATTTACCCGCCAATGAAATGTGGTGCGATTGGTACACGGGCGAGTGGTATCCGGGCGGGCAAGTGGTTCAAGCTGAGGCGCCGCTCGAGCACAGCCCCCTATTTGTGCGCGCGGGCGGACTTGTGCCAATGGGCAAGGTGATGCGGCACGTCGGCGCGCAAGCCGATGATGTGCGGCAAGCATTTGTGTTTCCCCAGCCCGGCACAGGAAACGGCGCGTTCACGTTGATCGAGGATGACGGTATTTCGCTCGGCTATCAGCGCGATGAATACACGCGCGTCGAATTATCGTTCACGGCCGAGGCGACCCAGGTTGAATTGCGCGCGCGCAAGCAAGGCAATTATCCTTTGCCGTATGCGCGCATCGAATTTATTTTACCGCCGGGCGAAACGCGCCGCATTGTGGCGCGCGGCGAAACATGGACAGATGCCGCCACCCGGCAACATCTCATTGCAGAATGGAGTAATTGAATGAGCCAGGTCAAGTCTGCCAATCACTATGATCTCCAATCGGTCAAACTGCCGCGGCTTGCGGGCGGCGCGCTCAATCTGTTCACCACGCTCTTGTCTAGCTCGGCAACGAATTGGGCTCTGCTCGGTTCGTTGCTGGAAAGCGCGGGGGTCACGCAATTGCGCCAAATGCAAGTGGATGAAGCGCCGACGATGCACCCGTTTGCGCCGTATACTGGCGTCCTGGCTAGCACCACGCCGCGTGATCCAAGGACCTTGCCGGATTTGCCGCGCGCGCGCCAACCTGGTTTTGCGTTTGCCACCGTGCGCGATTACGCGGACGCCTACCGCCAGGGCGCAACCACACCGACCCAGGTTGCCGATAATGTGTTAGCCGCGATTGAGGATAGCAACAAGCGCACCCCCGCATTGCGCGCGATCATCCAATCCAATCGAGAGGATGTGCTGGCGCAAGCGCGCGCTTCGACGCAACGCTATCGTGACGGCAAGCCGCTGTCCATTTTCGATGGCGTGCCCGTCGCCGTAAAAGATGAGGTGGACCAAGTGCCGTATGGCACGACCGTCGGCACAAAATTTCTCGGCAAGACACCGGCGACCCAGGATGCAACGGTGGTGGCACGAATGCGTGCCGCGGGCGCATTGTTGATCGGCAAAGCGAACATGCACGAGATCGGAATTGGCGTCACTGGGTTGAATCCGCATCATGGTTGCGCGCGCAACCCGTACAACGTGGCGCACTATACCGGCGGCAGTTCCAGCGGTTCGGCGGCGGCAGTCGCGGCGGGATTATGCCCGGTTGCCCTCGGCGCAGATGGCGGCGGATCGATTCGTATTCCAGCCGCGTTTTGCGGCATTGTGGGTTTGAAATCCACCTACGGACGCGTGAGTGAAACCGGGGCCGCGCCGTTATGTTGGAGCGTCGCGCACCTGGGTCCGCTCGCGGCAACGGCGGAAGATGCCGCGCTCGCGTGGGCGATCATGGCGGGACCCGACGCGCACGATCGCAACACCGTGCGCCAACCCGCGCCCACGCTCGATGGTTTTGAGCGCACCGTGCGCGGACTGACATTTGGAATTTATTCGTCCTGGTTTAACCACGCCACACCCGCCATGGTAGAGGCGTGTGAAAAACTCGTCCAGCGTTTTGAGGAGGCGGGCGCGCGCCTGGTCGAGGTCGAAATTCCAGAGTTGAACGCGGCGCGCATCGCGCATGTGATCACGATCTCGACCGAGATGCTGACGGCGATGGAACGCTATGATGCGGCACATCGCGGCGATTTCGGTTTGGACGTGCAAATAAATCTCGCACTCGCGCGCGCGTTCACCGCGCGTGACTATGTGCAAGCGCAACGTGTGCGCACGCGGACGATGGCGCACTTGAATCAAGTGTTAGACCAAGTGGATGCGATCATTACGCCAGCGACGGGCGTGACCGCGCCAATGATTCCAACCGATGCGTTACCAAAGGGCGAATCCGATCTGACCACCCTGACTGAGATTATGCGTTTTGTGACGCTGGGCAATTTGACCGGCTTGCCCGCGATTTCATTTCCGGCAGGTTATGACGCGGATGGTCTGCCGGTAGGAATGCAAGTCATCGGCCGCGCGTGGCAGGAAAATGAATTGTTACGAATCGCGCGCGCGGCAGAACAAATCGTCGAGCGGCGCGCGCCGCAAGTGCATTACAATCTCTTGGCCAAGTAATGGGATGAAAAAAGTCGAGACCGCCAGTCAGTTGGCGGTCTCGACTTTTTTGCGCCTAAATCATTGGGTTGCATCATTCGAGGCGCGAATGGCCAGATCGATAAAGATTGCCGAAGTCCAGCCGAAAATCGGCGCGGCTTTAGGTGGTGGCATCCCAGTTTCGGGATGATAATACTCGAAGATGTCGTCATGTTGCATAATCAGATCGAGCGTGCGCTGGCGTAGTTCGCGCGCCAGAGATTCATAACCGGTGCGTTGCAAACCTTCACAAAATAAATAGTTGACGTTGACCCAGGTCGGCCCACGCCACATTTGATTCGGATCATAGTTTGGATCAGAACGCGCGACGGTGGGCAAGGGAAAGGATGTCCAAAATTCCGCTGGATTTTTCAGATGCGCGATCAGCCGCTCGACAATCTCGCGGGGTAACCGCCCGGTCAGGAGCGGAAACAAATTAAAGGGCGTCAACACCTTGATCGGTTGACCCTGCCGCATGGCCCAAAATACGCCGGCATCCGCGTCCCAAAAATGTTCGATCATTTTCTGCGCGATCGCGTCCGCACGCCGTGTCCACATTTCGGCGTCAGCGTCCTCGCCAATGATGAGCGCAATGTGTGCGAGACTATCCATTTGCAAACACAGATACGTGTTCAGGTCCGGCGATTCGATGGGCATGCCGCTGTCCCACAACGGGCTATCATCCAAGCCGGACGAAAAGGGGTGATTGTATTGGCAGATACCGTCGTGGTCATCGTCGTTTTTTTCAAACCACCATTCATTCCAGCGGCAGAGCGGCGCATAAATCTCGTCGAGAAAATCGCGGTGCTGGCTGGTCTCGTATAATTTCAAGGCCGTCCAACCCAGGATCGGCGGCTTGGTCACATCGGCGTCGACGGGAAATGTCAGGTGTGTGACGATGCCTTCGTCATGCACCGCGTCGGGAATCATGCCATCGGCGCGTTGATGATCGAGCATCAAGCGAATTTGATCTTCGGCGAGCTTGGTGTCCACATAGCGGTAGGCGAGCGCGTGAAAAAATGCGTCCCACTGCCACGCGCCCACATAATGAATTTTGCTGGGCGTCATGCCTTCGCGCGTCATGTAAAAACGCGGACTGACCAGTCCCGACCGCATGACCCACCACGCATAATAATACTGCGCTTGATATTGCGGCAACACTGGCGGCGCGGCGGCGAACCAATCGTGCCAGCGTTTTTCCGCGGCGAGCAAGGTCTCAGCGGCGGGCGCGATACTACGATTGAAACCAAGCCGCGGGCTGATGTTGAGTAACATGGCGGCATCGGTATCGCTGGCATCGCCGCGCGTGATGAATTGCGCGCGCCACCAACCAGGTTCGGTCTCGTTTAGATCGGCGCGTTGCAGAGGCACATTAAAAGTGCAGGCAGTGTTCCGCACGCCGCGAAACATACCACCACGTCGATCGATTTCGGCGCGTTCCGCTTGCACCGTAAACCGAATGCCGATGGCTGGCGTCGGTAGCGCAAAATACAACGTCTCGGCATCGGCGAACGCGCACGTTACCGCGCCGAGCGGCGTATCGAAAATGATCGCGTGCGGATACGTCGTGAGCGTAAATGGCAACGGGGCGCCGTTGCCGTCAATGAGTTGGACAGCGTCCACGATCGGCAAGCGTTCGCGGTAATGCCCAACCTGGGCTTGCTGTTTTTCCCAGCGCTCCGCCAGTCGAATGTGCAACGTCGCGCCTTCGCGAAACAAGAGAATGCGCGCCATACGGTCGCTAAACGGAATCCGCGAGAGGTCAATCCGATTTTTCAGTTGGCGCAAAAATGTTGAGGTGGGTTCGATCAATGCTGGATCCATGCTATTACTCCTGGCTCAATGTCCATTCATCCTTGTGTCCAAAGCCTTGCGCGTTATCAATCCAGCGCACCCAGCGCGGCGTGAGTTGGTAGAGTTCGATGCCACCCAGGTTTTCGCGCACCAAGCCCAGCGCGTCAACATTGGGGATCATCTGGCGCACAAATGGATATTTGGCAACGTAGCGAGCATACGCGCGCGCGCGTTCTGCCGCGTCGTCCACGCGCCGCGCCGTGCCGACGATCTGCGCGCCGCGAATCGCTTGCCAATCGCGCGTTGCGCCGTGAATGGTCGCACTCGCGCGCGCATCACGCAAAAAATTTTCGACGTGGCGGGTTTGGGGGTCGGACAAGAAATAAAACGCAGATTCGTCCGCGTTGGCGTAATACAGATCGCACGCATGGGGCGACCCATCGGCGTTCGTCGTCGCAAGCGTCAGCGTAGTTTGCGCGGCGAGCAACGCGCGGAGCGACGCGCGCGCGTCTGCTGGGGCAACGGCATCGTGCAAGCCGTGCCAATGCGTGAACAGGGTGTTATCCAAACCCAGCCGCATCAGCACACGCCCAACCGTTTCATTGATCACATCGTCGAGCGATTGCGGCTTGCCGTAAAACGCGGGCATCGGCGGCAAGATGATCGCCCCGGCTTCCGCCGCCTGGGTCAGCAACCGCAAATGACCCAGGTGCAGTGGCGTTTCGCGCACCACCAGGATGAGCGGACGACCTTCCTTGAGCGTCACATCCGCTGCGCGCGTAATCAGATCGGCGGCATACGACGTAGCAATCGCCGATAAACTTTTAATACTACACGGAATGACAATCATACCGCGCGCGGCAAAACTACCACTCGCGATCGCCGCGCCGATTTGGCGCACATCATAGACGGTATGCGCTAATGCCTCGACATCCTTGAGCGCCCAATCCGTTTCCGCGGCAATCGTTTGTTTTGCCGCCGGGCTAATGACCAGGTGTGTTTCGATATTGGGTTGCGCGCACAAGGCTTGCAACAAGCGAATGCCATAGATGACGCCACTTGCGCCAGAAATCGCAACGACGATCCGTTCAGTCATTTCACAACCTTTTTACGATACGCAATGTTTGCCTAATGGTATCCACGAATCACACGCATCGCCGCTAATTTTTTGATTGATGCGCGGATGGCTTGCATGTTTGGCAACGAAACTATCGCGTGTCAATCAATTCCCAGTTTTTCTCGCGCGCCAGAGTTACCAGTTGCGGATCGGGATAAACTGCGACCGGATGCCCCACCATGTCAAAGAGCGAGCGATCACTAATTGAATCGGCGTAAGCATAGCTCGCGGCAAAGTCAATGTCCAGGTTGCGCGCGCGCAAAAATTCTTTGGTCAATTGCGCCTTGGCTTCGCCGGTACAGACGGGCGGTAACACACGTCCCGTGTAGCGTCCGTTCGTAAATTCGATCTCGGTGCCCACCGTACCGGTGACGCCGAGCGTTTCGCCGATCACGCGCAAAGTAGGCGCAAGCATCGCCGAAACCAGGACGACCGCGTGACCTTGCGCGCGATGAGCGTGCAGGCGCGCAATGACATCGTTCTGCGCGGTGGGCTGGATGTATTGCTCGGCGACCCAGCGAAACGCGGTGTCGCCTTGCGCGGCATTCCAATTTTGCACTAGGATACCCAGGTTCAGCACCCAGGGCGCGCGAAAATTTTCTTCGCTGATCCAATTTAATTTACGCAAATAGTACAGCGGCAAGTGCCGCGCAAAATAAAATTGCGCGCGCGTTTTGCGCCCATGCGCGCTGGCATATTGCATCAGTCCGCGCCACATGTTTGCATGGTAGAGCGTGCCGTCCACATCAAAAAATGCGCCAATCATTTCGGTCTCCCCAAATGTTTTTGAGATTATAACACGAAACCGCTTGGCGCAATCGTT